>PHEV01000031.1:634-27695 GCA_002843035.1 Actinobacteria bacterium HGW-Actinobacteria-5 | reverse complement strand
GGGCGTGACCCGAAGGACGTAGATGGCGACCCGCGGTGAACCCAAGGCCCACCGGCTCTACCTCCTGCGCCATGCCGAGGCGGCTCACACCGGCGCGGACTGGCGCGACATCACCAGGGAGTTGACCCCGAAGGGTCGCCGCCAGGCCCGCGAGGTCGGCGAGATCCTTGCCCACCAGCGGATCGAGTTGGTGCTCTGCTCCTCGGCCACGCGCGCCCGCCAGACCGCGGAGCTGCTCCGGTTGCAGGCACCCGTCCGCTACCTGGACCGGCTCTACAACGCCGGCACCCGCCAGCTGCTGGCCGAGCTCTCCGGCATCGAGGACCGGGTCCACACCGTGCTGGTCGTCGGGCACGCGCCGGGCATCCCCGCGCTCGCGGAGAACATCGCCGACCGCCAGCACTCCAGCGCGGACGCGCTCGCGCTGATCCGGTACAACTTCCCGCCGGCCACGCTGGTCGGCCTGGAATTCTTCGACGGCTGGTCGGCCCTCGCCGAGGCCCGGCTGTTCACTGCCCGCCACGGCTGACCCGCGAGAGCCCGCGTTGTCGCCGGCTCCCGGCGTAGTTTTGGGACGTGCGAACCGCCGAGTACCCGCGTCCGGCGTATCTGCTGGCCCACTTCAGCGACACCCACCTTCGCCACCCTGACGACCCGCTCGTGGGTGGCGTCCTGGATGCCCGACCGAACCTGGTCGCCGCGCTCGAGGCTGCGTCCGCCCACTCCCCCGAGGCGCTGGTGTTCACCGGTGACCTGTCCGACGACGGGACGCCCGAGTCGTACGCCGAGCTCCGCAGGATCGTGGAGCCGGTCGCGGCACGACTCGGGGCCGAGGTGATCTGGGTGAACGGCAACCACGACGAGCGCGCGGCCTTCGACGCCGTGCTACTGGGTGGGACGGGACGCACCGACCCGCTGAACCAGGTGCACCGGATCGGCGGCCTGCGGGTGCTCTGCCTGGACAGCACGGTGCCCGGCCTGGACCACGGCTCGATCGCGCCGGACTCGCTGACCTGGCTGGCCGACCAGCTGGCCGAGCCGGCTCCGGAAGGGACGATCCTGGCGATGCACCACGCACCGCTGCCGGTCGTACAGGATCTGGCCGCGAGCTGGGAGCTCGTCGGGCAGCCGGAACTCGCCGGGGTGCTCGCCGGCTCGGACGTCCGCGCGATCCTGGCCGGGCACTTCCACCAGGCCGGCTTCGGGCTGTTCGCCGGCATCGGCGTCCACGCCGCCACCTCGCTGTGCTACACCCAGGACCTCTCCACCGGGCGCGGCATCCGCGGCCAGGACGGCGCCCAGGCGTGGCAGCTGATCAGCGTGCACGCCGCGACCCTCACCTCCACGGTCGCACCGATCGGCCACTACCCCACTGTGGTCGCGCTCCATCGGGCCGCCGACGCCCCCGCCGAACTGGCGGCTCGCGGCGTCCGCTTCCCCGGCGCCTGACCGGGTGGACCGAGTTCGGAACCGTCCCCGATTCGGTCCAGGAGGCGATCGGCGAGTCCCGCGAACCACCTGCGGGCCTGCACTCGCCGGGCTAGCGTGAAATCCGGGGAGCGCGTCTCTGGGTCGACGCGCGCGCCGGATACCCCCTAGGGTATAGTGGTTGATCGGCGATGCTGCCGAAAGAAGGAGAAGCACATGGCAGAGGTCCTCATCCTCGGAGCGGGTGTATCCGGCCACACCGCCGCACTGCACCTGCGGCGACTGCTGGGGAGCCAGCACAAGGTGACCGTCGTGTCGCCGAACTCCCAGTGGAACTGGATCCCCTCGAACATCTGGGTGGGCGTGGGCGAGATGGCCAAGAAGGATGTGGTCTTCCCGCTGGCCCCCGTCTACGCGCGCAAGAAGATCGGCTTCCACCAGGCGAAGGCCGTCGCGATCCGGCCGAAGGGCGACGCCGACGACCCCCGGGGCGCGGTGGACATCGAGTACACCCTGCCCGAGAAGGCCGGCACCACCGAGCGGCTGCGCTACGACTATCTGATCAATGCCACCGGTCCGAAGCTGAAGTTCGAGGCCACCGAGGGCATGGGTCCGGGCGGACACACCGAATCGGTCTGCACCGCCGACCACGCCGTGGAGGCGAACCACAAGCTCCGCGAGGTGATCGAGGTGCTCAAGACCGGCAAGCCGCAGACGTTGGTGGTGGGCACCGGCCACGGCACCTGCACCTGCGAGGGCGCGGCGTTCGAGTACGTCTTCAACGTCGACCACGAACTGCGCCAGGCCGGCGTCCGCGACCTGGCCCGGGTGGTCTACCTCACCAACGAGGCAGCACTGGGCGACTTCGGCGTGGACGGCATGGTCTTCGACCAGCAGGGCTTCCAGACCACCAGCGAACTGTGGACGGGCTCGCTGTTCCGCGAGCGCGGCGTCGAGGCGATCGTCGGGACGCACGTACATCGGGTCGAGGAGCGGACGATCCACTACGAGACCCTGGACGGCACCTCGCACACTCTCGAGTTCGACTTCGCCATGCTGATCCCGCCGTTCGGCGGTGTGCCGCTGCAGGCCTACGACGCCGAGGGCAACGACATCACCAGCGAGCTCTTCGCCCCGTCCGGCTTCATGAAGGTGGACGCCGACTACACTCCCAAGCCCTACGAGGAGTGGCGGGCCGAGGACTGGCCGACCACCTACGCGGCCCCGGGCTACGACAACATCTGGGCTGTCGGAATCGCGTTCGCGCCGCCGCACCAGATCTCGAAGCCGCGCAAGTCCCCCAACGGGACCGTGATCGCTCCGTCTCCGCCACGCACGGGCATGCCGTCCGGCGTGATGGGCAAGACGGTGGCCATGACCATCGCCGACCGGATCAAGCACGGCACCAGCGCCGCACCGCACACGGCGTCGATGGCCCGGATGGGTGCGGCCTGTGTCGCGTCCGCCGGCACCGGCCTGACCAAGGGCTCGGCGGCCGCGATGACCATGCTCCCGGTGGTGCCGGACTACCAGCGCTACACCACCGGACGCGACGAGCGGGAGACCCGTGGGGAGCTGGGCCTGCACGGCCACTGGGTCAAGCTGATGCTCCACTACCTGTTCCTGTACAAGGCCAAGGCCCGCCTGGGCTGGCAGATGATTCCGGAGTGAGAAATGGCACAACTCTCCATGCATGAGCCGGCCGGCGGCGGGAATCCCGTTCTCGACCTGTCCAAGGCCCCGCTACCCACCGCGAAGACGCTGGGCGCCCGCCGCAACCTGTGGCTGCAGTTCTGGCGCTTCGTGGCCTTCGATCTGCGGATCATGCGGATGGTGATCAAGGGCCACCACTGACCGTCCACCTCCGCCTTCCACCGGACCCGTTGAGGCCGCTGCCGAGTACCGGCAGCGGCCTCAACCATCCATGGTCGCGCGGGGCCGGTTCGCGGCGTGGGCAAAGGTCGAGGGCGCTACACGGTCAGGTGTAGCGCCCTCGACGTGAGTGCGGTGGCCCGATCAGGCCAGGGAGAGGAAGAGCTTCTCCAGCGACGCGGTGTCCACGCCGCCCTGGCCTTCGGGATCCTCGGTGATGCACTGCTTGAGGCCGGCGGCGATCACGGCGAAGCCCGCCCGGTCGAGCGCCTTCGAGACCGCGGCGAGCTGCGTGACGATGTCCTTGCAGTCACGACCCTCCTCGATCATCCGGATGATTCCGCCGATCTGACCCTGGGCGCGCTTGAGACGCTTGAGCACCCCACTCAGGTCATCAGTGTCGAGTTGCATGGTGGCCGCTCCCTCAGCGTTACGGATGAGGGAGATCATACCTGCCGGCGTATGGGGCGAGGGGCTCATGACGCGCCCGCCGGGTCGAGGACCGGGCCCTCGTCGGAGCCAGCCTCGGCCACCTCCTGCTCGGCCAGTTCGGCGCGCACGGCGTCCATGTCGGCCGCACGGACGGCCGCGATCAGCTCCTCGAGGGGCTGCGCCGGCATCGCGCCGGGCTGGGCGTAGACGAGGATGCCCTCGCGGAAGACCATCAGGGTGGGGATCGACATGATCCGTGCAGCAGCGGCAAGCTCGCGCTCGGCCTCGGTGTCCACCTTGCCGAAGACGAGGTCGGCGTGCTTCTCGGACGCTGCCTCGTAGACCGGGGCGAACATCCGGCAGGGCCCGCACCAGGCGGCCCAGAAGTCAACGAGAACGATGTCGTTCTCGGTCACGGTCTGCTCGAACGTGGCGGCAGTCAGATTCTGCGTGGCCATTCGGAACTCCTTTTCCAGATACCCCCTAGGGTATCACGCACGCGCGGGAACTGCCCCATCGGAGCCGGTCAGCTCCAGCCAGAATGTCGAGCCCCGCCCCGGGACGGAGTCGACGCCGTACCGGCCACCGTGGGCCGAGACTATCGCGGCGACGATCGCCAGGCCGAGCCCGGATCCCTTCGGTGTCGCCGGCGCCGGAGCACCGGCAGCCGCAGCGGACCGCACCCGGTAGAACCGGTCGAACACCCGGGGCAGCTCCTCGACCGGAATGCCGCGACCGCGATCGGTCACTCGCGCCCGCACCATCGGGCCGAGTCGCTGTGCGCCGAGCACGACCGGGGAGCCGTCCGGGGAGTACTTCACCGCATTGGCCACCAGCGCCGTCAGTGCCTGCCGGATCCGGTCGGGATCGGCCAGGACGATGGTCGCGCCGGTCCGCTCCACGACCACGGCACGATCGGGGTTGCGGACCCGCAGATCGGCGGCCAACTCCTCGATCACCGTGCCGAGGTCGAGCGGACGCAGCTCGAGCGCCGCACTGTCGGTGAGCGCGGTCAGGTCGAGCAGGTCGTCGACGATCCGGCCCATCCGGGTCGCCTCGGCATTGATCCGGCCCATCGCGTCAGCCACCTGCTCGGAGGACGCCAAACCTCCAGCGGCGTACAGCGAGGAGTAGCCGCGCAGCGTCGTCAGCGGGGTGCGCAGCTCATGGCTGGCGTCCGCCACGAAGCGGCGAAGCTCCTCCTGCCCCGCGGCTGTGGTCGCGACCATGGCGTTGAAGGCGTGGCCGAGGCGTCCCGCCTCGGTCTGCGGATCGGCGGTCTCGACCTGTACCGGCGCGCGTCCGCCCGAGGCCGTGACATGCTCGGCCGCGGACGTGAGCCGGGCGATCGGACGCAGCCCGAGCCGGTCCACCCAGTACGCGACGAGGCCGATGACGGCGGCGACGCCGAGCCAGGCCAGGCCGAGCGCAAGGAGCAGTCGCCGGAAGGCCGCCTCGACACCAGCGATGGACAGCGCAACCACGGCGTAGCGGCCCCCGTTGAGCGGCACCTCGACCAGCCGGACGCGCTCCCCGCCGCCCACGATCGCACGAGTGAGCGGCCCCGCGTCCCGCTCGTTGCCGAGCAGCACCGGAACCAGGCCGGGATCCGCGTTGGGCGTGAGCACCGTGACCAGGGCGCCGTTCGCGCGCAGGACGCCGATGTACACGTCGGTGAGCAGGCCGGCCGCGGCGCCGTTGCCCGCGTCCGCCCGGTTGGCGATGGCGAGCAGGGCGCGGCCGTCCGTGGTCAGGGTGCTGAGCCGTTCGTCGAGCTGGGCGATCAGGTAGGCGCGCTGGGAGAGCGCGACCCCGACGAACGCGAGCGCGGTCACCACCAGCAACGCGGTGATCGCTACGGCCAGGCGCCGGCGCAGCGTCATCACGGCTCCCGCACGGAGTAGCCGACGCCGCGCACGGTGTGGATCAGCCGGGGCTCGGTGGCGTCCACCTTCTTGCGCAGGCTGGAAATGAACGACTCGATGATCGCCGACTCGCCCCCGAAGTCGTACTGCCAGACCTCATCGAGGATCCGGTCCCGGGTGACGACGCGCCCGGCGTTGGCGATCAGGCACGCGAGCAGCTTGAACTCGGTCGCGGACAGGGTCACCTCCGCCCCGCCGCGCCAGACCCGGTGCGCGTCGGCGTCCAGGACCAGATCGGCCACCTGCCAGCGGTGAACCGGCTCCGGTGCCTCGCCGCGCCGCCGCAACGCCACCTGGACCCGGGCGACCAGCTCCTCGAGCGCGAACGGCTTCACCACGTAGTCGTCCCCACCCGAGGTGAGGCCGCGAACCCGATCGCCGGTGGTGCCACGGGCGGTGAGGAAGATCACCGCGGCCCGGCTCCCGGCGGCACGCATGCGGCGCAGCACCTCGTAGCCGTCGAAGTCGGGCAACTGGATGTCGAGCACCACCACCTGCGGGTCGAAGGCTGCGGCCGCAGCCACCGCGGCGGCGCCGGTGCCGGCCGTCTCGACCTGATGGCCCTGCAGGCGCAGCGCGGAGCTGACGAGGAACGAGATGTTCTCCTCGTCATCGACCACGAGTACGCGCGGGCTTTCCTGCACGCGTACAAGATGCCAGCTACCCCGGCCCCGGATCGAGGCGCCGACCCGGCTTCCAGCAGATCTCCAGCTTTCGTTGACGCCGTCTCCAGCCGGGCAGCGGAGTATCGAGGCAGGAACCACCAGGAGGGGATTCATGAAGCTCACCACGTCCATCGCTGCCGGTACCGCGGTGCTGGCGCTCGCCGGCGGCCTGTTCGCCGTCCAGGCGTCCGCCGAACCGACCACGCCCGCTCCCAGCCCGACCGCCACCTCGAAGGCGGCCGACGGCACCGGCGTCGCCTGGTTCTACCGCGCCCTGACCGACGTGCAGCGGCAGTGCCTGGCCGATGCGAACCTGCAGCGTCCCAAGGGCAAGCTCACCGACGCCCAGGCGAAGGAGCTCCAGCAGCAGGTACAGGCGGCGCTGAAGGCCTGCGACGTCACCGTGCCCGCGAAGGTTGCCGCCCGTCCGCGGCTCGGCTTCCGCTTCGCCGCGCTCACCGCCGCGCAGCAGCAGTGCCTGGCGGAGGCACGCCTCACCCGTCCGCTCGGCAAGCTCACGGACGCGCAGAAAGCGGCGGTACGTCAGTCGGTCGTCGAGACAGTGAAGGCCTGCGTGGGCTGAGGCCCACCCCACGTCACCGGGTCACACCCGGACGCGACCCGGTCCGGACGGCCCACCCCCGAACCGTCCGGACCGCCAGTCAGCCGGCCACCGCGGGCGCGCCCGCGGGTCAGGGTCGCCGGTCTGTACGGTCGGCCCGGACGCGGACCGGAACGGGCTCGGCACTCCCGCTGCCCCGCCGGTGCCCACCCCAGTGGGCCACGGCGAACGCAATGGCGCCGAGGGCAACCAGGAACGACCCCTCCCAGATGATCAGTTCCGTCATCGCCACTGCTCCGTCTCCGGCCCTGCTGCCGGGCCATGAACCGAGCGTGGCGCGCTCTCCTGTGCCGAACCTGTGAACAGGCACTGAGCTGCACGGGGAGACCGGTCCGACCCGGGCTCCACAAATGCGGGAGGACCGAATCGAACCGGTCTCCACGGATCCACGGCTCGCCGGCCGGGTACCGCGGTGTGCCTTACAGGTCCACGTCCCCGATCAGCGGGCGCAGGGTGCCGTAGGCGATCCGCAGGCCCTCGACGACCTTCTCCGGGGTGCCGCCCCACAGCGGGTCCTCGTGCTCGACCGAGAGAGTGCCGGTGAATCCCACCTCGTAGAGGCGGTCGACGACCTTCGGCCAGTCGACGCTGCCCCGGCCGGGTACGCGGAACCGCCACCAGCCCATCTCCCAGGGGTTGCCGCCCTTGTCGACGACCCCGAAGAAGCCGTACTGGTTCCGCTTCTGGGGGAAGAGCTCGAGGTCCTTGGCCTGGGCGTGGACGATGTACTTCGCGAACGGGCGGATGGTCTCCACCGGGTCGATGCCGATCCAGGTCAGGTGGGACGGATCCCAGTTCAGGTACAGCCCGAGCTTCGTGGTCAGCCACTCCCACAGTTCCGGGGAGTAGGCGAGGTTGGCCGGGTAGCCGTCGGGGTGCCAGCCCTCCATCACACAGTTCTCGATGATGATCTTGACGCCACGCTCGCCGGCGTAGTCGACCAGCTCGGGGAAGATCCGCTCGGCCTCGGCCATGTTGTCGACCACCGACTTCGTGACGTCGCGTCCGATGAACGTGCCGACCGTCTCGACCCCGAGCGACTGGGCGGCGTCGATGCACGCCTTCACGTGGGTGCGGATCTCCTCGCGCCGCGCGAGGTCGCCGATCAGGTTGTTCTCGTAGTAGGCGAGCGAGGAGATCTCCAGCCCGGTGCGCTCCAGCAGCGCCTTCGTCGCCTCGACGTCGGCTCCGCTCCAGCGCGCGACCGGCAGGTGGGACGCCTCGAACGGCCGCCCCGGCCCGCCGGGCCAGCAGGCCACCTCGAGGCACTGGTAGCCCTGCCCCGAGGCGTACTCGGCGATCTGCTCCAGCGACCAGGACGGCAGGCAGGCGGTGAGCATTCCCAGCTTCATGGTGTTCCTCTCTTGATAGTTCTCTGATGGTGGGTCTCGCGGCTCGGTGTGCGGGCGCCTCGACCGGCCACGAAGGGTGGTTCAGGGTTGGGCCACCAGCGGGCTCCAGCCCGACGGTAGCGGTTCGGGGATCGGTGGGACGGAGGTGACCTCTACCGGAGCGCCGGAATCGATCGACTCGGTGATCGCGAACATGATGTCGAGCACGTGGTAGGCCAGCTCGCCGCTGGCGCGCGGGGGCGCACCCGCTGCCAGCGAGCGGACCATGTCGACCACCCCGATCCCCCGACCGGTGCCCGCGTCGGAGACCTCGACCTCGTCGGCCACCGTGCCGCCGACGTGCGTGGTCACCGTGCCGCCGAAGCGGTTCGGGTCGGGTGCGACGATCGTGCCGGAGGCGCCCTGGAACTCCAGCACGCCCGTGCGCGCCAGCCCGGAGTCGAACGAGAACAGGGCCACCGATGACGGCCCGGACGCGTGCCGCAGCAGCACGTTCGCCGTGGTCGGCACGGTCACGGGGAAGTCGGCGCCGGCGCGCGGCCCCGCCATGACCGTGCGGAGATCCCGGGCACGTCCGCCCGTGGCGACGACGGAGGTCACCGGCCCGAACGCGAGCACGAGCGCCGTGAGGTAGTAGGGGCCCATATCGAGCACGGGGCCGCCCCCGGCGGAGAAGAAGAACTCCGGGCTCGGGTGCCACGCGTCCGGGCCAGGGTTCTGCATGATCGCCAGGCCGGCGAGCGGGCGTCCGACCGTCCCGTCCGCGAGCGACCGCAGGGCGGCCTGCAGGCCCGGTCCGAGCACGGTGTCCGGGGCGCAGCCGACCTGCAGTCCCCGGGCCGCAGCCTCGTCCAGCAGGGAGCGCGCGGACGCCCGGTCGAGGCCGAGCGGCTTCTCGCTCCAGACGTGCTTTCCCGCCCGGACGGCCCGGGTGGAGACCTCCGCGTGCGCCGCCGGGATGGTGAGGTTCACCACCAGGTCGACGTCGGGGTGGTCGAGCACCGCGTCGGGACCGCCCGCGTCCGGAACGCCGAAGGCCTTCGCCTGCCCGGCAGCCCGCGCCTCGTCGAGGTCGCCCAGGGCGACCACCCGCAGGTCGGGGTACGTGCCGAGGTGGGTCAGGTACTGCGTGGAGATGTTGCCGGCGCCGACGAGGCCGACACCGACCGGCATCAGCGAGCCTTGAGGTACGCCACGCTCTGCCGAACCTCGTCGACCGGATCGATCGCGGCGAAGTCGAACTCGACCACCCAGGTGCGGTTGGCCGAGGCCTCCAGAATCGGCGTCAGGTCCATCAGGCCGGTGCCGAGGACCACGTTGGCCGCGCCGCTGCGGGAGGGCTGCAGGGGGCCGTCCTTCACGTGCAGGTGGGTGATCCGGTCGCCGTAGGTGTCCAGGAGCGCCGGCACGTCGCGCCCGCCGGCCGCGGCCCAGTAGGTGTCGACCTCGAGCACGATCCGGGGATCGAGCAGCGAGACCAGGAAGTCGTAGGCGGGCACGCCGTCGACGTCGGGTGCGGTGAACTCGAAGTCGTGGTTGTGGTAACCGATCGCGATACCCGCGGCAGCGAAGCTGTCGACGAGGCCGTTGAGCGCCGTCGCGAGCTCGCGGATGCCTGCCTCGTTCTGCCACTTCTCGGGATCCCAGAACGGCTGGAAGATGGTCTTCACGCCGAGCGCCTGCGCGGCGGCGAGCACCTTCTCCGGTTCGCTGACCAGGCCGGCGTGGGCGCTGCCGGCCTTCAGGCCGTGAGCGGCGAGCGCCTCGGCGAGCCAGGCGAAGTTCTCGATGCCGAAGGGTTCCACCTCGTCCAGGCCCATCGTCGCGAGGGCGGCGAGGGTCGCGTCCCGGTCGGACGTGAGCTGGTCGCGAAGGGTGTAGAGCTGCAAGCTGAGTGTGGCCACAATGCCTCCTGTTGCGGGAAATGATCGCGCTCTCAGCATAGGGCAGATAGGATGAACGCGCTCTCACCTGTGCTGAACCGGTCGAGGGCCCGCCGATTACGAAGGAGTGATTGTGAGCAAGTTCCGGGTAGGCATCATCGGTGTCGGGTTCATCGGGACCCTGAAACACCTGGAGGGCCTGGCTGCCAACTCCGACCTGTGCGAGATCGTGGGGATCTGCGACCTCCTCCCCGATCGGGCGGAGAAGGCGAGGGCGAACTTCGCCCCTGACGCCTACACCACCACCGACTACCACGAGATCGTCAACGACCCGAACATCGATGTGGTCTACGTGTGCACCTGGAATGTCAGCCACTGCGAGATCACCTGCGCCGCCCTCGAGGCCGGCAAGCACGTGATGTGCGAGAAGCCGATGGCCATCTCCGGCGCGGAGGCCCGCCAGATGGTGGAGACCGCGAAGCGCACCGGCAAGAAGTTGACCATCGGCTACCAGAACCGGTTCCGTCAGGACACCCAGTTCCTGCGCGGCGCGGTGGACGCCGGCGAACTCGGCGAGATCTACGTGGCGAAGGCCCATGCCGTCCGGCGCCGCGGGGTGCCGACCTGGGGCGTGTTCACCGACAAGGAGAAGCAGGGCGGCGGGCCGTTGATCGACATCGGCACCCACGCCCTCGACCTGGCCTTGTGGTACCTGGGCGACTACGAGGTGGAGTCGGTGACCGGCTCGGTGTACTCCAAGCTGCGCGACAAGCCGCAGGGCAACCCCGGCGGCGGCTGGGACCCGGCCACATTCAGCGTCGAGGACTCCGCGTTCGGCTACGTGAAGCTCAAGAACGGCGCCACGATCTTCCTCGAGGCCGCCTGGGCGCTCAACGACAAGAACCCGCGCGAGGCCGCGGTCACACTGATGGGAACCGAGGGCGGCGCCGAGATCGAGCGCTCGGCCGCCGGCTACGAGGTCAGTCTGAACACGGTGCTGGCGGACCGCATGATCATCTCCGAGCCGAACGCCAGCACTCCTGACTCGGACGGCTTCACCACGCTCGGCACGCTGGAGACGAAGCAGTGGCTGGAGGCGATCCGGGACGACCACGACCCGCTGGTGCTGCCCGAGCAGGCCGCCGTGGTGACCGAGGTGCTCGAGGCGATCTACGCCTCCGCTGCCTCCGGAGAGACCATCCGGTTCTGACCGGCGGCAGAGCCAACAGGGGCCGGATCCGTACGGATCCGGCCCCTGCGGGTTGTTCGACGATCAGCCCTTGGTCAGCGGGCCGAGGGTCTTGTCGTTGGCGTACACCTCGGCGGCGTTGTCCTTGGTCACGATCACCGGGGCAATCAGGTAGGACGGGACGACCTTGACACCGTTGTCGTAGCTCTTGGTGTCGTTGACCTCGGGGGTCCCACCCTTCTGCAGCGCCTGGACCATCTTGATCGACTGCGCAACAAGCAGGTTGGTGTCCTTGAAGATGGTCGAGTACTGCTTGCCGGCCATGATCGACTTCACGGACTCGACCTCGGAGTCCTGGCCGGTAACCACCGGGAGCGGCTTGCCTGCGGCGTCCACCGAAGCCATGGCCGCGCGAGCCAGGGTGTCGTTCGGGGACAGGATGCCGTCAAGATCGGCCTTCTGGTAGAAGCCGGACAGGATGGTGTCGAACCGCTTCTGCGCGTTCTCGGCCTTCCAGCCCTGGGTGACGACCTGCTCGAAGCTGGTCTGCTTCGACAGCACGGTCAGGGTGCCGTCGTCGATCTTCGGCTGCAGCACGCTCATGGCGCCGTCGAAGAAGACCTTGGCGTTGTTGTCATCCGGCGAGCCCGCCATCAGCTCGATGTTCCACTTGGACTTGTCGCCCTTGCGCGCCTTGAGGCCGTCCAGCAGCGCCGTACCCTGCAGCACGCCGACCTTGTAGTTGTCGAAGGCCACGTAGTAGTCGACGTCCGGGGTGTTGGTGAGCAGCCGGTCGTAGGCGATCACGGTGATCCCGGCCTGCTTGGCCGCCGCGAGCTGGGTGCCCAGCTGCGAACCGTCGATGGCGCCGACGATCAGGACCTTGGCGCCCTTCTCGATCATCGCCTGGATCTGGTTCTGCTGCTCGGTCACGCCACCGTTGGCGAACTGCACCGACGGCTGGAAGCCGGCCGCGGTGAGCTGGTCGTTGAACAGCTGCTCGGCGAGCACCCAGTTCTCCGACGTCTTCTGCGGCATCGCGACACCGATCACGGCGTTGGCCTCGAAGCCTGCGGCAGCGCCAGAGGCGGAGCCGCTGGTCGTGGCTTCGGTACGCCCGCCTCCACAACCGGTGAGGGCCAGCGCCCCCGCGGCGGCCAGCACAATGGCGGCCTTTGCGAACTTCTTCATCCCTACCTCTTTCTTGTTCCGGGTCGCCGCCCTGGCTGTCCCGGTCCCGCCCGGCCGCCCCTGCGCGGCCGGGAAGTCTGGGACGGACCGCTTCAGCGCAGGTCCGTCGGGTTGACCGCGCCGGCCTGCTCCTCCAGCAGGTCGGTTTCGGTCGGGGTCGCTGCCGCGATCTCCTTGTTGCGGCCGAACAGTCCGGTGATGGACGCCTTGCCCTGCCGCTTCTGCCACACGTCGAGGGCGACCGCGGCCAGCAGGACCAGGCCCTTGATCATCTGGGTCACGTCAGAGCCGGCGCTCATCAGCTGCAGGCCGTTGTTCAGCACGGCCATGACCAGGCCACCGATGATCGACCCGATCACGGTGCCGACACCGCCGGAGACCGCGGCGCCGCCGATGAACACGGCCGCGATCGCGTCCAGCTCCCAGCCCACGCCGTCGAAGGGGCCGGACGCGGTCGAGCGGCCCACGAACATCAGGCCGGCGGCCGCCGAGAGCACAGCCATGTTGAGCATGACCAGGAAGTACGTCCTGCGCGTATTGACGCCGGACAGCTCGGCGGCGAGTCGGTTGCCGCCGACCGCGTAGATGTGGCGTCCGGTGACCGTGCGTCCGGTGATGAAGCTGTAGACGATGACGAGCGCCGCCAGGATCAGACCGGGCACCGGGAACGAGGTGCCGGGACGGCCGGTGCCGAACATCCAGGTCAGCCAGCCGACCACGACGGCCAGCAGCACGATCCGGGTGATCGTGACCCAGAACGGCGGCACCTCGGCGTTGACCTTGATCAACGCCTGCCGGCTGCGCAGCTGCATCCAGGCCAAGGCAGCGATGGTGAGCAGGCCGAGCAGAAGGGTGGAGTTGTTCATGCCGGTGTTCGGGCCCCACTCGGGCAGGTAGCCCGCCCCGATGAACTGGAAGTCCTTGGGCACCGGCACGGTGAGACTCTTGCCGACGAACTGGTTGGCGCCGCGGAAGAACATGTAGCCGGCCAGGGTCACGATGAAGCCAGGGATGCCCATGTAGGCCACCCAGAACCCCTGCCAGGCACCACAGATGGCGCCGATGACCAGGCCCAGCAGAATGCCGGCCCACCACGGGATCCCCCAGTCGCGCATCGCGATCGCGACCACGATGCCCACGAACGCTGCCACCGAACCGACCGACAGGTCGATGTGGCCGATCACGATCACCATGACCATGCCGATCGCCAGCACCAACACGTAGCTGTTGCCGTTGATCAGGTTCATCAGGTTGGTCGGCGTGATCACCAGGCCGCCGGTCATGATGTGGAAGAACAGGGCGAGCGCGACCAGCACGAACAGCATGCCGAACTGGCGAAGGCTGCCACCGAACAGTTTCTTGAGTGCATCCATCGTTGTCTTCCCCCTGGCCTCAGGCCGCGTTCTTGGTGGTGGTTGGGATCAGCGTCATCAGGCGCATCAGGTTCTCCTGCGTGGCGTCGGCCACGTCCAGGCAGCCGGTGATGGTGCCGCTACTGACGGTGTAGATGCGGTCGCAGGTGCCCAGCAGCTCGGGGAGCTCCGAGGAGATCATCATGATCGCCTTGCCCTGCTGGGCGAGGGCATTCATGATCCCGTACATCTCGTACTTGGCACCCACGTCGATGCCGCGGGTGGGCTCGTCCAGGATCAGCACCTCAGGCTCGGTGAACAGCCATTTCGCGACCACAACCTTCTGCTGGTTGCCCCCGGAGAGCTTGACCACGCCCTCGTTCACGTTCGGGGTCTTGATCCGCAGCTCCTGGCGGTACTTCTCGGCCGCGACATACTCGGCGTTGCGGTCCACCACGCCCCGGGGCGAGATCAGGTCGAGTTCGGCCGAGACGACCGTGGTGCGAATGGAGTCGAGCAGGTTCAGGCCGAGCACCTTGCGATCCTCGGTGACGTAGGCCAGACCGAGATCGATCGCCTGCTCGACGTTCTTCGGCTCGATCTCCTTGCCGTCGAGGAAGATCTTGCCCTTCACGTAGGTGCCGTAGGAGCGGCCGAACAGCGAGCGGGCCAGCTCGGTGCGCCCGGCGCCCATCAGGCCGGCGAAGCCGACGATCTCGCCGCGGCGGATGTTGAAGGTCGAGCCCTTGCAGACCAGCCGATCGTCGATCTCCGGGTGAGCGATGGTCCAGCCCTTCACCTCGAACATCACCTCGCCGATGTTCGGGGTGCGCTCGGGGTAGCGGGAGGTCAGCTCGCGGCCCACCATCCCCCGGATCAGACGATCCTCATCGACCCTCTCCCCGGGCGGGACGTCGATGGTCTCCACGCTCTTGCCGTCCCGGATGATCGTGATCGAGTCGGCCACGGCCGCGATCTCGTTCAGCTTGTGGCTGATCATGATGCAGGTGATGCCGTGGCTCTTGAACTCGCGGATCAAGTCCAGCAGGTGGGCCGAGTCGTTCTCATTCAGCGCCGCCGTCGGCTCGTCCAGGATCAACAGCTTCACGTCCTTGCTGATCGCCTTGGCGATCTCGACCAGCTGCTGCTTGCCCACGCCGATGCTCTTGATCTGGGTATCGGGGTCGTCCTGCAGGCCCACGTGCGCCATCAGTTCCCGCGCCTTCTGCCGTGCGGCGACCCAGTCGATCCCGAACCGGCCGCGCACCTCGTTGCCGAGGAAGATGTTCTCTGCGATCGACAACTCCGGGATCAGCGCGAGCTCCTGATGGATGATCACGATCCCCGCGTGCTCACTGGAGCGGATGTTCGCGAAGGTGGCTTCCTTGCCGTCGTAGATGATCTCGCCGGTGTAGGTGCCGTGCGGGTGCACGCCGGATAGCACCTTCATCAGCGTCGACTTGCCCGCGCCGTTCTCGCCGCAGATCGCGTGGATCTCGCCACGCTGAACCCGCAGAGACACCCCGTCCAGGGCCTTCACGCCCGGGAACTCCTTGGAGATGTGCCGCATCTCCAGAATCAGATCGGACTCACCGGGCAACTGGTCCCCTCCTGGATCTCAGACGGCCTCATGGGCCATCGATCGACGACACTGTGCGATGAGCGGGGTTTGACCAGCCAATGTCATGAACCTGCTCGATCTGCACACTAGGTAGCCTGTTTTACACTGTCAACGGTCGTATCCGGGTCGTTATCGAATCGTTTTCTCTCGACGATGGTTGAAAAGAGGTCGTCGGCTGGCTATGCTCCTGCCATGTCGCCGACGACAGGACGCCCGTCACTGCGGGACCGAACCCGGGACGAGGTGTTCGCCCTGATCCGGGACTCGCGCGACCTCACCCGCTCGGCGCTGGTCGAACTCACCGGCCTCCCCAGCAGCACCATCGGCCACGCCGTCTCCCGGCTGCTCGCCGAGGGGCGCGTCACCGAGTCGGCCCCACCGGCGAAGGGCCCCGGCTCGGGCAGCGGGCGTCCGGGTTCGATCCTGAACGCCGCGGCCACCACCACCCGCACGGGCGCCATCGACTTCGGGCACCGCCACTTCCGGGTCGCGCTGGGCGACGACGCGGGTAACGTGATCGACGAGGAGATCGTCCAGCTCAACGTCGACCAGTCGCCGGCGAGGGGTCTGGACGCGGCCGCAGCGAGCTTGCGCGCGCTCAGCGCCAGGAACTCGGTGTCGGCACTGACCTGCGTCGCGGCCGGCGTCCCCGGGCCGATCGAGGTGGACACCGGTCTGGTCTGCTCGACCACCACGTTGTCGAACTGGGCCGGCATCTACCCGGCGCGAGAACTCGAGAAGCGGCTCGGCGTGCCCGCACTGGTCAGCAACGACGCGAGCGCCGGGGCCCTCGGCGAGTTGCACCACGGCGCGGGGCGGGGGCACCGGGACTTCCTCTACATCAAGGCCTCGCACGGCATCGGGGCCGGGATGGTGGTCCGCGGTGAGCTCTTCGAGGGTGGAACCGGGTTCGCCGGCGAGATCGGTCACATCATCATCTCCGGGCGGCCCGAGCTGTGCCGGTGCGGCAACCGCGGCTGCCTCGAGGCCGTGGTCTCCGTGCCCTCGGTCAAGGAGCAGCTGAGCCACACCCACCCCCACCTCGACGTGGACGCGGTCGACCTGGCCACCCTCAACGACCCGGTCACGGCGCGGATCCTGAACGAGAGCGGACGCACGATGGGCACCGTCCTGGCCGGGCTGTGCGACCTGCTGAACCCGACCCTGCTGATCATCGGCGGCGAACTCGGCGCGTCCGGGCAACCGTTGATCGACGGCGTGCGGGCCTCGGTGAACCGCTTCGCCCAGCCGTCCACCTCGAGCGCGATCCAGGTGGTGGCGGCAGGCCTGGGCCAGCGGGCCGAACTCGTCGGAACCGTGCAGCTCGCCGCCGCACTCGCCCGGGCCTGACTACGCCGCACCGTCCAGCGTGACGAAGCGGTAGCCGTGACTCCGGTACCACTCGATCACCCGGGGCAGAGCCACGACGGTGTTGCCGCGGTATGAGCTGACCAGACTCTCGGGCTCGTGGCTCGCCTTCGTCGAGTGCATCAGGACGATGGGGTGTGCCTGCCCGTCGGCAGCAGTGGCGTTGGCGACGATCCGGTTGGTCGCCGCAGCCGTGGTGCGCGGCGGCTGCTTCCAGTCCTCACTGTCGACCGACCACAGCGCCGCGGTCATCCGCAGGCCCGGCGCCGCGGCCAGGACGTCGGTCCGGAAACCGCCCGGCGGCCGGACGAAGCAGACCGGTCTCCCGGTCAGGGCGGCCAGCTCTGCATTCGTCCGGCGGAACTGGTCGCGCAGGTACGCCAGGCTCCAGCCTCCCCTGACCTGCGTCGGGTAGTCGTGCGACCAGCTGTGGTCGGCGATCAGCTCGCCGTGTGAGGCCAGCAGCCGGACGATGTCCGGGCTCGCCTTGGCGTGCGCCCCGGTCTCGAAGAAGGTCGCGTGGATGCCGTAGTGATCGAGGATTCCGACGTAGTCGCGATCCGCCGGGCCGGGGCCGTCGTCGAAGGTGAGCGCGACGGTCTTCCCCTTGCCGGGCGCGTGGGTCACGAAGCCGCTCGCCGGCTTGGGGCAGGCGGCGGGTGTGGCTGACCCCGTCCGCGTCGGGGTCGGGGCGGACGGGGCGGGGACGGTGGTCGACGGAGTGGCCGACGTCGGGCGGGCGTGTGCGGACGCGATGGTCGCGGGCGGGCTGGTCACCGGAGCAGCTCCGTCGGCCGGCCGCTGGAGGGCGCAACCGCTGAGCAGGATGACGGCGAGGAGGATACCCCAGAGGCCGAGGCCGGCCGGACGACGGATCCGCACGGGCTCCATAGTGCCGCGGGAGAAAAGGGGGCTCACCTCGAAGCACCTCGACCAGGACGCGCCGTCTCCGATCAGATGCCGCCGCACCCTGGGTCCAGCGACGGCACCCTCCGCTCGGGGCCAGCGCCCGGCCTGGGACGGAGCTCCGCTCCGGCGCGCCCAAGAACTCGAATTGGTTACAACAGCGTCACGGGTCTTGACCCGCAGGGGAGACTGCCGTCAGGATGAATGTAAACGATTACGAAATCGGAGGGAGCAGGAAGTTGACGTCCCTACCCCGAGCCCCTGGCGCGCCGCCCCGCGACCTGATCAAGAGACAGGGCGTCTGGCTCCACACGCTCATCTCGCTGGCCATCCTCGCGGTCGTCGCGCTGCTGGGCTGGCTGATCGTGATGTCGGGAGCCATCAGGTGGCAGACCGTGTGGACCTATCTGTTCGCGCCGCCGGTGCTGGCCGGCTTCCTGGTCACCCTGGAGCTGACGGTGCTGTCAATGCTGATCGGCGTCGTCCTGGGCATCGCGGCGGCGCTGATGGTCCGGTCTCGGGTGAGATCGATCTCCTGGGTCGGCAAGGCCTACATCTGGTTCTTCCGCGGCACACCCGTTCTGGTCCAGCTGATCTTCTGGTTCAACATGTCGCTGGTCTTCCCGACGATCGGCTTCGGCACCTGGACCCTTCCGACCAATGACGTGATCACCCCGTTCGTTGCGGCGCTGCTCGGCCTGGGGATCAACGAGGGCGCCTATATGTCAGAGATCTTCCGCGCGGGACTCGACAGCGTCGACAAGGGCCAGACAGAGGCCGGACTCGCGAGCGGCATGACGCCATCGCAGGTGATGCGTCGAGTCGTGCTGCCGCAGGCGTTGATCGTGATCACGCCGCCGACCGGCAACCAGGCCATCGGGATGCTGAAGACGACGTCGCTGGTCTCGGTCATCGCGGCGCAGGATCTGCTGACCAAGGTGCAGCACATCTATGCAACCAACTACCAGGTCATCGACCTGCTCATCGTGGCCTGCTTCTGGTACCTCCTCGCCACCTCTGTCGCGACCTGGGGCCAGTCCAAGCTTGAGCGGTCCTTCGCCGGAGCAGATCCCAACGTCGTCGGCACCCGGCGCTGGCGCCGCGGGCGGACGTCCGACGCCGGCGCCGGCGACCCGCAGAAGGTGAGCGATCATGACTGACCCCATCCTTGTCGCCGACGGCATCTGGAAGTCCTTCGGCAACCTGGCGGTCCTCAAGGGCGTCAGCATGAGCGTCTCCCGCGGCGAGGTCGTCGCGCTGCTGGGGCCGTCCGGATCCGGCAAGTCCACCTTCCTGCGCTGCCTCGACTTCCTCGAGCAGCCGGACTCGGGCGTCGTGACGCTCAACGGCGAGCGGGTCGGTGTGATCGAGACCGCCAGGGGCCTCTACGAGCGGAAGTCCCACGATCTGGCCAGGCAGCGCAGCCGTCTCGGAATGGTCTTCCAGCGGTTCAACCTGTTCGGCCACGTCAGCGCCATCGAGAACGTCGCCATGCCGCTTCGCCTGGTGAAGGACTTGTCACACGCAGAAGCTCACGAACGGGCCGTGGGGATCCTCGGCAGGATGGGCCTGGCCGACCACGGCCACAAGCGCCCTTCGCAACTGTCGGGCGGGCAGCAGCAGCGTGTCGCCATCGCCCGCGCCGTGGCCCTGAATCCTGACGCGATTCTGTTCGACGAACCCACTTCGGCCCTCGACCCGGAGCTGGTGCACGAGGTTCTCGACACGATGTCGGCCCTGGCCAAGGACGGCATGACCATGATCGTCGTCACTCACGAGATCGGGTTCGCCAAGCAGGTCGCGGATCGGGTCGTGTTCATGGACGGCGGCGTCATTCTCGAGCAGGGCACCGCGGTCGAAGTCCTGGACAACCCCCAGAATCCGCGCACCAGAGCATTCCTCGCAAAGGTGACCTGAATGGGCCACCACCACAATCCGGACGCTTCAGATTCGTAACAACCCAGAAGGAGAGACCATGAAGCTGAAGAGATCAGCAGGCCAGTTGATCGCCCTTACCGCCGTACTTGCGCTCGTCGGCTGTTCCGGCACCGCGGTGTCCTCGACGCCGCCGTCGGGAGGCACCTCGGGTTCCGGTTCCACCACCGTCATGGGCGGGCCGGAGGCCGCCGACAGCTTCGCCGTGACCGCGAACCCCGATCTCGCGAGCCAGGCCCGTGCGATCATCACCGACGGCACGGTCGAGGTCGTGACCCGCGCCGGCGTCCCGCCGTACGAGTACATCGTCGAGGGCACCGACGAACTGCGGGGCGTTGACATCGACCTGACCAAGGCGATCGCCGCCAAGCTCGGACTGGAGATCCACTACAACCTGGTCGAGTTCGCGGGCATCCTGCCGGCGATGCAGGCGAAGCGCTACGACTTCTCGATCGCGTCCATGGGTGACACGCCCGAACGGGAGAAGGTCGTCGACTTCGTCGACTACTCCACCGACTCCAACTCGATCGTGACCGTCAAGGGCAACCCGAAGAACATCACCGGGATGGACTCGCTGTGCGGGCTGAAGATCTCCTCCGTCGAGGGCTCGGTGATGCTCGGTCTGCTCGAGGAGCAGAACAAGAAGTGCGACCCGAAGATGGACATCACCATCTTCCCCGACAACGCCAACTCGCTGCTGCAGGTGCAGACCGGTCGAGCGGACGCCACCATGTACCAGACCGGTATCACCGCCTACCTGATCAAGACCGACGAGTCCTCGAACCTCGAAATCATCGGTAACACCGAGTTCGGCAAGGGCTACAACGCGATCGCCGTGTCAAAGGACAACTCCGGCCTGCGCGATCTCATCCAGAAGGCGCTCATCGAACTCAAGTCGGACGGCATCTACGCCGCGATCCATGACGCCTGGGGTCTCGGAGCCAACACGGTCGACGAGATCACAGTCAACGACGGTCTCAAGTACAACCAGCCGTCGTAAACAATACGAAAGGAACCTTTCAGGAAATGGCACGTGTACTGTACGTTGGCGACACCCAGGTGGAAACCCTCATCGCCGCCAAGGGGATAGACACATTCACCCATACCTATTACCGGGATTCGGCTTCGGTTCTGCGAGATGCCCTGGGGCCCCGCCCAGGTATCGACCTCACCCACATGCCGGCGGCGGACATCCGCACCAAGTTCCCGAGTTCGGCCGAGGCTCTCTCGGAGTACGACGTCATCATCCTCTCCGACGTCGGCTATCTGAACTTCAAGATGCCCTTCGGCAACCGGGAGCGGATGACGCCGATGGGGCCCAACCTGGTGACGCCGTTCAAGCAGTGGGTTCTCGATGGCGGCGGCCTCATCATGGCTGGCGGCTGGCTCACCTTCTCCGGTATCTACGGGAAGGGCATGTGGGGGGGCTCGCCGATCGAGGACGTCCTGCCTGTGACCATGCGGCAGGGCGTGGACGATCTCGTTGACCACCCCGATGGCGCCACCGTCCAGTTCACCAATCCCGAACACCCGATCCTGAAGGGGATCGAGATGCCTGAAGACCGGCTGATCCTGGGCTACAACCTGGTTCAGCCCAGGCCCGAGGCCCAGGTCATCGCGACCAGCCGTAACGACCCGCTGATGGTCGTCGGCGAGGCCGGGAAGGGGCGCTCGATCGCCTACACCACCGACCCGACCTACCACCTGTGCGGAAACCTGCCCGACTGGCCTGACTACGGCCTGTGGTGGGAGCGCATGTGCAAGTGGGCGGCAGGGGAGATCTAGCAGGCAACTCCGCTGGGGGGACCCGGCCCGTCCGGGTCCCCACGACTGAACACATTCCCAAGAAAGATTCACCACATGAAGAAACTGAAACTCACCGTGGCCTTCGAGGACGGCGACTACGTCGTCTTTGCGAAGCTCCACTACGATCGGGCCCCCAACCTGATCGCCGCCATCGAGAAGGTCGTCCCTTTCTCCAACCCGGTCCGCCACGCCCGAATCTGCGAGAGCGAGTGGATGCTGTCCACGCCCTATTTCGCCGTCGAGGACGAGAACTTCTCCTACCCCGATCCCGGTGACATCAGCCTGCACCGTGCCGGCCCGCATTTCTGCGGCTGGTACGAGCGGATCTCCCCGATCGGCACCACGGACATCTTCGCCAGCGTCGCGCCCGAGGATCTGGAGGAGTACCGCAAGAAGATGGGCCGGACCTGGGAGCACCCCGGCGCGAAGATGACCGTCGACATCGTGGAGGTTGAGGCATGAACCCGATTGCCCAAGAGCTCTTCGAGGCTGGCGATCGCTACCTGATGGAGCGGCCCGACGACATCGTCGCCATGCGCACCCGCATGGGCACTCGCGGCCAGAACATGACCGTGCAGATCTACGCGTTCAGCGCGCTGAGCAGCTCGGTCGACGCGATGTACCTCCTCCAGGAGGCCGTCGCCAAGGACGAGTACGACTTCGACACGGTCGTGAAGTTCGCCGTCGACTGGCTCTCCACGCTCGCGCCGCCCGCCGACGACAGCCAGACGCATGCCATCATCGGACACCGCGCGTCCATCCATTACCGGCTGGACAACCTCGCTGATCTCGTCTCGAGGGCCAGCGCTGCAATCAAGCGGGCCAAGACCCGCGACGAGGTTCGTGAAGTCCTCCAGGCACTGGAGCACTACCTCAACCAGGTGCGGACCTGGATCGACCTGGAGTTCCCCTGGCATGAGTTGGCCGTTCGGTATGCCGAGATCATGGGAGACCCGATTCCTCGCCCGGCACCCTGACCAAGAATGGGGGGCGGGCCAGCCAACGGGCCCGCCCCCCTTCTGCTTTTCCGGTACGGGCCGGGTCGACCGGATCGCCCGTAGTGGCCCGACTGTTCGCCGATGGTACGGTTTGTGCCGATGAAAACCGAGCCCCCTTCATCAGACTCCTTTCGTCCCCGCAAGCGGCGTAGCAACTACACCGCTCGCGGCGTGACGATCCTTGATGTCGCTCGACTCGCCGGCGTATCCACTGCGACGGTCTCGCGGGTGCTGGGTGGAACGGAACGGGTTTCCCCAGAACGCTCCCAGCGGGTCTACGAAGCCGTGCAGCAGCTCAACTACCAGCCGGATCGCGTCGCCCGACGGCTGCGCGCCCCTGGACGCCAACTCTGGGCACTGGTGGTCTCCGACATCGAGAACCCCTTCTTCACCAGCCTGGCCCGGGGGGTGGAAGACGCCGCGCATGAATCCGGCGCCGTCGTGATCCTGTGCAACTCCGATCTGGATCCCGAGCGCGAGAAGCGCTACTTCGAGATCGCCGTCACCGAGCGGGTTGGCGGCGTGGTACTGGCACCGAGTTCGCCGCGAGTCGACATCAGCGTCCTGCTACAGGCGAAGGTGCCCGTGGTCGTGGTCAACCAGCCACTCGCGCACGCCGCTGTGGAGACGATTACATCGGACAACACCACGGGTGGCGAACTCGCCGCCGAGGAGTTCCTGGCGCACGGCTACCGGCGGATCGCTGCCATCGTCGGCCAGACCACGGCCCAGGGCTGGAGCAACCGTCTGATCGGCCTGCGGGAACGTCTCGCTGGCCGGGGTGGAGCTGTCGTCGAGGTCAAGTACATGAACAACCGCATCGACGGCGGCGTCGAGGCGATGGAGCAGCTGCTGGCTCAGCGGGACGAGTTCGACGCGGTCTTCGTCTCGAACAACCAGATGACGGTCGGCGCCCTGCGCGCGCTCCATGCCGCAGGCCTTTCGGTGCCCCAGGATGTCGGGATGATCGGCTGCGATCTGGGGAGCACCCCGATGACCTACCCGGTCGAAATCACCTCGGTGAACCAGGATCCCCGTCGGATGGGCTTCCTGGCCGGGGCCTGGGTGATGGAGTCCCACGACGAGGCCGAGGAGCGGCAGACCACCTACCTGACCCCGCTTCTGTCGAGGGGCGACAGCCTGCTGCACCACGCGCCACCGAGCTGACCTGACCGCCTCACGGCACGCTCCACGGTCCACTCACGTCGCTGACCGACCGCGACGGCCCGGCTCGTCGAGGCGGCGGAGGGTCAGATCAGGGGTCAGCGGAGGTAGCGCCGGGCAGGTCGACCACAATCGCAGCCCAGCTACACCCTCGTTTGTGATGAGCCGGAAAGAAAGGGCCCGGATCGGGCCTGGAGCCGCCTTGGGGAATCGAACCCCAGACCTGCGCTTTACGAGAGCGCCGCTCTACCGACTGAGCTAAGGCGGCCTGGCCGGGCGACCGGCCGGGGAACAACTATAGGGGGTTTGGCGGCCCAGTACCGACTCACGGTGCGAGCGCGGATTCGGCAGGCCTCAACCCGCTCCGCCGACCGGGGCGGAGCCGCCGGTCAGCTCGTGTGGAAGCCACCGTTACTGTGCAGGAGTTGGCCGTTGATCCAGCCGCCCGCGTCGGAGAGCAGGAAGCGGACGAGGTCGGTGGTGTCCTTCGCCGTGCCCAGCCGGCCGGCCGGTGTGGCGGCGATGCACTCCTCGCGGATCTCGGGGGTCATCCAGCCGGTGTCGATCGGGCCGGGGTTGATCAGGTTGGCTCGCACGCCACGGTGTCCGAGCTCGCTCGCCGCCGCGATCACCACCCGGTCCAGGGCACCCTTGCTCGCGCCGTAGGGCAGGTTGTGGGCGGTGTGGTCGCTGGTGAGCGCGACGATGCGTCCCCTTACCTCGGACGTCGACTCCTGCGGCAGTGTCGCGGCGAACTCCCTGATCAGCAGCCAGGACGCCCGCGCGTTCACCGCGAAGTGCCGATCCCAGCTCTCCACCGTGGTGTCCGGAATCGCGCTGTCCACCGACTCGCAGTGCGACATCACCAACGCCCGGAGCTGACCGAGTTCGCGCGCCGCGGCCACCAGGCCGGCCGGGGCCTCCGGGTCCGCCAGGTCCGCCGGAACCGCCTCCGCGCGAACCCCTAGCCCGCGGCACTGCGCCGCGATCGCGTGCGGATCGTCCGCGCCGCGCTCGTAGTCGAGCCGGTCGTCGTAGGGCGCCCAGTAGTTCAGCAGCACGTCCCAGCCGTCGGAGGCGAGCCCGAGCGCCAGCTCCGCCCCGATCGACCGGCGCCGCCCCACACCGGTGACCAGCGCCGTCCCGCGTCGTTCCATCACACCCTCCTGCTCGGCATCGGCACGCTCAGGCGCGCCCTGTGCGTCAGCTGCAGCGGACGCCGTCCTTCGGCACAGTCCCCTTGACCAGGTAGTCCACCACGATGTTGTCCACGCATGCCGACTTGCCGCCGTAACTGCCGTGGCCCTCCCCCTGGTAGGTCACCAGGACGCCCGAGTCGAGCTGCTTGGCCATGTCCACCGCCTGCTGGTACGGGGTGGCGTTGTCCCCGGTGCCGCCGATCACCACGATCGGCTTGGCGCCGTCCCCCCGGATCTGCACGTGCAGGGCAGGACGCACCGGCCACAGCGCGCAGGTGTACTGGGGCCCGAAGTACTTGCCGAAGATCGGCGCCTTCTTCTGGTCCTCCTGCCAGACCGCGTCGGCGTCGAGGACCCCCTTGTCCTCATCGCTGTCCAGGCAGTTGATCGCCGGCAGCGAGTAGAACAGCGAACCGTAGTGTCCCTTGTCGTCTCGGGAATTCAGGGCGTCGGAGGCGGCCAGCAGGCCGCTGCCGTTGCCCTTCTGCGCAGCCTCGACCATCGCCGCAAGGGTCGGCCACGCATCCGTGCCGCCGTAGAGCATCATGGCGACCCCGGTCACCGCGAGTGACTGGGTGAGGATCCGCGTGCCCGCCCGCACCGGAGCTGCGTCCAGTCGGTCGAACAGTCCCGTGATCGAATCCAGCACCGCCTGCCTGCTCGCGCCGAGCCCGCAGGCCTGCTCCGCGCACCAGGACGCGAAGTTGCCCAGGGCAAGATCGAAGCCCATGGCCTGGATCACGTCGTCGCTGTCGGTGATGTTCACCGCGGCGTCCAGGACGAGGCGTCCGGTGTTCTGGCTGAACAGCTCCGCGTAGGTCGCACCGATCTGGGTGCCGTAGGAGTAGCCGAGGTAGTGCAGCTCGCGATCTCCCACCAACTGGCGCAGCAGGTCGAGATCGCGCGCCACCTCGATCGTCGAGATGTGTTCCAGCAGGACGCCGCTGTTCTCCCAGCACGACTTGTCGAACTCGTAGGTCGCCTGGATCAGGGCCGTGCGCTCGGCATCGGTGTCGGGCGAGGAGTCGATGCCGCTCAGCGCATCGGTGTGCGCGGAGTCGTAGCACTTCACCGGCGTCGAGTCGCCCGTCCCCCGGGGATCCCAGCCCACGATGTCGTACTGCTCGAGACCCCCGGAGTCGAAGCTGCCGACCAGGTCCTTGCCGGATCCGCCGGGCCCGCCGGGGTTCACGAACAGGGTGCCGAGCCGCGGCGTCTTCGTGGCCGGCTTGCGGGCCAGGGAAAGGGTGACCGCCCGGGAGGCCGGGTCGGCGTAGTCCAGCGGCGCCAGCACGGTCGCGCACTCCAGCGAACCGCAGGCCGACCAGTCCAGCTGCTGCGATCGGTAGCCGCTCAGCCCGTCGCCGGGCAGGCCACCCACCAGACCGGGCACGGTCACGCCCGGTTCGGCGAAGCTGGTGCGGTCGATCGCGACGCCGGGCACCGACGAGATCCTGATCTGCTCGCCTCCCTGCGGAGCCGGCGCGGTGCAACCGCCCAACAGCAGGGCGGCAGCCAGGACCAGGACGCCGGCGCGGACGGGGAGGTGCACCCGTTCAGACTAGACGCTCACCCATGCCTGGCCGGTGCCGGACGCGGGGTGGCGAGCGGGCACGCCTCGCTCGCCCGACAGGTCACGCGCTCCTCGCCCAGCTGCACCACCACCGAGTCGAGCGGCACGGCGTGGGCGACCACCACGCCCTCGCCCTGCCCGGTCACGACCTGCGCACCCACCCGCGGCGCGCGTTGGCGGAAATCGGTGTACAGCTCGCTCTCGTAGGCCAGACAGCACATCGACCGGCCACAGGTGCCCTGGAACTGGGAGGGGTTGTTCGGCAGTCGCTGTTCGCGCGCGAGCCCCTGCGGCAGGGGATCGCGCAGCGGCCCGATCGTCGCGCAACAGACCTCGCGTCCGCACGACCCGAGCGCCCCGAGGATGGCAGCGGCGTCGCGCGGCCCGATCTGGCGAAGATCGATCCTCGCCTGCAGCGCGCGGGCGAGATCGGTGAGGAGGGCGCGGAAGTCGACCCGTCCGGGCGCCTCGAAGTAGATCACGGCCTGCCGGTCGAACTCGTCACTCTGGTCGACGAAGTCCACCCCGACCACACGCATCGGAAGCTCGTGGCGGGCGATCAAGCGTCGCCCGACCGCCG
>PHEV01000031.1:0-609 GCA_002843035.1 Actinobacteria bacterium HGW-Actinobacteria-5 | reverse complement strand
CCGACCGCCGCAATCTCCGCCCGCCGGCGCCGGTTCGCCGCGTCGCGCTGGAGGTCCGGCGTCTCGGCCGGGCCGAGGCAGCGCGGCAGGTCGCCGGCCCACTCCGCCTCGGTCGGGCCCCACACGCAGCGGGCCACCTCCGAACCGTCCCCGGTGGGCGCGAGCACCAGGTCTCCGTGGGCGTAGTCAGCGTCTCCCGGGTCGAGGTAGTACAACCTGCCCAGGGGCTCGAAGGCGACGGCCATCACCCGTGGCATAGCCGCACCCTACTCGCCTACTCCGTTTCGGCGGCCCTTTCGCGCTTGTCACGCTCACGACCGGCCCGGAAGCTGCGGTCGAGGCTCCAGCCGCCGCCACCGATGCACATCAGCAGGATGCCCATGGCGGCCAGCAGCAACTGGTACTCGCCGAGGAAGCCCGGCTGGCCCGGGATGAACGGGCTCCACGACGGCCCCCAGTAGACCAGCACCAGCGCCCCCCCTGCGATCAGGGCGATGCCGAGCCCGGCGACGCGGGTGAGCAGGCCCAGCAGCAGGGACAGCGCGATCAGCAGGGACGCGACGCCGGTGACGATCGCCATCACCTGCGGGCCGGGCGGGTAGTCGGCGA
>PHEV01000224.1 GCA_002843035.1 Actinobacteria bacterium HGW-Actinobacteria-5 | reverse complement strand
AACATGTCCACTCCTTCTCGTGGTCCAACTGGTTGATGAACACCAGTAGAGCCCGACCCCATGAGACATCCGCGAGGCCCGCATGAAGCCTTCGTGAAGGAGCATCGAGGCTCAGGTACCCCAGAGAGGCACCTCGCCGCGGAAGCGCCGACGGCGGGCGCTGAGGTACTCGCGACCACCCGGATCCCCTGGCCGCTGGTCCAGCCGTGGGGCGGCGCCCATACTGGCGCGATGGATCGTGAATCCCTGCGAGCCGCACAGGCACCGTTGCGGGCGCGCTACCGCGCCGAACCGACCAGCGCCCTCGCGCCGTTGAGCGCGCGGGCGGCGTGGACCGAGCCGGGCATCACCTGCACGGTGGAGGGCTGGGCCGGCCCGGTGCGGGCCGGGCTGCACACCGCCACCGGAGGCGACGGCACCGACGCCTGCTCCGCCGACATGCTGCTCCAGGCGCTGCTCGGTTGTGCCGGTGTCACCATGCGCAGCGTGGCCACCGTGATGGGGCTCGAGGTGCGCTCGGCCACCTTCACCGCGACCAGCGCCTACGATGCCCGCGGAACCCTCGGGGTCGACCGGGAGGTGCCGGTGGGCATCGGGGACGTGCAGGTCACGGCCGTCCTCGACACCGACGCATCCGATGCCGACCTGATCCGGCTGGCGACCTCCACCGAACGCTACTGCGTCGTGGGCCAGTCGCTGAACGTGCCGGTGCGCGTGGTGGTCGAGCGCCTGACCTGACCAGTTCAGCCCCTCAGCACTCCTACCCACATCACCCGCTCGGCGGCGCCCTCCTTCTTGGCGATACCCCCGGGGGTATAGCTATGGTGGACCTGAAACAGATACCCCCCTGGGTATATGACCATCAGGAGAGACCATGCTTCTCGAGCGCATCTATGACGAGGACCTCGCCCAGGCCAGCTACTTCATCGGCTGCCAGGCGAAGGGCGAGGCGATCGTGATCGATCCCCGCCGCGACCTCACCCCCTACCTCGACCTGGCCAGGCGCAACGGCATGAAGATCGTGGCCGTCACCGAGACCCACATCCACGCCGACTACCTCTCGGGCACCCGCGAACTGGCCGCTGCCACCGGCGCCACGATGTATGTCTCCGGGGAGGGCGGCGAGGACTGGCAGTACGGCTTCGAGGCCGAGCGACTCCATCACGGCGACGTGATCCGGCTCGGCAACATCGTTGTCGAGGCCCGGCACACCCCGGGCCACACCCCGGAACACCTGTCGTTCCGGGTCACCGACGGAGCCTTCTCCGACCACCCCGGCTACTACTTCTCCGGCGACTTCGTGTTCGTCGGGGACCTCGGCCGTCCCGACCTCCTGGACGAGGCAGCCGGCGGCGTGAACACCCGCTTCGCCGGCGCCCGCGCACTGTTCGCCAGCCTGCGCGACGAGTTCCTCACCATGCCCGACTACGTGCAGGTGCACCCCGCCCACGGCGCCGGCAGCGCGTGCGGACGGGCGCTGGGTTCGATCGCGTCCACCACGGTCGGCTACGAGCGCGAGAATGCCTGGTGGGCGCCGTACCTGCGCGACGACGACGAGGACGGCTTCGTCACCGCGCTGCTCGACGGGCAGCCGGACGCCCATGCGTACTTCGCCCGGATGAAGCGGCAGAACAAACTCGGGCCTGCCGTGCTCGGCGAGCCCGCCCCGCTGGTCGAGTTCGACAACGCCTCCCTGGCCGGCCGGCTGGCCTCCGATGAGCTGATCTTCGTCGACACCCGGCACAACAGCGCGGTGCACGCCGGCACCGTCGCCCGCTCACTCAACGTGCCCGGCGTCGGCAAGGCGGCCAGCTACGGCGCCTGGGTCTACGACCCCGAGCGCGAGAGCCGGCCGCTGGTGCTGCTCGCGGACAACGAGGCGACCGCACGGGAGTACCGCGACCACCTGGTGCGCGTGGGCATCGACACCGTGATCGGCTACACGCCCAGCCTCGACGGCCTGCCGCTGGTGGTGCCGGCGGTGATCGCGCAGAAGGATCTCGGGGACGCGTCGCGCGCCCTGCTGCTGGACGTGCGCAACCGCACCGAGTTCGCGGACGGCCACATCCCCGGCGCCGCGCAGTTGAGCGGTGGACGCGTCTTGTGGCACCTCGACGAGCTGCCCGCCGACGGGCGCATCATCGCCTACTGCCAGAGCGGCGTGCGGGTGAGCGTTGCCGCCAGTGCGCTGCGCCGGGCCGGCTATGACGTGGCCGAGCTCGAGGGCAGCTACCTCGGCTGGCTCGCCCACGAGGACGCGAAGGAGGCGATCAGCGTTGGCTGACATCACCGTCCACGAGGTCCACGCCCGCCTGCAACAGGCCCAGCTGGTCGACGTCCGTGAGGACGCCGAGGTTGCCCAGGGACGCATCCCGGGCACCATTCACATCCCGCTCGGACAGCTGCCGGCCCGCCTCTCCGAACTGGACCGGACCCGGCCGGTGATCGCGATCTGCCGAAGCGGCAACCGCAGCGGCAGGGCCACGCAGTTCCTCACCCAGGCCGGCTACGCCTGCGACAACATGGCTGGCGGAATGCTGGCCTGGCAGGCGGCGGGCCTGCCGACGGCCTAGGACGCCATGGGGATCACCTGGTGGCTGGCCCTCACCCTGCTGCTCTCGGTCCTGATCGGGGTGTCGCTGGGACTGCTCGGCGGCGGCGGCTCGATCCTCACCGTCCCGATCCTCACCTATGTGCTGGGGATGGATCCCCAGCACGCGATCACGGCGTCGCTGTTCGTCGTGGGCGTGACCTCACTGGTCGGCATGGCCCGGCACGCCCGCGCCGGGCGGGTCGCCTGGCGTACCGGCATCGGGTTCGGCCTGGCCGGCATGGCCGGCGCCTTCATCGGCGGCCTGATCGGCGGGCGGATCCCCGGCGTGGTGCTGATGATCCTGTTCGCGGCGATGATGATCGTCACGTCGGTGGCCATGATCCGCGGACGCCGGCAGGCCCCGCCTACCGAAGGGACTCCGCCGCACCGGGGCGTCCGCACGATCGCGGAAGGGTTCGGAGTCGGCTTCGCGACCAGCCTGGTTGGGGCCGGCGGCGGCTTTCTGGTCGTCCCCGCGCTCGCCCTGCTCGGCGGGCTGCCGATGGCGGTCGCCGTCGGCACGTCGCTGCTGGTGATCGCGATGCAGTCCACCTCCGGGCTGGTCGCCCACCTGTTCACGATCTCGCTGGACTGGCCGGTCGTGCTCGCGGTCACGGCGGCGGCCATCCTCGGCTCGTTCCTGGGCTCGGCGCTGGTCGGACGCATTCACGAGCGCTGGCTGCGGAAGGGGTTCGGCGTCTTCGTCCTGCTGATGGGCGTGGTCGTGCTGGCCCAGGAGATACCGCGCCTGCTCGGCTGATCAGCTCACTTGTAGGGGGTCGACCTCGTCGTGGAGGTGGCGGAGACGGACGGCGAGTTGGGTGCCGTCGCGGTGAAGGTGACCGACACGTTCTGGGCCGTCGCCGGCTTGGTCAGCAGGATCTCCGGCTCCGGGTTGAACCCTCGCGTGTCCAGGGCACCCGAGCGGGTCAGGCGCAGATGGCCGGGAGCGACCAGGGTGTAGTCCCAGCGGCCGCTCGAACCGGTGATCACCTGATCCACCTCCAGGGCGGGGCTCCAGGTGACGTCCACGGTCAGCGAGTCAGGGTAGACAACGCCGCTCCAGCTGTCCGGAGACCAGCCGATGTTGAACCGTGCCGACAGGTCGCGCTTGGACCAACGTTCATAATCGTCCCACCAGTCCGCCTTCAA
>PHEV01000223.1 GCA_002843035.1 Actinobacteria bacterium HGW-Actinobacteria-5 | reverse complement strand
AGGATCACGTGCAGGCAGTCCAGCACGGTCACGGCGCGATCCGGCGCCCACGGGTTGCGACGCTCCTCCGCCAGCTGGTCCGCGGTGACCGCGGCCAGGAAGCCGGTCACCATCGCCACCCGCCCCGACCGCACCTCGATCACCTCGGCGTAGGGCGGCTTCGCGGTGGCGAACAGGGTCAGGTCCACGCCGTCCCCAGCGGACTCGGGGATGGTCTGCCCGATCGGATGGTACGGCTGCGGCACCTCGAGGATCGCCTTGCGCAGCCAGACGTCGGTGGCGAAGACCAGGTGGCGCAGCGTCTGCGCGAACGACCACTCGCCATCAACGCTGACGTCGACCGTCCCCGCGGGCATCGTCGCGACCCGCTCCAGCGCACGGCCCCAGGTCTCCTGAACGGCCGACCAGGCGCCGCGGAGCTCATCCGGATCCGTCGCGCCCCGCCCGGCCCTCCCCGGGAAGCGGCGGTTCAGCTCGGCCTCGACGAGCGGCGCAACGTCCACGCCGTTCACGTGGAGCGAGCCGCCCTCACCGAGCCATGGGCTGTCGATGTCGAGGCCCTTCACCTCGACTCCGCGCATCACCACCCCGGACAGGTCGGAGCCTTCGAAGCGGGCCCCGCGCAGGTTAACGTCCTCGAAGCGCGCGCCGCGCAGGTCGTCGCTGCTGCCGAAGCCGGTCACTGTGCCTCCGCCGTGGCGGCGCCGGCGCGCGCATCCCTCAGCTCCAGCATCCGGTCGCGCAGCGAATCGTAGATCGGGCGACCCTTGAGCGCTGTGGTCATGAAGAGCGCGGCCGCTGCGGCCGCGAACATCGCCAGCGTCAGCGAGGCCGTCGAGGTCATCTCGGTGATCAGCACGATGCCCGTCAGCGGTGCCCGGACGGACGCGGTGAACAGCGCCACCATCCCGACCAGCGCGAACGGCACGAGACTGGTTCCGAGCAGATCGGCGGCACCCCCTCCGCCGATCGCCAGCGCGACGGTGTGGAACAGTGCCCCCCACAGCGCGCCCAGCGCCAACAGCGGAGCGAAGAGGCCGCCGGGAGTCCCGGACGCGTAGGACAGCGGCCCCGCCACGAAGCGGACCGCCAGCAGCGCCACCAGCGTCCACAACGTGAACGGCTGCTCGCCGAGGATCAGTTGGGCCACGTCGGCTCCGCCTCCGGCGGCGAGCGGGTCGAACCAGAGCAGGACGCCGATCAGGCCGCCGATCAGGGCGGCCCGCGTGGTCGCGTGCAGCCGCATCCGGTCGGTGCGCCGCAGCAGGCTCATCACCAGGGCGTTGTAGGCGACCCCGAGAGCACCCGAGAGCAGGCCGAGCAGCACGTAGACCGCGAGCACGGCGACGTCAGGTGATGCGATCGGGGCGACGGTGAAGTCGGCGTGCTCGGGGACGATGAACCGCGAGACCCACACGGCGAGGGAGGTGGACATCAGCGTCACCAGGATCACCCGCACCCGGAACGACTTCGTCACCTCCTCGATCGTGAACAGCGCGCCGCCGACCGGGGCGTTGAAGGCCACGGCCAGCCCGGCACCGCCGACGGTCGTGTAGAGCAGCTTGCGCTCGTAGTCGGACAGGCGGAACCAGCGCCCGACCTCCGCGCCGATCGTCGAGCCGAGGTGGACGCTGGGACCCTCGCGTCCCATCACCATCCCGGAGCCGATGGCAATCACACCCCCGAGGAACCGGGACGGCAGCACGCTCGCGCCCGGCAGTTCCTCCTGCTCGTGCCAGACGGCCTCGACGTCCTGGATGCCGCTCCCGGAGGCCCGCGGGGCCAACCGGGTGAACAGGTGTCCGATCGCCGCGCAGGCCGCCACCACCACGATCGGGACGGCCCACCCCCAGGCGAGCCCGTGCGCCCAGTCCAGGAGGGTCATGCGCATCAGTTCGGCCTGCTCCAGGCACCACCGGAACGCACCACCGAGCAACCCGATCCCGATCGCGGCCACCAGCGTGGCCACGGTGAACACGGCCATCCTCCGTCGGGACCCGAACGGGTCCACCTCCGCGCCGAACTTCACCCCAGCACACTACGACGAGCCGGCCCCACGGGTCTGCCCCGGACCGTCCGTGGGCGTGGACGGCGGCTGGACGGCCTCCGTGCCGGGCTGGTTAAGGTGGCGGCGTGGACCACACCTTCGACGACCTGCTCGCGGCGAATCGCCGCTACGCCACCTCTGCACCGCGCAACTTCGACGGCTACGCCCACGCCGGCATCGCGGTGGTGACCTGCATGGACTCCCGGCTGCAGCCGCTGGAGATGATCGGGCTGTTCCTCGGCGAGGCGAAGATCCTGCGCACCCCCGGGGGCCATGTCAGTGAGGACGCCCTCAACGGCTGCATCCTCGCGGTGAACCTGCTCAAGGTGACCCGGATCCTCGTGATCAGCCACAGCCGGTGCGCGATGGCCTCCGGAGACGACGAGGATCTCCAGCGCCGGATCACCCGGGCCAGTGGGCGCGACGCCTCCCGCTGCGAGTTCGGCGCCGACCCCGACCAGGTCGGCCGGCTCCGGGCGGACGTCGCGATGGTCGCCAGCCACCCGCTGATCGCCGGACGTGCCACCGTGGGCGGATTCCACTACGACGTGGACACCGGCCTGATGGAACGCGTCTGCTGAACCTGGCCCGCGGCTTCTGGCCCGGGTTGGGGACGGCCCCCGGCCTACACGTCGATGCGCTCGGCATCCAGGGCGTAGGCGCCCTCCACGATGAACTCCTTGCGGGGCGCAACGTCGTTACCCATCAGCTTCTCGAACGTGACCTCCGCTGCGACCGTGTCGTCGACCGTGATCCGGCGCAGGGTGCGGTGCCGGGGGTTCATCGTGGTGTCGCTCAGCTCATGCGCGTCCATCTCGCCCAGACCCTTGTAGCGCTGCGGTTCCTTGAAGCCCTGGCCCTTCTTGGTCAACTCGGCGAGCTTCCGGCGGTACTCGGCCTCGTTGTAGGTGTAGATGTACTTGTCCTGGCCCTTGCGCGGGTTGGTCAGCTCGAACCGGTGCAGCGGCGGGACGGCGGTGTACACCCGTCCGGCCTCCACCAGTGGGCGCATGTACTTGAAGAACAGCGTCGCGAGCAGGGTGCGGATGTGGGCGCCGTCGGAGTCGGCGTCGGCCATGAAGATGATCTTCGAGTACCGCGCGGCGTCCAGGTCGAACGTGCGGCCCGAACCTGCACCCACCACCTGGATGATCGCCGCGCACTCGGCGTTCTTCAGCATGTCGCCGACCGAGGCCTTCTGGACGTTGAGGATCTTTCCACGGATCGGCAGCAGCGCCTGGTACTCCGAGTCGCGGGCGAGCTTGGCCGTGCCGAGGGCGGAGTCGCCCTCCACGATGAACAGCTCGGTGCGGTCGAGGTCGGTGCTGCGGCAGTCGGCCAGCTTGGCCGGCAGAGTCGAGGACTCCAGCGCGTTCTTGCGCCGCTGCGCCTCCTTGTGCGCCCGTGCCTGCACGCGGGTGCGGGACGCGGAGACCACCTTCTCCATCACGGCCCTGGCCTGCGCACGCTGGGCGGCCCGGGTGGAGCTCAGGAAGGCACCCAGCTCGTTCTCGACGATCCGGGCCACCAGCCGGGTCACCGGCGGCGTGCCCAGTACCTCCTTGGTCTGGCCCTCGAACTGCGGTTCGGCGAGCCGGACGGTGACCACTCCGGTCAGGCCCTCGAGGGCGTCCTCCTTGGTGATCTCCTCCCCGGCCTTCAGCAGGCGGGTGCCGTCCAGGCCCTTCAGGAACGCCCGGGTCAGTCCGCGCTCGAAGCCGGCCACATGCGTT
>PHEV01000222.1 GCA_002843035.1 Actinobacteria bacterium HGW-Actinobacteria-5 | reverse complement strand
GCCATCCCGTCCGGGATCCACCACAGCCGGAACAGGCCCATGATGTGGTCGACCCGGATCCCCCCGGAGTGCCGGAGGATGCCGGCCACCATGCTCCGGAACGGGGCATAGGACAGATCGTCCAGCCGGTCCGGACGCCACGGCGCCTGCGCCCAGTCCTGGCCGGTCTGGTTGAAGTGGTCAGGCGGCGCGCCCACGCTGATCCGGTCGGCGAAGAGGTTGCCGTAGGTCCACGCCTCTGCGCTCGAACCGCCGACACCGACCGCCAGGTCGTTCATGATGCCGACGCGCATGCCGGCGTCCTTCGCCGCAGACTGGGCTGCGCGCAGCTGGTTGTCGGCGACCCACTGCAACCAGGTGAAGAAGATGATCTGGTCCACGTGCTGCTCTGCGAACAGCGCCACGGTCGGGGAGGACGGCCGCTTCAGCTCGGAGGGCCACTCCCGCCAGTCCCCGCCGAAACGGGTGACCAGCGCCGACCAGGTGGCGAACTGGGTCAGGGCGCGGCCTTCCCGACGCAGGAAGTCGTTGAACGCCATTCGGCGGGCGGGTCGCAGGCCGTGGTCGTAGATCACCCGCAGCGCCTCGATCTTCGCCGTCCACACCTGGTCGCGACAGATCAGCTGCTCGCCGGAGAGTTCCTTCTTCAGCTTCGTCTTGATCTGGGCGATCCGGCCGCGGGCACGGTCGTCGAGCTCCGCGTACTCGGGCACCAGTTCGGGACGGATGTAGAGCGGGTTCACGTAGCGGCGCGACGCCGGCAGGTACGGGGACGCCTCCAGTGGCGGCTGCGGCTGCGCAGCGTGCAGCGGATTGACCAGCACGAAGCCGGCGAACTGCTGGGTGGCCGACCAGGTCGCGAGGTCGGCCAGGTCGAGCAGGTCGCCGACGCCCCAGGAATCCTCGGACGCGACGCTGTACAGCTGGGACGCGTAGCCCCAGGCCCGCTTCTCCCCCATCGAGGCGGGGAAGCCGAGGAAGGACGGGCTGACCACCAGCGTCGTCTCCGACTGCCCCGCCTCCGTGGTGGCCTGCAGCCGGTGGTAGCCCAACGGCAGGTCGGCCGGCAGCTCGAAGGAGGCCTGGCCGGTGAGCACGCCGTCCACCCAACGCGGCGGTTCGTCGTCCGGCACCTGCGGGATGTCGCGGAAACCGCCCTCCTCCAGCCGGACGGCGACCCGCACCCAGTTCCCGTGCGGCAGGTGCACCTGCACCCGCCGCGGAGCGTCCCGTTCCATCACCACGCACGGCGGCAGCAGCCGGGTCCAGGGGCGCTGGCGGAACGCGTCCAGTGCGGCCCGGGCGCGCTCGGGGTCGGAGGCATCGACGTCCATCGCCGCCAGAATCGCGATCACCGTCTCGTCGGTGACCTCGGTAAGCCGGCCCTTCCAGTCCCAGAATTCTTCGGCGATGCCGAACGCGGCCGCAAGTTCAGTGAGGAACGGGTTGGAGAGGGCCATGGCCTGCAGCGACGCCTTCGTGGTCAGCCCCCGGTGGGTCCGGGGTCAGCGGACAAGTCGGTTAACGATACTGCCCGTCCGGCTCAGGTCCGTTCGAACGGCGCGAGCAGGCGTCGCAGCAGTTCCGCGAGCTGATCCCGCTCGGCCGGCTCGATCGAGGAGAGCACGTCGCGCTCGTATTCGAGCAGGTCCGCGAGGGCGTCCTGGACGAGACGCCTGCCGGCACCGGTGAGCCGCACCCGGACGCCGCGGCGGTCATCGGCGTTGGGCAGTCGCTCCACCAGCCCGCGCGCCTCCAGGCGGTTCACCCGATTGGTCATGGTGCCGGATGTGGACAGCGTCTGGCGGATCAGCTCCCCCGGCGACAGCTCGTAGGGGCGTCCGGCCCGGCGCAGCGCGGCCAGCACGTCGAACTCCCACACCTCGAGGCCGTGGGCGGTGAACGCCGCGCTTCGGGCGCGGTCAAGGTGGCGGGCCAGGCGGCTGATCCGGGACAGGCTCCCCAGCGGCGAGACGTCCGCGTCCGGGAGCTCGCGGGCCCAGGCGGCAAGGATCTGGTCCACCTCGTCGGCCATCGCACCTCCCCGGGATTATCTCGATGTCGAGACTTTATCGCCCGGGCCCGGCCTGCCGCACTCCCCTCCGGTCGGGAATCAGGGGCGAGCCGAGAAGTTCTCGACGCTGCCGATCCGCAGGGATGCGGCGAGTCCGAGCGCTGCGATCACGGCCATCGCGGTCAGCGGCGCCCCGAACCCGAACACCAGGTTCGACTGCGCCAGGCCCAGCGCGAACAGGGTGCCGGCGATCCCGGCGCCGATGCTGTTCCCCAGCGCCTCCCCGACCTGGAGCGAGGAGGTGTTGCGGCCGAGTTCCACGGTCTCGGACAGCTGCATCACGGCGAGCGAGGTGCTGGCCAGCGACAGGCCCATGCCGAACCCTGCGACCACCCAGCCGGCGACGGCGACGGCCAGCAGACGTCCGGGCAGCCAGGCCGAGGAGGACACGAGCACCAGGCCGGCGAGGACGCACGCCGTGCCGACGATGATGATCTGGTCGCGGCGCAGCCGCAGCCACGGACGCGACTGCAGCCAGGCGCCGACCATCCACCCGCACGAACCGATCGTGATGATCGCCCCCGCCCACTCCAGACGGAGCTTCTCCGCCTGCACGAACATCAGCGGAAGGAAGGTCTGGGCTCCGGCGAACGCACCGGCCGTGAACGCGCGGACGATGATCACGGCGGCCAGCCCGCCTCCGGTCGGACGGAAGCCCGCCGGCAGCAGCGGCGGCAGCGCCCGCCAGAGCAGGATGAGGCCGAGCGCAGCCCAGACCAGCGACCACAGCTCAATGTGCTGGCCGGCCAGCTGCAGGGTGGCGGCGCCGGCGGCCAGCTGCTGGCCGGCCAGCTGCAGGGCTGCGGCGCCGGCGGCCACCAGGCCGGCCCAGGCGAGCTGGCGAGGTGCGGCCGGCACGTCGGCATGCGGTGGCAGGTCCAGCTCCCGCAGCGGCCGGAGGATCAGGGCGCCGGCCACGGCCATCAGCGGGAGTACCGACCAGAACACCCAGTGCCACGACAGTGCGGTGGACAGCCACGCCGCGAGCGGTGGTCCGATGAACGAGGGCCCCATCCAGGCGGCGGAGAAGCCGGTCATCAGCACGGCGCGCTCCCGCTCGTCGAAGACGCGGGCGACCAGCACCATCACCGCGAGGTTCATGGTTCCGCCGCCGAGGCCCTGGACGAATCGTCCGACCAGCAGCACCGGCATCGTGGGCGCGGACGCGGAGACCACGATTCCGACGGCGAAGACGACGAACCCGACGGCGAGCGGCAGCTTCGGGCCGAACCGGTCGCTGAACTGGCCCGCCGCGACGATGGCGAAGGTCTGGGCGAGCATGAACGCGGAGAACGTCCACGCGTACAGGTCGAGGTCGCCGAGGTCGGCGGCGGCGGCCGGCATCGCGGTGACGACGGCCATGGCCTCGAAGGCGATCGCCACCACGCTGAGCAGCAGGCCGATGGTCAGTGCCCGTCGGGAGGGCGCCGTCGTGGCCTGGGGTGTGTCGTCTGCCACGGGTCACCTCCTCCGAGCCGTTACGATCAGCCCGACAGTCTCTCACGATCCGGAGCCAGCGATGACCTCGACCGATCCGTCCAGCCCCGACCGCGTCGAGGGTTCCACGCCGGACGCACCCCGGTTCATCCCACCCGCCGACGTCCCGCCCGCCCAGGGCGCCTGGGCACCCTCGCCGCAGGCCTACCCTCCGCCGTCGGCCTACCCTCCGCCGTCGGCCTACCCTCCCCCTTCGGCCTACGCCGCTCCGTCGGACTACCGCCCGGCGCCGCAGCCGACCGCGCCGCAGCC
>PHEV01000030.1 GCA_002843035.1 Actinobacteria bacterium HGW-Actinobacteria-5 | reverse complement strand
GTTCTCGCCAAGAAGCCCTGGGGCACGACTCGAGCCGACACGTTGGAGGGGGCAGCCGGCCTGACTCGTGGTTGCTGGTGGGTGCCCGTGGACGGGGCACTGTCACCGGCGCCCCCAGCACGGCCCACGGCGATCCGCGTTGCCATCAGGGATTCGTAAAGATCGGTCAGGAAGCCGTCAAGTGCGGCCCTCCCGGGCGGGCTACGGGTCGAGGATCTGCTGGTGATCGAGGATCTCGTGGCCGCGGTGGTCGGCGTTGCGCTGCTCATCTACCTTGCCGTTGCGCTGGCGCATCCGGAGCGGTTCTGATGGGTGCCGGGTGGTCGGCCGTGGTGTCGTTGCTGACGGTGGTCGTCGTTGTCGCGGCGGTCCATGTTCCGCTGGGTTCCTGGCTCTACCGGGTCTTCACGTCCGTGCACCATGCCCGGGTGGAGCGCTGGATCTATCGGCTCGTCGGTGTCGACCCGGACTCCGAGCAGCGCTGGTCGGTCTACGCGCTGTCCGTGCTGGCGTTCTCCGGGGTGTCCATCGTTGCGCTGTGGGTGCTGATCCTGCTGCAGGGCGTTCTGCCGCTGGGGCTGGGCAGGACGATGAACCCGGACACGGCACTGAACGCGGCGGTGTCGTTCGTGACCAACACGAACTGGCAGTCCTACGCGGGCGAGACCGGAGCGGGCTATCTCGTCCAGGCTGCCGGGCTGACGGTGCAGAACTTCCTCTCCGCCGGTGTCGGGCTCGCCGTCGCGATCGCCGTGGTCCGCGGCCTGGCGCGGGAGCGGACCGACCGCATCGGCAACTTCTGGGTCGACCTCACCCGCGGCACCATCCGCGTCCTGTTGCCGCTCGCCGCTCTGGCCGCGGTCGTGCTGGTTGCGGCAGGCGTCATCCAGAACATCGTCGAGCCGACGCAGATCACCACCGTCGCCGGTGGCCGGCAGCTGCTGCAGGGCGGCCTGGTCGCGTCCCAGGAGGCGATCAAGGAACTCGGCACGAACGGCGGCGGCTTCTTCAACGCCAACTCCGCACACCCCTTCGAGAACCCCAACGGTTTCACCAACCTCTTCGAGGTCGTGCTGCTCCTGGTGATCCCGTTCGCCCTGCCGTACACGTACGGACGGATGGTCAAGGATCAGCGTCAGGGCTACGCGATGGCAGGGGCGATGGCGTTCTTGTGCTTCGGGGCGATGTCGCTGCTGACCTGGATCGAGACGTCCGGCGCCAGCCTGGAGGGCAAGGAACAGCGGTTCGGGACGGCGTGGTCGGCGATCTTCGCCTCGGCGACGACCGGCACCTCGACCGGCGCGGTGAACTCGATGCACGAGTCGCTGCAGCCGCTCGGCGGCGGTGTCGCGCTGCTGAACATGATGCTCGGCGAACTCTCACCCGGAGGGGTCGGCACCGGTCTGTACTCGATGCTGGTGATGCTGGTGCTTGCGGTGTTCATCGCCGGCTTGATGGTCGGGCGGACGCCGGAACTGCTCGGCAAGACGATCGGACGCCGCGAGATCACGCTGGTCGCGCTGGCCATGCTGATCACCCCGGCGCTGGTGCTGGTCGGCACCGGGGTTGCGCTCGTGCTGCCGGTCGCGGCCGGCGCGCTGTCCACCGAAGGGCCGCACGGGTTGTCGGAGATGCTGTACGCCTTCACCTCGGCCGCGAACAACAACGGCTCGGCCTTCGCCGGCTTGTCGGCCGACCAACCGTTCCTGAATCTGGCCCTGGCGACCTGCATGCTGCTCGGCCGTTTCGTCCCGATCGTCGCTGTCCTCGGCCTGGCCGGCAGCCTGGCCGCCCAGGGACGCCGTCCGGTCACCGTCGGCACGATGCCCACCCACACGGTCAGCTTCACCGGCTTCCTGGTGGTCATCATCCTCATCGTGGCCGGACTGACGTACTTCCCGTCTCTGGCCCTCGGTTCGATCGCGGAGGCGCTGTCGTGAGCAAACATCCCCGTCCGGCACACCCGAGTCTTGCGGTCACGGCCTGGCACGCGCTGCCCTTGGCCCTGACCAAGCTCGACCCGCGCCGCCTGTTCCGCTCCCCGGTGATCTTCGTGGTCTGGGTGGGCTCGGTGCTGACCACGATCCTGTCCGTGCTCGCTCCGAGTGTCTTCTCGGTCTCGGTCACGCTGTGGCTCTGGGCGACGATCGTGTTCGCCAACCTGGCCGAGGCGATCGCCGAGGGCCGCGGCAAGGCCCAGGCGGACAGCCTGAGAAAGACCCGCACGCAGACCATGGCTCGCAGGCTGGCCGGAGGTTCTGAGCAGCATGTGTCGGGAACCGAGCTGTGCCTCGGCGACCTGGTCGTGGTCGAGGCTGGCGAGGTGATTCCCGGAGACGGGGACGTGGTGGAGGGCGTGGCCACGGTGGACGAGTCGGCGATCACCGGCGAGTCCGCCCCGGTGGTTCGCGAGGCCGGCGGCGACCGATGCGCGGTCACCGGCGGCACCACTGTCCTGAGCGACCGGATCGTGGTGCGGATCACCGCCAGGCCGGGGGAGACGTTCATCGACAAGATGATCGCCCTGGTCGAGGGTGCCGCCCGGCAGAAGACCCCCAACGAACTCGCCCTCGGCATCCTGCTGATCACCCTGACGATCATCTTCCTGCTGGCGGTCATGGCCCTGCAGCCGCAGGCGATCTACTCCGGCGGCCGGCTCTCCCTGATCGTTCTCGTCGCCCTGCTGGTCTGCCTGATCCCGACCACGATCGGCGCACTACTCTCGGCGATCGGCATCGCGGGAATGGACCGTCTCGTGCAGCACAACGTGCTGGCCATGTCCGGCCGGGCCGTCGAGGCTGCCGGTGACGTGAACACCCTGCTGCTGGACAAGACCGGCACGATCACCTTCGGCAACCGCCGCGCGTCCGACGTGTTCCCCGCCGAGGGCGTCGAGCGCACCGAACTGATCGCGGCCGCTCGGCTTGCGTCGCTGGCCGACCTCACTCCGGAGGGGCGCTCAATCATCGACTTCGCACGGGCGGAAGGCATCACCGAGGAGGTGCCGGACGAACCGGCGCTGATCCGAGGTGGTGCCACGCTGGTGCCGTTCACCGCCCAGACCCGCATGTCCGGCATCGACCTCGCCGACGGCACCCAGGTGCGCAAGGGCGCCGGCTCGGCCGTCGCGGCGTGGGTTCATGCCGAGGGTGGAACGCAGCCGCACGGCCTGGAAGCGATCGTGGACGGAGTGTCCGCGGCGGGCGCCACCCCGCTGGTGGTGGCCAGCCGCACCCCGGGCGGCGTCCCGCGTCCGCTGGGCGTCGTGCAGCTCAAGGACGTGGTGAAGCCCGGCATGGCCGATCGGTTCGCGCAACTGCGGGCGATGGGCATTCGCACCGTCATGATCACCGGCGACAATCCCCTCACGGCCAAGGCGATCGCGGCGGAGGCCGGCGTGGACGACTACCTCGCCGAGGCCACCCCTGAGGACAAGATGGAACTGATCCGGGCCGAGCAGGCCGGTGGCCGGCTGGTCGCGATGACCGGGGACGGCACCAACGACGCCCCCGCGCTCGCCCAGGCCGACGTGGGGGTCGCGATGAACACCGGTACGTCGGCGGCCAAGGAGGCCGGCAACATGGTCGACCTCGACTCGGATCCGACCAAGCTGATCGACATTGTCGCGATCGGCAAGCAGTTGCTGATCACCCGTGGGGCACTGACCACCTTCTCGATCGCCAACGACGTGGCGAAGTACTTCGCGATCATTCCCGCCATGTTCGTTGCGGTCTTTCCCGGCCTGCAGGCGCTCAACCTGATGCGGCTGCATTCGCCCTCGACCGCGATGCTTTCGGCGGTGGTCTTCAACGCGCTGGTCATCCTCGCCCTGGTGCCCCTCGCCCTGCGGGGCGTGAAGTACCGGCCGATGAGTGCCTCGGCGATGCTGAACCGCAACCTGCTCATCTACGGGCTCGGCGGCATCGTCGCGCCGTTCATCGGGATCAAGCTGATCGACCTCGTCGTCGCGCTCATTCCGGGATTGGGGTAGTCCGATGACCGTTCTTCGCCAACTCGCTGCGGGGCTCAGGTTCCTGCTGGTCATGACGGTCATCCTGGGCGTCGCCTATCCGGCCGTCGTGACCCTCGTCGCCCAGGCCTTCCCGGCCCAGGCCAACGGGTCGCTGATCGTCGATGCCCGGGGACGGGTGGTCGGCTCGGCGCTGCTCGGTCAGGCCTTCGACGGCGCCCAGTGGTTCCAGCCGCGACCCTCGGCGTCCGACTACTCCGGGGAGACCTCAGGTGGCAGCAACCTGTCACCGGTGTCGGAGCGTCAGGTCGCGGCCAGGGCCGAGCGCGAGCGGGTACTTCGCGCTGCGAACCCGGAGGCGGTCGGTCCGGTCCCGGAAGACGCCCTGACCGCCTCCGCTTCCGGTCTCGACCCCCACATCTCGCTCGCCTACGCACACTGGCAGGTGCCTCGGGTGGCTGCCGCGACGGGACTGTCGGTCGCCACCCTGGACACGATGATCGACGCGGCCACCGATCCGGCGCCGTGGGGATTCCTCGGTCAGGCCGGCGTCAATGTCACCCGGCTCAACCTCGCCCTTTCCCAACGGTGAGAGGCTAGGACCCGTGGGTCGCGGCAGGCTTCGGATCTACCTCGGGGCAGCCCCGGGTGTGGGCAAGACCGTCGCCATGCTCGACGAGGGTCATCGCCGGGCCCAGCGGGGCACGGACGTGGTCGTCGGCCTCTGCGAGACCCATGGCCGCACGCACACCGCCGCCCTCCTTGAGGGTCTGGAGGTGATTCCCCGGCGTTCGGTCCCCTACAAGAACGCAGCGCTGGAGGAGATGGACCTTGATGCGGTCCTTGCCCGCCACCCCGACGTCGCCCTGGTGGACGAACTCGCCCACACCAATGCCCCCGGCTCCCGCAACGAGAAGCGCTGGCAGGACATCGGCGTCCTGCTCGACGCCGGCGTGGACGTGATCTCGACGGTCAACATCCAGCACCTCGAATCGCTCAACGACGTTGTGACGTCGATCACGGGCATCGTCCAGCGCGAGACCGTGCCCGACGAGGTCGTCCGCGCTGCCGACCAGATCGAGCTCGTCGACATGGCGCCCGAGGCGCTGCGCCGCCGGATGGCCCACGGCAACGTCTACAAGCCCGAGAAGGTGGACGCCGCGCTGGCGAACTACTTCCGGGTCGGGAACCTGTCCGCGCTGCGGGAGCTCGCCCTGCTCTGGTTGGCCGACAAGGTGGACGCCGGTCTGGAGGGCTACCGGGCCGCCCACGGCATCACCCGGGCCTGGCCCGCCCGGGAGCGGGTCGTGGTTGCCCTCACCGGGGGACCGGAGGGCGAGGCACTGCTGCGACGCGGCGCGCGGATCGCGTCCCGGTTGGCTGGGGGAGTGTTGCTCGCCGCGCTGGTCTCCCGCACTGACGGCCTCGCGAACGCGCCGCTGACCCAGGTCGCCGAACTGCGCCGGCTGACCGACGAACTTGGCGGCGAGTTCCACACCATCACTGGCGAGGATGCCGCCGACGCTGTGCTGGCCTTCGCTCGCAGCGTCAACGCCACCCAGATCCTCGTCGGCGCGCCCGGACTCCCGCCCTGGCGACGGGGTCTGACCCCCAGCCTGGCCGAGAAGGTCATCGCGGGTTCTGGCGACATCGATGTCCACGTCGTCACCCACGCCAGCGCAGGGAAGGGGTTCCGGCGCCCCACCGGCACCGGCTTGTCCCGCCGTCGCGTTCTCGGCGGCCTGGCCATCGCGGTCGTCCTGCCTCCGCTGCTCACCTGGATCCTGCTGGCCGACCCGTTCACCTCGGACCTTCCCCTTGACATCCCGATCTTCCTGCTCGCCACCGTTGTGGTCGCCCTGATCGGTGGGGTGGTCCCGGCAGTGGTGGCCGCCATCCTGGCCTCGCTGCTGCTCAACTGGTATTTCGTGCCACCGGTGAACACGTTCACCATCGCCGATCCCGAGAACAGCCTCGCCCTGGTCGTCTTCGTCCTCGTCGGCGTCCTCGTGGCGCTGATCGTCCATCTCAACGCGCGGCGGACCGAACAGGCGAAGGCTGCCCAACGGGAGTCCGCGGCGCTGGTGGAGCTGTCGCACACGCTCCTCGGGTCAACGGACCAGCTCCCTGTGCTCCTGCAGCGCGCTGTCGACATGTTCGGTGCCCGCGCGGCTGCGGTGATCCGCCGGACCACCGGCGGCGCTCCGGTGGTCCTTGCCAGTGTCGGGGCGTTCGATCCGAGCGCACCCACCGACCACGAGGACGCCGACGCCGATCACGAACTGGTCCTCCAGCCGCCCGGACTGAACGCCAATCAGCGCCGCCTCTTCGATGCGTTCGCGGCTCACGCTGGCGCGGTCCTGCAACGCACCGAGCTGCAGGCGACCGCCACGTCCGCCGCAGAACTGACTCGTGACAACGAGGCCCGCAAGGCCCTGCTGTCGGCTGTTTCCCACGACCTGCGTACTCCGCTGGCCGGCATCAAGGCCGCGATCGGAAGCCTCCGCTCGACGGAGGTCTCCTGGTCGGCTGACGATGAGGAGGAACTGAAGGCTGCCATCGAGGAGTCGGCCGACCGGCTCGACGCCCTGGTCGGCAACCTGCTCGACATGTCCCGCCTGCAGGCAGGCGCCCTCATCGCACACCCGTGCCCCACCGACCTCGGTGAGGTTGTCCCTGCCACGATCGCCTCGTCGACCAGTCGCGAGCGCCTCTCCTGGGACATCGACCCGGACGCGCGCAGCGCGTTCACCGATGCGGGACTGCTCGACCGCGTCCTGGCCAACCTGATCGAGAATGCGCTGCGCTACCAGCCCGCCGACGAGCCCGTGCGGATCCATGCCAGCAGGGTGGCCGATCGGGTCGAGATCCGGGTCGTCGACACGGGCGTCGGCGTTCCGGCGGCCGAGCTGGAGCAGATCTTCCAGCCGTTCCGGCGGCACGGGGACGCGCCGAACGGTGCAGGGATCGGGCTGGGCCTCGCCGTCGCCCGCGGCCTGAGTGAGGCAATGGGCGGTGCGGTCGGGGCCGAGCCGACGCCTGGTGGCGGGCTGACCGCCGTGGTCACCCTGCCCACGCGCCCGGACCAGGAGATCACCCGCGAACAGGGGGAGCCGGGATGAGCCGAATCCTCGTCGTGGACGACGACGCCATCCTGCAGCGGACCCTGCGGATCAACCTCCGCGCCCGCGACCACGAGGTCCTGCTTGCCGGCACCGGCAAGGGGGCCCTTTCCGCCTTCTTCGAAGAGCAGCCCGACCTCGTCGTGCTCGACCTCGGCCTGCCGGACCTTGACGGTGTCGAGGTTCTGCGTCGCATCCGGAAGGTGTCCGCCACCCCGGTGATCGTCCTTTCCGCGCGTCAACAGGCCGACGACAAGGTCGAAGCCCTCGACGAAGGGGCCGACGACTACGTCAGCAAACCGTTCAGCATCGATGAGCTGATGGCAAGGGTTCGGGTCGCGCTCCGGCGGATGCCCAGCGACGCCGACGTGCCAGCCACCCTGGAGTCCGAGGGACTGGTGCTCGATTTCGCCGCCCACCAGGCGACCCGCGACGGGGCAGGCATTCACCTCACCCCTACCGAATGGCGTCTGCTGGCTGAACTGGGCAGACACCTCGGCCGGGTTGTCCCCCACGAGCAGCTCCTCAGGGCTGTCTGGGGACCGGGCTACGGCAGTGAGCATCACTATCTGAGGGTCTACTCCAACCAGATCCGAAGGAAGATCGAGATCGACCCCACCAGACCCAGACACCTCGTCAATGAACCGGGGCTTGGCTACCGCCTGAATCCGTGACTCGGTCGTGCAGACGACAGCACGACCCAGGTTCGCGAACGTTGACCACGGTGAACCTTGGCTGCTTGCTTTTCAGGAGGTCATCGGTAGCGGCGAGTGGGGGCTTGTTGCCCATGAATGGCGCGAGGCCTTCGAATGCGCCTCTGACTAGGTGGAGCTAACGGGATTCGAACCCGTGGCCTCTTCCATGCCATGGAAGCGCGCTACCAACTGCGCCATAGCCCCAGCGTCCTGCGGACGAAGACCTACTCTACCCAAGACCGGACAGGGATGTGAAATCAGGGTTCCGCGAGAACCTGGCGGCGCAGCAGCAGCCGATGGACGGTGATCAGCAGGGCCAGCCACCCGAGGCCGAAGAGCCAGGCGAAGACCACGTCGGTGAGCCAGTGGTGGCCGAGGAACACCCGGCTCAGGCCCATCGCGAGCGCCCACAGCGTCGCGCCCAGAACGGCAGCGACCCGCATCCAGACCCGCGGCGCGAGCCAGACCACCAGGTAGGCGAGCATGCCGGCCACCACGGTGCTGTTCAGGGTGTGCCCGGACGGGAACGAGAAGCTGTCCTCGTAGGGCGGGACGGCATCCGCCAACGGCGGCCGGCTGCGTCCCACCAGCGCTTTCCCCACGATCGTGAAGGTGACCCCGCCCGCGGCCGCCACCAGCATCAGCACCACGATCGTGCGCCGGCGAAAGGTCAGGTACAGGGCGAGCATCAGGGAGCCCCCGATCGTCACCATCGGAAGGGTGGTGCCGAGGTTCGTGAATGCCGTCACGACCACGTCCGCCAGCGGTGTGCGGACTCCCATCGCCCAGTCCAGGACCGGACGGTCCAGACCGGCCACCCCTTCGGCCTCGGTCACCGCGTCGTAGACCGACGCCGCGCCGAGCATCAGCGCGACGAACACCACGCCGCCGACCACACCGGTCACCACCAGCGCCGTGGTGGCAGGCACGGCCCGGACGCGGGCCAGCGTGCCCGTCCGCTCCGCGCTCACCCGATCGTCCGCCATCCGGCGAGCGTACCTGAGCGCGGTCGTCGGCCGGTGCGGGGGACCCCGGTGTTCGCAGGGAGCGACGGCGGGTGTGCCGGGTGCGGTCGTGGAGCGCCGGTCCGTGCGGAATAGCGGGCGGCACGGCGCCGTTGGTGAAACTGGCACCCCCCGCAGGGTGAACCCCACACCGAAAGGCAGGCATCCATGACCGTCAGCTCCGCACAGGCCCATTGGGAAGGCTCCCTGATCGAGGGACAGGGCGAGGTCGAGTTCCTCAGCTCCAGCCTGGGCAGCGTCGAGATCGACTGGCGATCCCGGGCGGGCGAGGCTCCCGGCAGCAAGACCACCCCGGAGGAGTTCATCGCGGCGGCGCACTCCGCCTGCTACTCGATGGCCCTCTCCCACGCGCTCGCCGGCAACGGCACACCGCCCGCCACCCTCGACACGAAGGCGGACGTGACCTTCGTTCCCGGCACCGGGATCACCGGCATTCACCTGACCGTCGCCGCGTCCGTCCCCGGCCTCACCGCCGAGCAGTTCGCCGGCTTCGCCAACGACGCCAAGACCGGCTGCCCGGTCTCCGCTGCGCTCACCGGCACCACGATCACCCTGGACGCCAAGCTGGTCTGACCGCTCCGGGGCTGCGTGGGGGACACCCGCGCAGCCCTGCCGGAGAACCGCCGAAAACAGCCTGCCGACCGGCTCAGCGGTCGGGAGAGGCGCCCCAGATCCGGCTCAGGTAGTCGCGCATCGACCGGTCGGAGGAGAAGAAACCGCAGCGGGCCACGTTGCGGATCGCCGACTTCGTCCACGCCTCCTTGTTCACGTACGCCGCTTCGACCTTCGCCTGCGCATCGATGTAGGACTGGTAGTCGGCCAGCGCCATGAACCGGTCCTGGGCGAGCAGGTTCGAGACCACCGGTTCGAAGGCGTTCCGGTCGCCGCCGCTGAAGGCGCCGGAGGAGATCAGGTCGATCGCACCCTTCAGGTCGGGGTTCGCCTCGTAGTAGGCCGACGGCGCGTAGCCTGCGGTGCTCAGCTTCTCCACCTCCGGCTCGCTCATGCCGAACAGGAAGAAGTTGTCGTCACCCACCAGCTGGCGGATCTCCACGTTCGCGCCGTCGTCGGTGCCGACGGTCAGCGCGCCGTTCAGCGCGAACTTCATGTTGCCGGTGCCGGATGCCTCCATGCCGGCCAGCGAGATCTGCTCGGACAGGTCGGCCGCCGGGATCAGCCGCTGGGCGAGGGTCACGTTGTAGTTGGCCGGGAAGGCGACGCTGAGCCGTCCCTCCAGGCGGGCGTCCGCGTTGATCGTGGCCGCGACCGAGTTGATCAGGTAGATGATCTCCTTCGCCATCCGGTAGCCGGGGGCCGCCTTGGCGCCGAACACCACCGTGCGCGGCAGGATCGAGGTCGGATCGACCCGGCCCGAGATGATCCGGTCGTACAGGGTCACGATGTGCAACAGCTTCAGGGTCTGCCGCTTGTACTCGTGCAGCCGCTTCACCATCACGTCCAGCAGGTGGCCCTCGGGCAGCGCGATCCCGTCCCGGGTGCGGAGCAGCTCGTACAGCCGGACCTTGTTCTGGTCCTTCGCCTTGCGGAAGGCGCGACGGAAGTCCTCGTCCTCGGCGAACGGCTCGATCTCGGCGAGCCGCTCCAGGTCGGTCACCCAGCCCGGCCCGACGGTGTCCGTGATCAGTTCCGACAGCGAGGGGTTGGCGATCCGGATGAACCGCCGCGGAGTGACGCCGTTGGTCACGTTGGTGAACTTGTCCGGGAAGTAGCTGGAGAAGTCCGGCAGCACCTTCTCGGCCAGCAGTTGGGAGTGCAGCGCGGCCACGCCGTTGACCTTGGTGCCCGCCACGGTGGCCAGGTGCGCCATCCGCACCGAGCGCTCGGGGTGGTCGGCGATGATCGACATCCGCCGGGCGCGCAACTCGTCGTCCGGGTAGGCCGTCCGGACGCCTTCGAGGAACTCGTCGTTGATCCGGAAGATGATCTCGAGGTGGCGGGGCAGCAGCCGTCCGAGCAGCTCGGTCGACCAGGTCTCCAGCGCCTCCGGCAGAAGCGTGTGGCAGGTGTAGGCGAAGCACTGGCTGGTCACGTCCCAGGCCTCGTCCCACTCCCACTTCTCCTCGTCCACGAGGATGCGCATCATCTCCGGTACCGCGATCACCGGATGGGTGTCGTTCAGCTGGAAGTGGACCCGCGAGGGGAGGTCGTGCAGGTCGACGTCGTCGCCGAGGATCTGGTTGAGGAAGTCACGGATCGAGCACGCGACGAAGAAGTACTGCTGCTGCAGCCGCAACTCCTTGCCCTGCGGGGTCGAGTCCTCCGGGTAGAGCACCTTGGTGATGTTCTCGGCGAAGGTCTGTGCGCGCACGGCCTCCGCGTAGTCGCCCGCGTTGAAGATGGACAGGTCGAACGCCTTGGTGGCGACCGCGCTCCACAGCCGCAGCGTGTTCACCCGACCGTTCTGGTAGCCGGGGACCATGTAGTTGTAGGGGATGCCGAGGACGTTCCACGCCGGTACCCACCGGGTGCGCTGGGTGCCGGCATCGTCCCAGGTCTCGGTGTGGCCGCCGAAGTTCACCTGGACGGCCGCCTCCGGGTGCGGGAACTCCCAGGGCGCGCCCAGCGCGAGCCAGGTGTCGGGCTGCTCGACCTGGCGGCCGTCGACGAACGTCTGGCGGAAGATGCCGTACTCGTAGCGGATGCCGTAGCCGATGCACGGGACGCTCATCGTGGCCAGCGAATCGATGAAGCACGCGGCCAGCCGGCCGAGGCCACCGTTACCCAGCCCGGGCTCGACCTCCTGTGCGCGGAGCGTGTCGAGGTCGAGGCCGCAGCTCGCCATCGCTTTCTCTGCCACCTCGTTCAGGTCCGTGGCCAGCAGCGCGTTGTCGAGCTGGCGGCCCAGCAGGTACTCGGCGGAGAGGTAGCCGACGTACTTGGCCTTCGACTGGCGGTTGTGTCGCAGCGTCTCGAGCCAGCGGGCCATCAGGTAGTGGCGCACGGTGCGGGCCAGCGCCAGGTACTGGTCGTTGACCGTCGAACGTGAGAGCGCGACGCCCTGGCCGGTGTTCAACTCGCGGAGGAACTCACGGACGAACCCGTCCACGGAATGCGGTGGGGACGTGACCGGGGCCAGGGCGAGCGGGTGGGTCGGCGTGGTCACCGGACCGATACTGCGCGTCCCCGTGGTCGGTCGTTCCTCGGCCGGGTCCGCCCCGTCGGAGGGCACTGGCTCGGGCACGATGTCTGCGCTCATTGCGCCACCGTAGACCCGGGGCGTTACGGCAATGCAAATTGCCCCGGGGCCGTCAGGGCCTTGACAACCCCACCAGCGAAGACACTCGCAGGTGTTCACAGATTCGGGTCGTCAGGAGCGGTGGTCGAGCCCGATGTCGAGGACGCGTGCGGAGTGGGTCAACCACCCGACGGAGATCAGGTCGACGCCGGACTCGGCGATCGGCACGGCGACCTGCGGAGTGATTCGTCCCGACGCCTCGGTGATCATCCGGCCTCCGACCATGGCGACCGCTTCACGGAGCTCCTCGGGGCCCATGTTGTCCAGCAGGACAGCGTCCGCGCCGACGTTCAGCAACTCGCGCAGTTGGTCGAGGGAATCCACCTCCACCTCGATCTTGACCAGGTGGCCGACGTGCGCCTTCGCTGCGGTGACGGCAGCGGTGATGCCACCGGCGACCGCGATGTGGTTGTCCTTGATCAGGACGGCGTCGTCGAGCCCGAAGCGGTGATTGCTGCCTCCGCCGGCCACGACCGCGTGCTTCTGCAGCGCACGCAGTCCCGGAATGGTCTTGCGGGTGTCGGCGACCCTTGCCTTCGTGTGGGCGATCGCGTCCGCGATGGTCGCGGTGCCGGTTGCGACCCCGGAGAGGTGGCCGAGGAAGTTCAGCGCCACCCGCTCTCCGCTGAGCAGGCCGCGGGCAGGGCCGGTGGCGGTACCGACCACCGTTCCCGGCTGGACCCGGCTGCCGTCGGGCAGAAGGTCCTCGACCACGATGCGGGGATCGACCAGCTCCCAGGCGAGCCGGGCGCACTCGGTGCCGGCCACCACGCCGGGTTCCCGAGCCACCAGGGCGACCGTCGCTTGTGCGTCAGGGGCGATGATCGCGTCGGTGGTCAGGTCGCCCGCGCGGCCCAGATCCTCCAGCAGTGCCGCCCGGACCAGCGGCTCGATCACGAGGCGGGGCAGCGACCTCACCGCGCCATCACCTCCGCCCGAGCCGGCTCGACCGGGCCAGCGGCGGGCAGCTCCTCGGGGAGGGGCCGGTCGGGAAGGCTGAGCACGTGCCCGGCCACCGGCGCGGTGGACGGGAAGTCGAGCCGGGTGTGGCCACCGCGGGACTCCTCGCGGCGGAGGGCGGCCTCGACCAGCAGATGCGCGACCAGGCCGGTGTCGTGGGAGCGATGGGGCTCGAGGGCGGCCAGTGCGGTGCGCAGGCCGTCGGCGTCCCGGAGCACCCCGGCGCCGGCACTCACGATCCGGCGAACCTCCGCCACCACCGGGTCGGGCGTCCAGGTCGTCGGGTCGGGGTACATGCGCGTCGGCAGGGCGGCTCCCGCGGCGACGCCGGTGTCCCGCCACGCCTGCGCGGCCCAGCGTCCGCACACCACGGCCTCGAGCAGGGAGTTGCTGGCCAGGCGGTTCGCGCCGTGCAGCCCGGTGGAGGCCACCTCACCGGCGGCGTACAGCCCCGGCAGGGTGGTGGCTCCGGTCCGGTCCACCAGCACCCCACCCATGTGGTAGTGCGCGGCCGGACGCACCGGCAGCAGGTCCTTCGCCGGATCGAGGCCGGACTCGCGGGCCGTGGCGTAGATCGAGCCGAACAGTTCGGCGAAGCGCTCGCCGGGATCCTTCGTGGCGTCCAGGAAGACGCGGTGCCCGGCCTGCAGCTGCGCCCACTCGGCGCGCGAGACCACGTCCCGCGCGGACAGCGGATTGCGCAGCACCCACTCGCCGAGCTCGTTCACCAGGATCGCGCCTTCGCCGCGCACCGCTTCGCTGACCAGCGGCATCGGGTCGATCCCGACGTCCAGGGCGGTCGGGTGGAACTGCACCATTTCCACGTCGCGCAGGACGGCGCCCGCGCGGTGCGCCAGGGCGAGGCCCTGCCCGCGCGAGGAGAGCGGGTTGGTGGTGTGCAGGTACAGCCCACCGATACCGCCGGTGGCCAGCAGGACGGTATCCGTGCGCAGCTCGATCGTGCCCTCGGGGGTGCCGACGAGCACGCCGGCCACGCGCCCGGCCTCGGTGAGGACCTCGAGCGCGGGGGAGTGGTCCCACAGCGACACCGAGTCGAGGCGGCGGGCGGCGGCGACGACGGTCTCCAGCAGCTCGGCACCGGTGCGGTCGCCGTGCGCGTGGACGATCCGCCTGCGGCTGTGGGCCCCCTCCAACCCCAGCCGCAGGCGGCCGTCATCCCCCCGGTCGAACTCGGCGCCCTGCGCCGAGAGCCACGCGATCGCGTCCGGCGCCGCGGCGGTGATGGCGCGCACGACGTCCGGTTCGCACAGGCCCGCGCCGGCGGCGAGGGTGTCCTCGGCGTGGAGCGCGGGATCGTCGTCGGGGCCGACTGCCGCCGCGATGCCGCCCTGCGCCCAGCCGGTGGACGTGCCGGTGCTGACCGCTCCGGCGCTGAGCACGACACAGGGCAGTGGGCTGAGCTCGATCGCTGCGGTGAGCCCGGCGAGCCCTGCGCCGATGATGACCGGGCAGCCGGCCTCGATGACCCGGGTCACTTCGCCACCCCCACGGCCAGCATCCGCTCGACGGCCAGCCGCGCCCGGTCGGCGACGTCAGAGGGCACGGAGACCTCGTTGGTCATGGTCTCCAGCGCGTGCCGGATGCTGCCGAGCGTGTTCCGCTTCATGTGCGGGCACAGGTTGCAGGGTCGGATGAACTCCAGGTCGGGGTAGGCCTGGGCGACGTTGTCGCTCATCGAGCACTCGGTGATCAGGGCCACCTTGAGCGGGCGCTTCGCGTCCACGAAGTCGACCATCTGGGCGGTGGAGCCGGCGTAGTCGGCCTCGTCCACCACCTCCGGCGGGCACTCGGGGTGGGCCAGGACGGTGATGCCGGGGTTCTCGGTGCGGATCTGGCGAATGTCGTCGGGGGTGAACCGCTCATGCACCTCGCAGGCTCCCGGATGGACGATCACCTCGACGCCGGTCTGGCGGGCGACGTTCGCGGCCAGGAACCGGTCGGGGATCATGATCACCCGCGGGACCCCGAGGCTCTCGATCACCCGCACGGCGTTGCCGGAGGTGCAGCAGATGTCCGATTCGGCCTTCACCGCCGCAGACGTGTTCACGTAGGTCACCACGGGGACGCCGGGGTGCGCGGCGCGCAGGGCGCGAACGTCCTCGGCGGTGATCGACTCGGCCAGCGAACAGCCGGAGCGCAGGTCCGGGATCAGCACGGTCTTGCCCGGGTTGAGCAGCTTGGCGGTCTCGGCCATGAAGTGGACGCCGGCCAGCACGATCACGTCCGCGTCCACCTCGACGGCCTCGCGGGCCAGCGCCAGGGAGTCCCCGACGATGTCGGCGACGCCGTGGAAGATCTCCGGGGTCATGTAGTTGTGGGCGAGGATGACGGCGTTGCGCTCGCGCTTGAGCCGCAGGATCGCGTCCACGTCCTCGGACATCGTGGCCCACTCCACGGACGGGATGACGTGCGCGACCTTCGGGTAGAGGTCAGCAGCGGTCGGCAGCGTTGTGGTCATCGCGAGTCCCTTCGTCAACACCCTTATGCTACTTGTGAGTAAAAGCGACGCGGCTAGTATTCCACGATCTGAGCAAAAGGGGGAATCCGGTCGAATCGTGGCGGACCGGGCGCTCAGTGCGCGCGGACCGTGGGCAGCTTGGTGCCGGCGACGTGGCGCTCGGCGAGCACCTGGCGGCGGAACCGGTAGAGCCGGGCCGGGCGTCCGCCGGTCTCGAGCAGGCCGCCGGTCTCCTCGACCAGAGCCTGCTGCTCCACCAGGCGGCGGAAGTTCTGGGTGTGCACGGCGTGCCCGGACAGCGCCTCCACGCAGTCCTGCAGCTGGCGCAGCGTGAACGTGGACGGCATCAGCTCGAAGACCACCGGCCGGTAGCCGGTCTTCGCCCGCAGCCGGGCGATGCCGGTGGCCAAGGCCCGGCGGTGGTCGCCGAGCATGCGGACGCCCGGCACCAGCTCCGCGTTCGGGCGACGCCAGTCGTCGGGGGCCTCAGCCACCAGGCCCGCCTCGTACAGCAGCTCGTAGCGCTGCAGCGTGAACTCCGGCTGCCAGGCGCGGCCGCGCAGGCCGAAGTTGATCGCGATCCGCTGGTTGCGCTCGTCGCAGCGGTCCGGATCGGCGGCCGCCCACGCCTGCAGGCGCTCGATCGCCACGTCGGTGGACGCGGGCTGCGGCCTGCGGCGGTCCTCCCAGCCGAAGAGGTCGTACCAGTCGGTCCAGCCGCCGATGCCGGGCTCGCCCGGTGTGGTCAGGCCGAGGTAGGAGATCGAGATCCGGCGTCCGGCCTCGTCGCGGTCCAGATCGGCGAACGTGTAGAGCTGCTCGAGGTAGCCCAGCCGGCGTCCGGTCTGCTCCTCGACCCAGGCCCGGGTGGCGGCCTGCAGCGATCTGTGGCTCGGCAGCAGCGGGCCGGCCGGCAGCCGCGGCGGGGTACCGAGGGTGAGCACGGAGGGGCGTCCGTCCACCATGGCGACGACGACGGCGAGCAGTTCGGCTGTCACCACCTGTCCGGTCATCTCACCCCTCTCGGTCCCGGTCAGGATAGCGATGCCCACCCGGCCATGAGCCAGAGCTGTGGTGGTTGTTAGGCTCGAACCATGAAGCGGCTGTGGAGCGTGCTGGCAGCGTTGCTGCTCGGGCTGGTGTCCCTGGTCCTCGTCCCCGTGCAGGCCCGGGCGAACGGCGAGAACTGGCGGATCACCGAATACACGGTGGAAGCGGCGGTGGATGCCCACGGCACCACCAGCGTGCACCTGGCGCTGTCCTTCGATTTCGGCAACGACCCGGGGCACGGCCCGTACCTGACCTTCCCGCTGCGCCAGGCGATCGCGAACGACCCCGACCACTGGCGGATGCTCGACATGACCATCGGACCGGTGTCCAGCCCGAGCGGCGCGGACGCCGCGGTGAAGACCGAGACCAAGGACGGGAACCTGCTGGTCCGGGTCGGCAGCCAGGGCCGCACGTTCACCGGCGTGCAGACCTACGAGGTGAACTACACGATCCGTGGCCTGATCGCCCCACAGCAGGCGCAGTCGGGGCTGGACGAGTTCAACTGGAACGCGGTCGGGCCCGGCTGGGAGGTGCCGATCGACTCGGCGAAGGTCACCCTCACCGGTCCGGCGGCGATCTCGCGGGCGAGCTGCTTCTCCGGGGGCTCCTTCGACGAGCCGTGCGACGCGACGGCCAGCGGCGATGGGGCCACCTACTCGGTGACGCAGGTCGGCAACGGCAGCGGCATGCAGGTGGTCGCAGGGTTCCCCGCCGGCACGTTCACCGGCGCCGAGGCGAGGCTCGAGCGACGCTACTCGGTCGGCAACATGTTCCCGGTCACCCCGTGGACGGCGGGTATCGCCGGCGTCCTTTCCGCGCTCGGTCTCGCCGCGGTGCTCCGGCGCACCCGGCGCAGCGCCCGCGACCAGGTCTACCTCGGCCTCACGCCCGGAGTGGTGCCGGCGACCGGCCAGGAGGCGAACATCGGCCACGAGGCCCACGCCGCTCCGGTGGCTGTGCAGTTCACGCCGCCGCAGGGCGCGCGTCCCGGCGAGCTCGGAACCCTGACCGACGCGACGGCCGACAACAGGGACATCAGCGCGACGATCATCGACCTGGCCGTCCGCGGCCACCTGTCCATCGCCCAGACCGGCAGGCGGGACTGGACGTTCACGCGGCAGAACGGCGCCGACCAGCTGGTGGCGTACGAGTCCCAGCTGCTGAACCGGCTCTTCTCCGCGGGCGGACAGGTGACCACCGACGACCTGAAGGACTCCAGCTACTCCGGGCTGCTCTCCGGCACCAAGGGCGCCCTGCATCGCCGGGTCGCCACCGAGTTGAAGTGGTTCACCGCCAACCCGGCCACCGTGCGCGCTTTGGCCCTGGCCGCGGGCGTCGGCCTGGTCGCCGTCGGTGTGGGCATTGGATTCCTGTTCGGGCTGTTCGGCTGGGGCCTGGTCGGCGCCGCGGGCGTGATCACCGGGCTTGCGGTGATGGCGATGAACAACCACTTCGGGTCGCGGACGGCCACCGGCTCGGCCGTGCTGGCGCAGACGCGGGGCTTCGAGCTGTACCTGCGCACCGCCGAGGCCGACCAGATCCGGTTCGAGGAGGGCATCGACGTGTTCTCCCGCTACCTGCCGTACGCGATCATGTTCGGCGTCGCCGAACGCTGGACCAAGGTGTTCAGCCAGCTCGCCGATGAGGGCCGCTACACCTTCAACACGCCCTGGTACTACGGCTACGGGTACGGCTTCAGCTACAACCACTTCGCCTCGTCGCTGGATTCGCTGGCCAGCACCATGTCCAGTTCGCTGCAGTCGGCCACGGCGGCCACCAGCGGAGGTTCGGGCTTCTCCGGCGGTGGCGGCTTCGGCGGAGGTGGTGGCGGCGGCTGGTGACCGCCCGCACACCGGGTCGCCGCGCGGGTGCTCCCCGATAGGCTCAGGTCCATGACCGGCGTGCACGGATCGTGGATGGTCCCGCGTCGCGTGCTGTTGCTCTGCGTGGTCGCGACGATCCTCCTGCTCGCGCCGCTCACCGGCGCCTACCTGCTGGCCGGCGTGCCTGCTGCCGTCGGTATGGTGATGGGTTACGTCGCCGGAGCGAGGCCCGCGCTGACCCTGCGTCCGTACCAGGCGGTGGTGCTCGCGGTGCCCGCCGCGATGACGGGCGCGGTGGCGGTCGCCCTGCGCGGCCAACCGATGGCGGCGGCCTGCTTCGTCGCCCTGTGCTGCATTCTCGTCGCCCCGGCCAGCATCCGCGCGGACGGCCTGATGGCCGGCGTGCCCAGCATCGCCGCGGTGCTCGTCTCCGTTCCGGGCGACTTCCGCTCCGACGCCGTCGCATTCTGGATGCTGCTGGGCGGCGCCGTGATGGCTCTCCTCGGCAGCTGGATCGGCACCTCGGGCCGGACCGGGAAGGGGATCGCGCCGGAGCGGGCCTGGCGCCACGCCGTCGTCATGGCGGTCGCGGTCGGTCTCACCGTGTACGCGGTCGACGTCCTCGCCTGGCCGCACGGCTACTGGGTTGCGCTCACCCTCACGGTGGTGCTGCGGCCCTTCGGCGAGGAGACCCTGCAACGGTCGTGGCAGCGGGTGCTCGGCACCATCGGAGGGGTCGTGCTGGCGATGGTCCTGGCCGCGCTCCTGCCGTTGTGGGCGGCTGGCGTGGCGCTCGGGCTGTGCCTGGTGCTGAGCCTCGCCTACACGACTCTCGGTGACTACCCGAAGCAGGTACTGTTCCTCACGCCGAGCGTCGTGCTGCTCGGTTCGGCCAGCCCGGGTGCGCTGGCAACGGAGAGGGCGCTGTACACCGTCACCGGGGCGGTGCTGGCTGGGGGGATCGCCCTGGCGCTGGCCTGGTACGACTCGCGTCGGACGAAGAAGGAGTTGGTGTGAACGCGGTCCTCCTGCAGGGCGTGCCGCTGTGGGCGGTGGCGGCGGCGCTGCCGATCGTGCTGATCGTCGGCTGGCTGCTCGGGTCACTGGCCCGCTGGCTGCTCCGCGGCCGGGCAAAGCTGGGCATGGCTGCCTCGATCGTGATCGCCATCATCGGCACGTCGCTGGGCCTGTTCCTGGTCGGCTGGATCGACCCGAAGGCAGTGCTGTGGAGCCCGCTGGCCCTCCTGGTGTCCCTGGGCATGACCGTGGCAGCGGTCGCGGTGTTCGCGGCCGTCGCGGCCCACTTCCAGAAGCCGCAGCGCGAGAGCATCGCCGAGCTCCTGGCTGCCGGGGAGTCGGACCGGGTCGAGTTCAAGTCGACCGCGCGGGTGAACCTGCGCACCGGGCAGAAGGACGAGCGGATGGAGCAGGTGATCGCCAAGACCGCGTGCGCCTTCCTCAACGCGGACGGTGGCACGCTGGTGATCGGGGTCGACGACCTCGGCACACCACTCGGGCTGGAGCAGGACCTCGCCACGATGAAGAGCCCCGACCTCGACCGCTACGAGCTCTGGCTGCGCGATCTGCTGAGGACCAGCCTCGGCCAGACCGCAGCCGCGACCGTGGGCATCGAGTTCCCCTCCGCGCCGGCCGGCGAGGGGGAGGCGCGGACGGTGTGCCGGCTCACCTGCGTCCCATCCCCGCGTCCGGTCTACCTGCGCCACGGCAGGGGAGCGGCCCCGGAGCTGTGGGTGCGCTCGGGCAACTCGACCCGCCAGCTCAGCGTCGACGAGGCCACCGAGTACGTGATGCACCGCTGGCCGCTGAGCATGGGCGCCACCATCGCCGCGCAACTGCGGGCCGCCGTCCGCTTCTCCGAGGAGCACTGAGCGGCGGGCCGGTCGGCTCGCTGACGGCGAGCCGCTAGGCTGAACAGGATTCGCCCTCGACGTGACAGGACGGAATGACGCTTCCTCTCTTCATCCCCGGCTTCCGGTTGTTCGAGCAGAACATCCCGCTCGCCATCGCGATCGTCGTCGTGGCGTCGTTCCTGTTCGCTGGCGGTTCGACGATCCAGCACCTCGCGGTCAGCCGCACGGTCGACAAGGCTGCGGAGAACCGTTCGATGGGCCTTCGCCAGGTGCTCGCGCTGCTCAAGAACCCGCGCTGGCTGCTCGGACTGGCGACCGTGGGGCTCGGCGCGAGCATGCACATCATGGGCCTGATGATGGCGCCGGTGACGGTGGTGCAGCCGGTTGGCATCCTCGCGGTGCCCTGGGCGGTGCTGCTTGCGGCGAAGATCCACAACATCCGGCCGACGAAGCTGACCTGGGCAGCCGTGGCGATGACGATCGCCGGCATCGTCGTGTTCACCAGCTTCTCCGCGCACAAGGCGGCCCCTGACACCGAGCTGCCGCCGGCGCGGATCATCATTGCCTGCCTGGTCGTGTTCGCGATCGGCGCCCTGCTCGGCTGGCTGGGCCGGTTCGGCTCGCCGTCGCTGCGCTGCCTGATGTGGGCTTCGGGCGGCTCGTTCTTCTACGGGCTCAGCTCGGCGCTGATCAAGACGCTCACCGAGCTGGTCAGGCTCGGCAACTTCACCGCCCGGCCGCTGTTCTGGACGTCCGTGGTGTTCCTGGTGATCTGCTACCTGGTCGGCGGGTGGATGGTGCAGCAGGGCTACGCGAACGGCCCGGCGGAGATCGTGGTGGGATCGATGACCACCACCGACCCGATCGTCGCGGTCACCTTCGGCCTGGCCGTGCTGGGCGAGGGCGTGCGGCTCGGCCCGCTGGACGCGGTCGGCATGGCGATCAGCGGCGTGGTCGCGGTGGCCGGAGTGTTCGTGCTCTCGAAGTACCACCCGGACGCGCAGGGCAGGCCGCCGGCGACCCCGACGGCGGTCGAGAGCGATCCGGCGTCCCGGCCGAGCCCGGAGGCCGAGCCGAGCGAGCTCTGAGAGTTCAGTTGAGGCTACCCGCGGGCGACCGTGCGGCGATCACCTGCCGGTAGACGTCCACGTACGCGTCCCGCATCGCGGCCGCGGTGAGCCCGCGTCCGAGTTCCGCGGACGCGGCCGACATCGCGACCAGCCGGTCGGTGTCGTCGATCAGCTCGGCCATGCCGGCGGCGAGCCGGTCCGCGTCCGGTCCGGTGAGGAGGGCGTTGTCCGGGCCGACACCGACGCTGAGCCGGTCGTCGCAGTACAGGATCGGTGTTCCGGTGGTGGCCGCCTCCGCCAGCACCATCCCCTGGGTGTCGAAGCGATAGGACGCCAGCACGAACACGTCGGCGTCGGCGATTTCCTGGGCGATCAGGTCGGCGTCGGTGAAGTGGCCGAGGAACCGGACGGTGCCGTGCCGGATCCGGGACGCCTGCTGGCGCAACGCAGCCTCGGCAACGCCGGTGCCGACGATGTGCAGCTCGGCGTCGTCGCGGCCCAGTCGCTCGAAGGCGTCCAGGATGACGTCCACCCGCTTCTCCGGGCCGAGCCGGCCCGCGCTGAGGAACCGGGTGACACCGCCCCTGGGGCGTTTGCGTTCGGCCCGGACGAAGGCGTCCGCGACCCCGGAGGCCACCACGTGCCCACGGCCTGCCAGAGAGCCCGCGGACGAATCCACGATCGAGTCCACGAGGTAGCCCGCCGGCGAGGTGAAGGCGTCGACCGCGGACGCGAGGCGGGCGAGGCTTCGCCAGTCGCGCCGGGCGAACACCGAGTCGGTCGCGGCGTCCGGGTCGGAGGGGTATCCCGCAGGGATGTCCCCGCCGCGGGCCGCGACCTTGCGCAGCCAGCGTCCCGACCAGTCGAGGTAGGTGAGAGAGTTCAGGCCTGCGATGAACGGGGTGGTGCGGTGGGTGCCCACGTAGTTGGAGTGGAAGGTGTGCACCTGCGGCACCCCGGCGGCGCGGGCCACCTGCGCTGCCAGGAACATCGAGCCGCGCTCGTTCTGCGAGTGGACGACGTCGAAGCGGTGTTCGGCGGCGATCCGGCTGGCGAGCCAGGGGACGGTCTGCAGCGAGCACAGGTAGCTGGGCGAGCCGGGCGGGCGCCAGTAGGGCAGGGCCTCCCAGGCGGCGTCGGCGGGCGGGGTGAACTGGATCCGCGGGGCGAACAGGGTCACGTGGTGGCCGGCCCGGACGAGCTGCTCGATCTGCAGTTCGATCGATCGGGCCACTCCGCCCGATTCGGGATAGAAGTCGTCGGTGAAGATGCCAACCCTCACAACGGATTGCGGCGACGTCACCCGCTCACCATAGACGACCGGCGTGGGCGGCTGTGTCAGCGGTGGGACGCGGGGGAGTCGTCGCGGCGGCGAGGAACGCTGCGGGGATCGCGCTCGGCACGGCGCGCGGATCCCGGCGGGCACTATCCGGAGACGGGCAGGGCCGACATCTGGCGGCCGGCTGCGGTGCCGAGGATGATCGTCGCCGCCCCCCGCCGCAAGGGGAAGAACAGCCAGCCGGTCTCCTGGCTGCCGCTCTGGATCGGCATTCCGGAGAACTGGGGCTGCTGCGAGCTCGGCTGGGCCGTGGTGGCCTGGACGTCGTCGTTGCCGAAGGCGACGAACGAGTAGTCGATCGGCCCCCTGTCCGCCATCACCCGGATCTCGACCTCGAGCCCGGAGTCGGTCCACAGCTGCCGGAGTATCTCCCAGCGCCCGGTGTAGCGCTCGTCGGGGGTGACGAAGGGCAGGCCGGGCCCGGACGCGGTTACGGTGGGCCGGGCGCTGGGGCTGGCGGACGCGGCCGACCCGGGTTGCGGGGAGGCCAGCGCTGTGCCGGCCCAGATCAGCCCGGCGACCACGACGGCGATCAGCGCGACCACGAGGGGCATCCGGGACCGGGGCGGAGCGAACTCCGTAATGGTGACCGACGGGAGTTCGGAGGCGCCCAGCACCGGGCCACGCGAGGGCGCCGGCGGCGGCGTCTCACCGACCGAAGGGCGTCCTCCTCCGGACAGCGGCGCGGGCGCCCACCCGGAGGGCGGCGGGGTCGGTCCGGTCGGCGGCTGGCCGCCGGTCGCACCGGCGGGAGGCAGTTCCTGGGTCATCGTCGCCAAGGCTACCCCGGACGTATCGACGTCCCGCTGTGGACAACTTCCTGCGCGGGCCGCGGCCTGTGGAGGACTGACCAGCTGAGCGCGGTGCTGCCGACAATCCCCGGGTATGAGTGTCTCGGATCACACGGCCCGTCTGGCCGTGCACAGCGTCGACGACCTGGTCGGACTGGTGCCCTACCTGATCGGTTTCCATCCCGAGGAGTCCCTGGTGGTGATGCTGCTCCAGGAGCGGAGGGTGGTGGTGACGGCGAGGGTCGACCTCGTCGCCGTCACCGGTGAGGGGGCACTCGATCTGCTCCTGGGCCGGCTTTTCAGCCGATTCCCGCAGGCCGAGGGGTGGTTCTTCGCCTACACCGACGACGAAGCGCTCGCGTGGAACGTGCTGGCCGCCTGCGTGGAGTTCGTGGGGTTCGCGCGGCTCGGCAGGGTGATGCAGGTGGGTAGTGGTCAGTGGCGGGCCGATCGTCCGGACGGCCCGGTGGGCGCCCTCACCGGGACGGTCAGCCCGACAGCGGTGGAGGCTGCCGTGCTGGGCCTGCCCGCACGGGCGTCGAGGCGGGATCTCGCCGCCGTCACGGCCGGCCCACCCGGCGAAGAGGTGGATGCGCTGGTTGAGCAGTTCGAGACCGCCTCAGCCGAACTGGACGAGCTCGGCGCGCGCGGTCGCAAACGCCTGCTGCGAACCCTGCTGCGTGCCTCGGGGAGGATCCCGGTGGGGGACTGCGTGCGGCTGGCGCTGCTCGCCGAGCGCACCGAGGGGCAGCTGGCGGTGCTGCGCGGTCTCGCCCGTCCCAACGCCGAGCAGCAGCTCGACCTGTGGGCCACGGTCGTGCGGCACTGCCCGGACGGCCGGCGTCCGGTCGCGCTGGGGCTGCTCGGAATGGCGGCATGGCAGACCGGGGACGGCGCGCTCCAGGTGGTCTGCCTTGAGGAGCTGGACCGGATCGACCCGTCCGCGCCGATCGGTGCCCTGCTGGAGTGGCTGAACCAGAATGTGGTGCCGCCGGAAGACTGGCGCGCACTCCGCGAGGCCCTGCTGGAGGCGCTCGCGACCGAACTCACAACTGCTGGCCGACCAGGAAACCCACAAGGTAGGTGAGGCCCATGGCCAGGCTGCCCACGACCACGTTGCGGATCATCGCGGGTGCGGTCCGGGCGCCGCCCAGCCGCGCGCTCACGAAGCCGGTGATCAGCAGAGCGCCGAGCACGGCGGCCACGGTCAGCGGCAGTCGCACATCGAGCGGGGTCGCCACGATCACGACCAGCGGGATTACCGAGCCGGCAAGGAACGCCACCAGGGAAGCGCGGGCGGCAACCCACGGCGATACCTGCTCGTCAGCGTCGAGATTCAGGAACACCTGCGCGTGGGCGTCCAGCGCGGCGTGCTGGCTCAGCTCGGTCGCGACCTGAACGGCGAGCTCACGGGAGAGTCCGCGCTCGGCGTAGTGTTCGGCCAGCTGGTGGAGCTTGCCGTGGGGATCCGTGGCCAGTTCGTGCTCCTGCTGGCGCAGCGCGGCAAGTTCGCTGTCCTTCTGGCTGCTCACCGAGACGTACTCGCCGCCGGCCATCGACAAGGCGCCGGCCACCATCCCGGCGAGGCCGGCGATGAGCAGCGCAACGGTGTCGGTGGTAGCGCCCGCGACGCCGAAGACCAGTCCGGCGGTAGAGACGATGCCGTCGTTGGCGCCGAGCACTCCGGCGCGCAGCCAGTTCAGGCGTTGGGACAGCGACTGGGTGGGAGCCGGCGCCGTGATCCCTGGGGTAATTGCCATGGCTCCAGTGTTTCCGGGCAAAACCCCTAGTCGCAAGCAAGGAAAGGCTTGCCTTACCGGCCCCCGGGAGGCGGTTCGGCGGCCTTGGGTACTGAATTGTTCGTAGGCCGGGAGGTGCCCGTCCCGCCCTCGCTGGCCGGTGCGTGCCCGTCCCGAGCGATCCGATATCATGTGCGCGTGCGCAACGCATCACTGCTGCTTCGATAGCCGCGGCTGCACGAGCAGTCGCGGCGGCCCCTGGCGAGCCTGACGGCCGCGGGGGCTTTTTCATGCCAGAGCAGGCGAACGCACGCAGAAGAAGGAGAGACACCGAAGTGACCGCCGAAGCAGTTCGCGCCAGCTACGACGCCGCCGCCGCACAGGAGCGCTGGCAGCGGTTCTGGGAGGAGGACGGCACCTTCACCCCGCTCGACGACGGGTCGAAGGAGCGCCGCTACATGCTCGACATGTTCCCCTACCCCTCGGGCGACCTGCACATGGGCCACGCCGAGGCGTTCGTGATGGGGGACATCGTCGCGCGCTACTGGAAGCTGCGCGGCTACGACGTGATGCACCCCATCGGCTGGGACTCCTTCGGCCTGCCCGCGGAGAACGCTGCGATCGCACGCGACGCCCACCCTGCCGACTGGACCTACGCCAACATCGAGACGCAGGCGCGCTCGTTCAAGCGGTACGGCCTGAGCCTGGACTGGTCGCGGCGGCTGCACACGTCCGATCCGGAGTACTACAAGTGGACCCAGTGGCTGTTCCTGCGCTTCTACGAGCGAGGGCTGGCCTACCGCAAGGACAGCTACGTCAACTGGTGCCCGAACGACCAGACCGTGCTGGCCAACGAGCAGGTGGTTCAGGGGCTGTGCGAACGCTGCAGCGCGGTCGTGACCAAGCGCAAGCTGACCCAGTGGTACTTCAGGATCACCGACTACGCCCAGCGGTTGCTGGACGACATGGCACTGATCGAGGGAAAGTGGCCGGACCGGGTGCTGGCGATGCAGCGCAACTGGATCGGACGCTCCGAGGGCGCCTGGGTCGACTTCTCGATCGAGGGGCGCGAGGATCCGGTTCGGGTGTTCACCACCCGTCCCGACACCCTGTTCGGCGCCACGTTCTTCGTCGTCGCTCCCGAGGCGGCGCTGGCGGCCGAGATCGTCACCGATGCGCAGCGTCCGGCCTTCGAGGAGTACCTGGAAGCGACCAAGCGGGTCAGCGAGATCGAGCGGCAGAGCTCCGAGCGGCCCAAGACCGGCGTGTTCCTTGGCGTGCACGCCACCAACCCGGTCAACGGTGAGCAACTGCCGGTGTATGCGGCCGACTACGTGCTGGCCGAGTACGGCACCGGCGCGGTGATGGCGGTCCCCGCGCACGACCAGCGCGACCTCGACTTCGCGAAGGCGTTCGGCCTGCCCGTCCGCGTGGTGGTCGACACCGGCGAGCCCGACCCGGCGGCGACCTGGGTGGCGACACCCGGCGACGGCACCTACGTGAACTCACCCTCGCTGAACGGGCTGACCGACAAGAAGGCCGGGATCGCCGCGATCACGGCCCAGCTGGCCGGAGAGGGACGCGGCGAGTCCGCGATCACGTACCGGCTGCGCGACTGGCTGCTGAGCCGGCAGCGGTTCTGGGGTTGCCCGATCCCGATCGTGCACTGCGCAGCCTGCGGCGAGGTGCCGGTGCCGGACGACGAACTGCCGGTGCGCCTGCCTGACCTGCGCGGGTCCGCGCTGGCACCGAAGGGCACCAGCCCGCTGGCCTCGGCGACCGACTGGGTGAACGTGGCTTGCCCGTCCTGTGGCGGCCCGGCGCAGCGCGACACCGACACGATGGACACCTTCGTGGACTCGTCGTGGTACTACTTCCGCTACTGCTCGCCGAACCGCGACGACGTCGCGTTCGACTCGGCCGAGGTGGCGAAGTGGATGCCGATCGCGCAGTATGTCGGCGGCGTCGAGCACGCGATCCTGCACCTGCTGTACTCGCGGTTCTTCACCAAGGTGCTGCAGGACATGGGCCTGGTCGACTTCCCCGAGCCGTTCCTGCGGCTGATGAACCAGGGTCAGGTGATCAACCAGGGCAAGGCGATGAGCAAGTCGCTGGGCAACGGGGTGGACCTGGGCCTGCAGATCGACACCTACGGCGTGGACGCGATCCGCACCACCGTGGTGTTCGCCGGTCCGCCCGAGGACGACATCGACTGGGCGACCATGTCTCCGGACTCCTCGCTGAAGTTCCTGCATCGCGCCTACCGCCTGGCGCAGGACGTGACCAGCGAGCCCGGCGTCGACCCCGCGTCCGGCGACCCGGGCCTGCGGCGAGCCACCCACAAGGCGGTCTCGGAGATCACCGAGTCCCTGGAGTCGCACCGGTTCAACGTCGCCGTCGCGCGGATCATGGAGCTGGTCAACGCGGCCCGCAAGGGCATCGACAGCGGTGCCGGCCCGGCTGATCCGGCCGTCCGTGAGGCGGTGGAGGCGGTCGCGATCGCACTGAGCACGGTGGCGCCCTACGTCGCTGAGGAGATGTGGGAACTGCTGGGCCATGCGCCGTCGGTCGCGAGCGCGTCCTGGCCCGTCGTAGACCCGGCGCTGCTGGTGGCCGAGTCGGTGACCTGCGTGGTGCAGGTGCAGGGGAAGGTGCGTGCGAAGCTGGACGTGTCGCCGTCGGCGACCGACGCCGAGCTGACCGAGCTGGCCCTGGCCGATGCCGGCGTCCAGCGGGCACTGGCCGGACGCGAGGTGCGTCAGGTGATCGTGCGCGCCCCGAAGCTGGTCAGCATCGTCCC
>PHEV01000029.1 GCA_002843035.1 Actinobacteria bacterium HGW-Actinobacteria-5 | reverse complement strand
GCGCTGTACGAGAAGCTCGTGCTGGACGGGTTCCAGGCCGGGCTGAGCTGGTACACGATCCTGCGCAAGCGGGACGCGTTCCGCGCCGGGTTCGCCGGCTTCGACCCGGACGTGGTCGCGACCTGGGGCGAGCCGGAGGTGACCCGGCTGCTCGGGGACGCCGGAATCGTGCGGCACCGGGGCAAGATCGAGGCGGCGATCACCAACGCGCAGGCCTGGCAGCGGATCGAGGCCGCCCACCCGGGCGGGTTCAGCGCGTTCATCTGGAGTGCCGTGGACGGGCGTCCCGTACAGCGCGACCTCACCGAACTGGCGCAGGTCCCCGCGACGGACGCCCGCACCGACGAGCTGGCGAAGCGGCTGAAGAAGGCCGGCTTCCGGTTCTGCGGCCCGACCATCGTCTACGCCTTCGCCCAGGCGGTCGGGATGTTCAACGACCACCTCGTGACCTGCCCGGCGCACGCCCGGTGCGCGGCGCTGGGATGAGCTCACCGGAGTCGCGGGGCGGTCTGCCCGCCTGGCTGAGCCCGGTGTGGCTGGTGCTGGGCGCGATCCTCTCCGTCCAGGTGGGCGCGGCGTTCGCCAAGTCGCTGTTCGCGCTGACCGCACCCACGGCGGTCGCCTGGCTGCGGATGGCCGTGGCGGCCCTGATCTTCTGGGCGTTCGCCCGTCCCCGCCTGCGCGGACGCACCTGGGTCGAGTGGCGGGTCGTTCTCGGCTACGGCGTGGCGCTGGCGACGATGAACTGGGCGATCTACCAGTCGTTCGCGCGGATCCCGATCGGGCTGGCGGTGACCATCGAGTTCCTCGGGCCCCTGGGCGTCGCGATCGTCGGCTCGCGGCGCGCGCGTGACCTCATCTGGGTGGCCCTCGCCGCGCTCGGCGTGACGCTGCTGGGGGTGTTCCCGGCGACGGTCGACTGGATCGGGATCGGCTTCGCCCTGCTCGCCGGCGCGGCGTGGGCTGGCTACATCGTGCTGTCCGGGCCGACCGGCCGGTACTGGGAGGGCGTCACCGGGGTGAGTGTGGGCTCTCTGGTGGGAGCGCTGGTGTTCCTCATACCGGGGGTGCTCGCGGGCGGCGCGTCCATGTGGCAGTGGCCGGTGCTGGGCCTGGCCGCGATCGTGGGCGTGATGAGTTCGGTGATCCCCTACGGCCTGGAGATGGTGGCCCGGCGCAGCATCCCGGCGAGCGTCTTCGGCATCCTGATGAGCCTCGAGCCCGCCGTCGCAGCCCTCGCAGCCCTGCTCATCCTGCACGAGCAGCTCAGCGGGGTTGAGGTTGTCGCGATGGCGTGCGTGATCGTCGCGTCCGTCGGTTCGACCCGGACGCTCGCGAAGGCCCCCGCCCCCAACTGAACGGAATCGGGGACGGTTCCTCCGGACCTGTGAACGGAATCGGGGACGGTTCCTTTCCCGTTCACTTTCGACCGACGACGAGCCGATTGAACGGGATCGGGGACGGTTCCGAAGACCTGCCCGCTCCTTTGAAGCCCCTTGCCAGCCGACTGAACGGGAAGGGAACCGTCCCTGTGAACGGGAATGGGGACGGACCATCCGAACGGGAAGGGAACCGTCCCCGTGAACGGGATCGGAACCGTCCCCGGGGTTGGGGGACGGTTCCTTGACCGTTCAGGCGCGGTCAGGACATCCGGTCGGTGCCGTAGCCCCCGAGGCCACGGGGGACGCGGACGCCGGCGTCGACCAGCGCGGCGTGGGCGCGGGCGAGCAGGGTGCGCTGCATGCCCCAGTGCTTGTTCGGTGCGGTCTTGGCGAACATCCGCAGGGTCATCGTGGTGTTGTTCACCGAATCGACGCCGGCGACAGTCGGCTTGTCGAGCAGGACGTCGGCGAACTCGGGGTCCTGGTCGACATCCTCGGCCACCTGCTCCAGGACCGCGATGCACTTGGCCGCGTCCTCGTCGTTGGCGACCGGCACGTCCACGACCGCGGTCGACCAGCCCTGGCTGAGGTTGCCCAGCCGCAGGATCTCGCCGTTGCGGATGTACCAGACCTTGCCCGTCGAGTCGCGCAGGCGGGTCACCCGCATCGTGACCTCCTCGACGGTGCCGACGACCTCGCCGGTATCGATCAGGTCGCCCACGCCGTACTGGTCCTCCAGGATCATGAACAGTCCGGACAGGTAGTCCTTGACCAGGCTCTGCGCGCCGAAGGCCAGCGCGACGCCGCCGACCCCGGCGGACGCGAGCAGCGGAGTCAGCGGGACGTCGAGAATGGCGAGGATCGTGAGCACGCCGACCACGATCAACGTGACCGAGATCAGGTTGGAGATCAGCGAGCCCAGCGTGGCCGTGCGCTGTTCGGCCCGCTCGTCGCGTGCCATCGTCACCGCCGAAAGGATCCGCTCGGCCCGGGTCTCGCTGCCCGTCCGGCGCAGCTTCGCCCGTTCGACCGCCCGCTTGGTCGCTCCGCGGACGACCCGGATCAGCAGGTACCTGCCGATCACCGTGGCGATGATCACCACGCCGATCATGATCAGGTCGGTGGTTCCGACGATTGCATCACCCATGCCGCCCATTCTGGCCGATCGGGACGGACGGACGCTGCCGCCCACCCCAGTGGCGGGAATAGCGTTGCGGGAGCTACCGTTACCACAGATAGTTGAATCTGCAATCATTGGAGTGACATGCAGCTGGGCATCTTCAGCGTCGGGGACGTGACCCCCGATCCGACGACCGGACGCACCCCGTCCGAGCACGAGCGGATCAAGGCCGCCGTGACCCTGGCGAAGAAGGCCGAGGAGATCGGGCTGGACGTCTTCGCGACCGGCGAGCACCACAACCCGCCGTTCCACCCGTCCTCGCCCACCACGCTGCTGGGCTTCATCGCCGCCCAGACCGAGCGGATCATCCTCTCCACCGCGACCACGTTGATCACCACCAACGACCCGGTGAAGCTCGCCGAGGACTACTCCGTCCTTCAGCACCTGGCCGACGGCCGGGTCGACCTGATGATGGGACGCGGCAACACCGGCCCGGTCTACCCCTGGTTCGGCAAGGACATCCGCGAGGGCATCGGACTGGCGATCGAGAACTACGCGCTGCTTCGCCGGCTCTGGCGCGAGGAGGTCGTGAACTGGGAGGGGAAGTTCCGCACGCCGCTGCAGGGCTTCACCCTCGCTCCGCGTCCGCTGGACGGCGTGCCACCCTTCGTCTGGCACGGCTCGATCCGCTCCCCCGAGATCGCCGAGCAGGCCGCCTACTACGGTGACGGTTTCTTCCACAACAACATCTTCTGGACGATGTCGCACACCAAGCGCATGGTGAACCTCTACCGGCGTCGCTTCGAGCACCACGGCCATGGTCCAGCGGACACCGCGATCGTCGGCCTCGGCGGGCAGTTCTTCATGGGGAGGAAATCCCAGGACGCGGTCAACGAGTTCCGCCCCTACTTCGACGTCGCGCCGGTCTACGGCTACGGGCCGAGCCTGGAGGAGTTCATGGCCGAGACCCCGCTGACCGTCGGTTCGCCGCAGCAGGTGCTCGAACGCACGCTGTCCTTCACCGGGGAGGTGGGCCACTACCAGCGACAGCTCTTCCTGGTCGACCACGCGGGCCTGCCCCTGAAGACCGTGCTCGAGCAGCTGGACCTGCTCGGCGAGATCCTGCCGGACCTGCGCAAGGGGTACGCCGAGGGCCGTCCCGCGCACGTCCCGGACGCCCCGACGCACGCCAGCCTGGTCGCCGCGCGGGATGCCGCCGCGGCCACGGCCGAGCCGGAGGTTCCGGCAGGCTCCACCAGCCCGGCGCCCGTCGACGACGTCACCGGACGCTCGCCGTACCCCGAGGCGACCGAGGTGGAGGCCGCCCGATGACCAGCATCGTGGTGGTCACCGCGGGCACCAGCATCCCGTCCTCGAGCCGGATGCTCGGCGAGCAGCTGGGCGAGGCGACGGTGGTCTCGCTCGTGGCGTCCGGGGTACCGGCAGAGGTGACGCACCTCGAACTGCGCACGCTGGCCGTCGATCTGGCCCAGCACCTGGCCACCCGGGTGCCCAGTGTCCGGTTGCGGGAGGCGTTCGACGCGGTCTGCGCGGCGGACGGCGTGATCGCGGTCACCCCGGTGTTCAACGGCTCGTACTCGGGGCTGTTCAAGCTCTTCTTCGACGCCCTCGACGAGGACGCAATGGCCGGACGCCCGGTGCTGCTCGGCGCCACCGGCGGCACCGCCCGGCACTCCCTGGTGATCGACCATGCGATGCTGCCGCTGTTCTTCTACCTGAAGGCGGTGGTGGCCCCGCACCCGGTGTTCGCCGCGACGAAGGACTGGGGAGCGAGCGGCGGCAAGCTCGACCACCGGATCACCCGCGCGGCGGAGGAGTTCGCGAAGCTCGTCCTCGCCGCGGCCCCGCACGCCCACGGCGATGACTTCGAGGTGACCGACTTCACGGACCTGCTCGGCGGCTGAGCTCTCCGGAGCCGGTTTCTCAACCGAGTGGTTGACAAGATGGACGCGGAGGTCTAGCGTCCTATTCAACCAAACGGTTTAGGACGGATTCCATGTTGACCGACCAGCTCTCCCGCACGTTCGCGGCCCTCGCCGACCCCACCCGGCGCGACCTGGTGGCGCGCCTGACTCTCGGGGACGCCACCCTGGGCGAGCTCGCCGGATCGTACGAGATGAGCCTGCAGGCCGTCTCCAAGCACCTCACCGTGCTGGAACGCGCCGGGCTGGTCACGCGCGGCCAGGCAGGCACCCGGCGTCCGGTGCACCTGGAGGTCGCCATGCTCGATCCGCTGACCGACTGGCTGGAGCGCTACCGGCAGCAGGCCGAGCAGCGCTACCAGCGGCTGGACGCCGTGCTCGCCGGGCTCGCGGCCGATGAGGCCTACCCAGGCACCGCCGATCAGAACCAGGAGGAACGATGATCGACCGCTACGACACCGCCCGCATCGAGGCCGACCCGATCGTGCCCCTGGTGCGGATCATCCGCGACTTCGCGGCCACGCCCGCGCAGGTGCAGCGTGCCCACATCGACCCCGAGCTGTACGCCCGCTGGGTGGGCCCGAGGGACGTGAGCACCCGGATCGACCACTGGGACGCCCGCAGCGGCGGCAGCTGGGCCTTCACCAACATCCGGGGCGAGGAGGAGTACCGCTTCCACGGCTGCTTCCACGAGGTCTCGCCCACCCGGCTTGTGCAGACCTTCACCTTCGACGGGTGGCCGGACGGCGTCTCGCTGGAGACGCTCACCCTGACCGACCTCGGCGACGGCCGGACCCGCCTGGTCGCGCAGTCGCTGGTGGACAGCTTCGAGGGCCGGGATCAGTGGCTGGCCAGCGGCATGGAGACCGGCGTGAACGACGGCTACGCCAAGCTGGACGCCCTGCTCGCCAAGGGGGCGGTGGCAGCATGAGCGGCATCACCACCTGCCTGTGGTTCTCCTCCGACCTCGAAGGGGCGCTGCAGCGGTACACCTCCCTGTTCCCCGATTCCGAGGTGTACTCGTTGCAGGCAGGGGACGGCTACGCGCTCGCCGAGTGGCGGATGAACGGCACCGACTTCCGCGCGATCATGCAGCCCGCGGAGTTCCGGTTCAGCGAGGCGGTCTCACTCAGCGTGAGTTGCGCCGACCAGGCCGAGGTTGACCGCTACTGGGACGGCCTGATCGCCGGGGGCGGCGAGGAGTCGCAGTGCGGATGGCTGAAGGATCCGTGGGGCCTCTCCTGGCAGATCGTCCCGCAGCGCCTGGTCGAACTGCTCTCCGACCCGGACCCGCGTCGGGCCGGCGCCGCCCAGGCCGCGATGCTGACCCAGCGGCGGATCGTCGTGGCCGAACTCGAGGCGGCCGCGGACGCCGCCTGCTGACCCGCTGGCTCCCGCACCTGCTCCTGCTGGGGAGGCTCCGCACGCAGGGACGACGGCTCGGGAATCCTGCCGGAATTTCAGGCAGCAGTGAAATTCTCCCGAGCATTGCCGCCGAGCGTCCCCGAGGGAGTGAGGGGGGTCATAGGCTCGGACTGAGGCCGCGAAGAGGCGGGATAGAGGAGGTCCAGATGTCCTTGCGGGAGATTGAGTTCACGTCGGCCAATGGTCGCGACAGCATCCAGGCGTGGGTATACGTGCCGGTGGGCGCGCCGAGGGCGATCGTGCAGGTGGTGCACGGGCTCGGGGAGCATTCGCGCCGCTACCTGCACCTGATCTCCGCTCTCCTGGACGCGGGGTTCGTCGTGGTGGCCGATGATCACGCGGGGCACGGGCGTACCGCGATGCGGCACGGCATCTGGGGTGACGCCGGCGACGATGCCGCGCGCGTCGTCGTGGCCGACGAGCTCACCCTGCAGGCGATCGTCCGGGAGTCCTTGCCGCAGCTGCCCTACGTCGTGTTCGGCCACAGCTGGGGTTCGATGATCGCGCGCGGGATGGCGTCGGACCCGGCGGCGCAGCTGTCGGGGCTGGCGCTGTGCGGGATCGCGGCCCAGATGCGTGGGATCGAGCGGACCCTCGATCGGGCGGCGCTCGCGGACCTGGCCGCCGGTTCAGCCGCGGCCGATGCCGCACCCCCGGAACTGGTGGGCCAGCTGTTCGACGGCTTCCTGGACCGTTGCGGCGAGGGCGCCGGGCCGACTGCCTGGGTGGCGCTGGACGCCGAGGTGGTGGCCGATCACGGGCGGGACGAGTTCAACAACTTCGGTGCGCCGCTGAGCGCCCGCTTCCTGCAGGGCTTCGTCGACCTCTACGACCAGGTGAACGCCGAGGGGTGGTACGACTCGGTGCCCGCCGACCTTCCGGTGTTGATCCTCGCTGGCGAGCAGGATCCCGTGGCCAACTACGGAGAGGGGGCCTACCACGTGGCGAACCGGCTGGTTGGCTCGGGGCACCGGAACGTTCGCACCCGGGTATTCCCGGGGGTCCGTCACGAAGTGCACAACGAACCCACCACGCGCGCGGAGACCGAGCGGGAGATCATCGAGTTCGTGGCGGCCCTACTTCTTCCTGCCCTTCAGTGAGCCGGTGATGCCGCCCTTGGTGGAACCGGCGCTGCAGACGATCCGGTGGTCGCCGACCTTCTTCCAGATGTCAGAGCCGGCCAGGAAGTAGGTGACCTCGTACTTCGACTTGCCGGCGTCCACGCCGACGAACTTCGTGAAGCCGGCCCGGCAGACTGACGTGAACAGCGACTCCTTCTGCCTCGGCGTGGGCGCCGTCCCGCCGGAGATCTCCTTCTCGGCGAACACCTCGTAGTAGTGGGGGGACGCGCAGTCGATCACCTCGACGGCGGTCGCGGCGACGTCCTGGGGCCCGGTGCACTGGCCGACGACCGGGAAGACCCGGGTGTCGCCCCTCGCCGAGCCGACCAGGCCGCCGTCCGCGGAGCCCACCAGGCAGGTGATGGTGCGCAGCGCGGGGTTCGCCCAGGCGGTCGCGTCCGCGGCGAGGTAGGCCGTGGCGTACCGGCTGTACTGCTGCGCGACCCCCACGTAATCGGCGAAGCCCTTGCTGCAGGAGGTCCTGGCGGTCTCGGCGAGAGCGTCCGGGCCGGGATAGGTCGCGTCCGGCACGGTGACGACGGCGGCCACCTCCCAGTAGTGCTCACCGGCGCAGGACAGCGTCGCCAGTTCGGTGATCGATCCCCCGGACAGGTCGATGTCGCCGGTGCAGTCGCCGATGGCCAGCGTGGGGGCGGCCAGGCTCGGGGAGGGGGAGGCCTGCGTCGCGGACACCGGCGCCGAAGGGCTGTCCTTCTCGCCCAGCCAGGTCGGAGTCGGCACGGTCACGCCGCACCCGGCCAGCGCGAGGGCGAGCGCGATGGCCGTCCCGGCCACTCGTCCGCGCATTCGCACCCCTCTCCTCGACTCCCGCCATGGTAACGGGCCCTACGCTGGGGCTCGATGTATCGTGACCTGCTCTTCCCACCCGGCGCGACCCGGCACGACTGGGTACTGGACGCCGCGCTGGCCGCCGGACTGGGCCTGCTCACCGTCCCGCCCTACGGGGTGCGGGGCTTGCCGAGCTACGCCACGACCGGCGAGCTGCTGTTCGCGATCGGCCCGCTGGTGAGCGCGGTGCTGATGATCGGCTCGCTCGTGCTGCGTCGCCACTCGCCGTTGCTGGCCCTCGCCGGCGTCACGCTGGCCGGGCTGCTGCAAGTGATCGTCTCGAACCAGCCGATGGCCACGCTCGTCGCGGTCCCCGTGGTGGCGTATTCGGTGGCGCGGTGGATCCCCGGCCAGCCGGCCCGGATCGTGGTCGTGATCGGCTCGATCAGCTCGGTGCTCGGTCCGATGCGCTGGGTGCTCGACGACCTGGGCAACCCCAGCCTGCGCCAGATCATCACCCTCGGCCTGGCGTGGTTCGTGTGCATGGGCCTGGTGATCACCCCGTACGCGATCGGACGCCGGGTGCGCGAGTCCAGCGAGGCCCACGAGGACCGGGTCGCGGTGGCCGAGGAGCGCTACCGCACGGCGTTGCTGGAGCGCGAGCAGGAGACCCGGCTCGCCGAGTCGAGGGTGCGGACGCAGATCGCGCGCGAACTGCACGACATCGTGGCCCACTCACTGTCGGTGATGATCGTCCAGGCCGAGGGCGGCAAGGCGCTGGCGGCGAAGAAGCCGGAGGCGGCCACCCAGGCGTTGACCACGATCGCGGAGACAGGGCGCGAAGCGCTCTCCGAGATGCGCCGCATCCTCGGCGTGCTGCGGGAGGGCCCCGAGGCCAGCGGACGGGCCGACTTCGCGCCGGCGCCGCGGCTGACCGACATCCCCGACCTGGTCGCCCGAGCCAGCGATCGCGTCCAGCTCGCCGTCCACGGACAGCCGCCGCGGGTCTCCCAGGCACTGGAGCTGACCGTGTACCGGGTGGTGCAGGAGGCGCTGACCAACTTCCTCAAGCACGCGGGCCCGCAGGCGACGGCGATGGTGACGATCACCTATGGCATGCGCGAGATCGCGATCGACGTGCTGGACAATGGCGTGGCGAGCCCGTCCGCCATTCCGCAGAACCCGGGCCACGGGTTGCGCGGCATGCACGAGCGGGTCGCGTCCATGGGCGGGCGGTTGCTCACCCGGGCCCGCCCGAGTGGCGGGTTCCAGGTGACGGCGGTGCTGCCGATCCGACCGACCGGGCTGGAGAAGGAGTAGTCGATGGATCCGATCCGGGTATTCCTGGCGGATGACCAGGAGCTGGTGCGCAGCGGCTTCCGCATGCTGATCGAGGCGGAGGAGGACCTGCAGGTCGTCGGCGAGGCTGCGGACGGCGCGCAGACGGTGGCCGGCGTGCTCGCCTCCCGCTGCGACGTGGTGCTGATGGACATCCGGATGCCGGTGATGGACGGGGTGGAGGCCACCCGCCGGATCGTGGCGTCCGGGCTGCCGACGAGGGTGCTTGTGCTGACCACGTTCGACCTCGACGAGTACGTGTTCAGTGCGCTGAAGGCGGGGGCGAGCGGGTTCATGCTGAAGGACGCGCGTCCGGAGGACCTGCTGAACGCGATCCGGACCGTTGCCGCCGGCGAAGCCGTGATGGCTCCGTCCGCGACCCGGCGGCTGCTCGACCACGTTGTACCCACCCTGCCGACCAATCCCGAGGGCCCCGACCCGCGCCTGGACGTGCTCACTGATCGCGAGCAGGAGGTGCTGGTGGAGATCGCGGCCGGCGCCACGAACGCGGAGATCGCCCGGACGCTGTACATGGCCGAGGGCACGGTGAAGACCCACATCACCCGCCTGCTGGCCAAGCTGCAGATCCGCGACCGGGTCGGCCTGGTGCTGTTCGCGTACGAGACGGGGCTGGTCCGCCGCGGCTGAGGCCCGTCCCGTGGTGTGGTGGTGGTGCGGCTGCCACTCGTAGAGTGCCGTTTCGCCGCGGGATCGCGCCTGTCGGAGCGGCCGCGCGCCCGATAGTGTCTGGCCCCGAGAGGGGACATCATGACCACACCGCAGAATCCGACGCCGGAGCAACCCGGCTTCCAGCCCCCGTCCACGGAGGGGGCCGCCCAGCCACCGGCGGGTGCCACGCCGCAGCCGCAGGGCTACTATCCGCCAGCCGGGGCGCCGCAGGCCTATCCGCCGGCCGGCGTCCCGCAGGCTTATCCGCCGGCCGGGGCACCGCCGGCCGGGCCGTACCCGGCAGCGGGCTATCAGCCGGCCGCCCCGGGCGCGTACCAGACCCCTCCCGGAGCCTTCCAGCCCGGCGGTCCGGCGCCCAGCGGCTCGAACAAGAAGGGCCTCGCGATCGGCCTGCTCCTGCGGATCGGCATCCCGGTGGCCCTGGTCCTGATCGGTGTGATCTGGGCACTGTTCCAGTTCCACGTGGAGGACGCGAAGGTCGGCGACTGCCTCGTCCAGGACGGGACGGACTCGGTCAAGGCCGTGAAGTGTGACGACCCGTCCGCGAAGTACCAGGTGGTCCAGATCTTCGAGGACCAGAAGGAGCCTTCCGACTTAACGAACCCGTGCAACGACATCGCCAACGCGGATGCGTCCTACTGGGAAGGCAAGCAGGGCAGCACCGGCCGGATCCTCTGTCTGAAGAAGCTCTAGATCCAGAGCGTGCCTGGCCGATAAGGGGACGGTTCTCCTTATCGGCCACCTGTCGGCAACGCGCTCGATGGCCGATAAAGGAACCGTCCCCTTATCGGCCAGGTCCACCGGACGAGCGGCGGAAAGCGCGTACAGGATGATGCGGCAGGGTGGCCTCATGCCACAGGACGCGGGTGCCGCCAACCCGCGCACGGTCGTGCCGATCACGGCCAGCCTGCTGGTCGCGCTTGCGGTGCAGAACGCGGTGCCGCCCTTCGCGACCGACATGTACAGCCCGGCGTTCCCGCGAGTCACCGCCGACCTCGACACCACGGCAGCCCTGGTCGGGCTGACCCTGACCGCCTTCTTCGTCGGCTTCGGCGCCGGCCAGCTCGTCGGTGGCCCGGTCTCCGACCAACGCGGACGCCGGGTGCCCATGCTCGTCGGAGGCGTGGTCTGCACCCTCGGCGGGATTGCCTGCGCGCTCGCCCCGAACATCGGGCTGCTGGTGGCTGCCCGGCTGGTTCAGGGGATCGGCGGCGGCGTCGCATCCGTGGCCGCCCGCGCGGTGCTGATCGACGTCGCCAAGGGCGACGCGCTCGCCCGCTGGATGTCGGTGATGGTCGCCATCGGCGGCCTCGCCCCGATGGTCGCGCCGGTGCTGGGTGCCGGCGTCCTGATGGTCGGCGACTGGCGGACGGTGTTCTGGGTGCTGGCCGGCTTCGGCGTCCTGATGCTGGTCACCGCGGCCGCTTTCGTCCCGGAGACGCTGCCGCTCGCGCAGCGCCACGGCGGGGGCCTGCGGCAGTCGATGCGCGGCGTGATCGAGGTGGTCCGGATCCGGCCGTACCTCGGCTTCATGCTCACCCAGTCGTTCGGGGTGTTCGCGATGCTGGCCTACATTGCGGGGTCGTCGTTCGTGCTGCAGGAGATGAAGGGCCTGACCGCGATGCAGTTCGCCCTCTTCTTCGCCGCCAACGCGGGCCTGCAGGTGTTGCTGTCGCTGCTCAACGCCCGGCTCGTCGGGCGCTTCCGGCCCGAGAACCTGATGCTCGGCGGCATGATCGGCACCTCCGGTGCGGTCGCGGTGCTCTCGATCGGTGTCTTCGCGCTCGGGACGCCGCTGGTTCTCACCTGCGTCGGCTTCGTGCTGCTGGTCGGATCGCAGGCGTTCATCATGGGCAACGCCGGCGCGCTCGCCGTCCGCGAGGCACTCCACCTGGCCGGCGCCGCGTCCGCCGTGCAGGGCGTGGCCACCGCGCTCGCGATGGGACTCGGCGCGCCTCTGGCCAGCGCCGGCGGGGGCACCAGCGCGGTGCCGATGGTGCTCGTGATGGTGTTCGGCGTCGCTGCGTCCTGGACGTGCTACCTGGCGCTCGCCCGTCCGTCCCTGCGGCCGACGATCAGCTGAACGGCGGCAGTTCGCCGCGCAGGTCCTCCAGGATCAGGCAGGTCTCCGTGCTGGCGGTCTCCGGGTGCCGGCTCAGCTCGTTCACCACGAAGTCGCGCAGGTCGTTGGTGTTCTCGGCGGCGATCCGGACGGCGAGGTCGTACTGGCCGCCGAGGAACAGCACCTCCAGCACGCCGCGGCAGCCCGCGAGCCGCTGCGCCTCCTCCCGCAGTCGCGGACGGGCGGAGGCCTGCAGGCGGACCAGGATCAGGGCCTGGATCGGACAGCCGACGCTGGACAGCTCGATGTCGGCGTGGAAGCCGCGGATCACACCGGACTCGATCAGCGCCTGGGTGCGGGTGTGGGCGGTCGACTCCGCGACCTGAGCACCTTTCGCGAGCCGGCTGTTCGACATGCGTCCGTTGCGGATCAGCAGCCGCAGCAGGCGACGATCGATCACATCGAGGTCGCGAGGATTCTTCGGCCGTTTCGGCCGTCCTGTAACACCGTCGCCGGTCACGTGTTGCACGCTAGCCGAGGATCCTTTCGATTGTGTTACCGCAGCTGGGAACGATCGGACGGGTTTGCGCACACTCGTGACCAAGGACGGCGCGGGCCCGTCCGACGAGAGGCAGTCATGAGGATCGGCGTACCCAGCGAGATCAAGAGCCAGGAGAATCGGGTGGCGATCACTCCGGCCGGGGTGGACCACCTGGTCCGGCGTGGGCACGAGGTGCTCGTGCAGTCGGGGGCCGGGCTGGGCTCGGCGATCACCGACGACGCGTACGCCCTCGCCGGCGCCACCATCGTGCCGACCGCCGCGGACGTGTGGGGCGCCGCCGACCTGCTGCTGAAGGTGAAGGAGCCGATCGCCGCGGAATACGGCTTCCTGCGTGCCGACCAGGTGTTGTTCACCTACCTGCACCTCGCGGCCGACCAGCCGCAGACCGAGGCGCTGCTGGCGTCCGGCACCACGGCAATCGCGTACGAGACGGTGCAGACCGCGGACGGGGCGCTGCCGCTGCTGCGTCCGATGAGCGAGGTGGCCGGACGGCTGTCCGTGCTGGCCGGGGCGAGCGCGCTGCTCAAGCACGCGGGCGGTGACGGCGTCCTACTGCCGGGCGTTCCCGGCGTGACCCCGGGCAAGGTGGTCGTGATCGGTGGCGGCGTGGCCGGACGCAACGCGGCCCAGATCGCGCACGGCCTGCGGGCGGACGTGACCATCCTCGACATCTCCACGGAGCGGCTGGTCGCCCTCGATTCCGAATTCGGCGGTCAGGTGAAGACCCAGATGTCGACCGCGTACGCGATCGAGGCCGCGATCAGGGACGCCGACCTGGTGATCGGCTCTGTGCTGGTGCCGGGCGCGCGGGCGCCGAAGCTGGTCACCAACGAGATGGTGGCTCTCGCCAAGCCAGGCGCGGTGTTCGTTGACATCGCGGTCGATCAGGGCGGCTGCTTCGCCGACACCCACGCGACCACGCACGCCGACCCGACCTACCGGGTGCACGACGCCGTCTTCTACGCCGTGGCGAACATGCCGGGCGCCGTGCCGGTGACGTCCACCTACGCGCTCACCAACGCCACGCTGCCCTACGTGACGAAGCTCGCCGACCTGGGCTGGAGGGACGCACTGGCGGCCGATCCGGCGCTGGCCCGTGGCCTGTCCACCGTTGCCGGCGCGCTCACCAGCAGCCCGGTGGCCGAGGCCTGGGGTCACCCGTTCACCCCGCTCGCCCAGGTGCTGGCAGCCTGACTCCTCCAAGATCACCGGCTGCCGCCGAGGAACCGTCCCCGCCGTTCGCGGGGACGGTTCCGTTTCCGTTCAGGGGTCTGTCCCCGTTTCCGTTCAGGGGACGGTTCCCTTCCCGTTCAGGGGTCTGTCCCCGTTTCCGTTCAGGGGACGGTTCCCTTCCCGTTCAGGCCGCGAAGTCCGTCCGGCTACCCTGTCCGCGTGAGCGAGCAGCGCAAGCCCCGGCGTCCGAGCTTCCGGGACCCAGCGTCCCTGGAAGCCCTCGGTGAGCCGTCCGACCCGATCGCCGAGCTACACGCCGCTCACGAGACCGCGGCGGCGCTGTTGCACACCGGACGCGCGGCCGATGATCCGGCGGTGACCTCGCGCCTGATCGCGCTGACCGACGACATCGGGCTGGGCACGCTCGCTGATCTCTGGGCGTCCCGACCTGCGCGGACGCTGCCCGGGGCCTTGTGGAGGCTCTATCTGCTGCGCGAGTGGGTGGGCGCCGATCCACACGGCGCTGCCCGCGAGTACGCGGCCGGGATTCGGTTCACCGAACCCAACCACGCGGTCGCCGGGGTCGAGCCACCGGGTCCGGACGAGGTGCTTCGGGTGGCGGACGAGATCCTGCGCGGTGTGTTCGACGGGGACTTCGCCGTCGCCCTCGAGCGGGCGGCCGCGTTCTGCCACGTCGTTGCATCCGGACGCGCGGACGTCACCGACGGCACGCGCGCGGTGTTCCAGGCCGGGCGCCTGCAGGTGATGGCTGCGGATCTGTCCGCGTCCGCCCGACTGTGGCGGGACGGCAAGCTGGTGTGAGCCGTCTCCGGACGCCGTCCCGGCTGGTGGGCCCGACCAGGACCAGGTGAACGGGAAGGGAACCGTCCCCGTGAACGGGAATGGGGACGGACCAGGTGAACGGGAACGGAACCGTCCCCCTGAACGGGAACGGGGACAGGCCCCGCGAACGGGAAAGGAACCGTCCCCTGAGGCGGGGGTTTGGCTGGAAGGGCTTGTCGGCCTATCCTTCAGCAGACGTCGGGCCGCGGTAGCCCCGGGCTCCAACTCTCGCCGCTTCGAGCGGCCACGCGCCGAGAGGCGCTCCCGGCCCGGCGTCACCATCTGTACAGCCACCAGCCGTTGACGGGGCCCGCCGACCGGCCTAGCGTCGATCCTGGGGGCGATGTCGATGCGGACCATTCGTCAACCCGCAGTAGCGGGACGCTTCTATCCCGGCCGCGCCCACGAGCTGCAGGCCAGCGTGGACGGCCTGCTCGCCGATGCCCGCATGCAGACCACTCCGCTCCCCGAATGCCCCAAGGCGCTGATCGTCCCGCACGCCGGGTACATCTACTCCGGCCCGAGCGCCGCCCGAGGCTACGCGCTGCTCGACCCGTTCGCGGCGTCCATCCGTCGCGTGGTGCTGCTCGGCCCGGCCCACCACGTGTGGTTCGCCGGACTGGCCCTGCCCGACGACGATGCGTTCGCCACCCCGCTCGGCGAGGTGTCGATCGAGCGGACGGTCGCCGACCGGCTCTCCGCCCTGCCCGGGGTCATCCACTCCGACGACGCGCATGCCCCCGAGCACTCGCTGGAGGTGCAACTGCCCTTCCTGCAGCGGGTGCTGGACGAGTTCACGCTCGTTCCCCTGGTCGTCGGGGACGCCGGCGCCGAACTCGTCGCGTCCGTGCTCGAGGAGGCCTGGGGTGGTCCGGAAACCCTGTTGCTGATCAGCTCGGACCTCTCCCACTACCTGTCCTACGACCAGGCTCGCAGCACCGACGCCGACACCATCGCCCGCATTCTCGCCCTCGCCTGGCCGCTGCCTGATCGCAGTGCGTGCGGCGCACGTGGCATCAACGGCCTGCTGCTGGCGGCCCGCGACCACAACCTCGTCCCGACGCTGGTCGACGCCCGCAACTCCGGCGACACCGCCGGCGACCCGTCGCGGGTGGTTGGCTACGCGTCCGTGTCCTTCTCAACCCATCCGGGTACCACCTCAGGAGGTGACCACGATGACTGACCTCGACTCGCGGACCGACGCCCGCCTGGCCTCGGCCCATCCCGGCCCCGCGGCCGTGCGGGAGCAACCCCCCGCTGCGCCGCTGCGGCCACAGGACGACCCGACCGCCGGTCCCGTCCTGCTCGGCCTCGCCCGCACCGCCATCGCCGCCCGCAGATCGGTCACCGAACCGCCGGACGCCCCGGCCTGGCTGCACGAGCCTGGCGCCACCTTCGTCACGCTCACCCAGGACGCCAGCCTGCGCGGCTGCATCGGATCGGTGCAGGCCCACCGGCGCCTCGGCGAGGACGTGATGCGCAACGCCTGCTCGGCCGCGTTCCACGATCCCCGGTTCCCGCCGCTCCACGTGCAGGACCTTCCCTCGATCCGGATCGAGGTGTCGCTGCTGTCCTCGACCGAACCGATCCCGGCCACGACCCGGGAGGAGTTGCTGGAACGCCTCCAGCCGGGAACCGACGGCCTGATCCTGAGCTGGCACGGCCATCGCGGCACCTTCCTGCCGCAGGTCTGGGAGCAACTGCCCGATCCGCACGACTTCGTCGAGCACCTGCTGCACAAGGCCGGGTTGCCCGTCGTGTTCTGGAGTGAGGACGTGGTCGCGCACCGCTTCGGCGTGACCGCCTGGCACGAGCCGGACGAACTCGCGCTGGCCCACAGATGAGCGCACCGGAGCCGGTCCTGCACCCGGCCCGGTGGTGGCACCGGCTCGACGACGGCCGGATCCAGTGCGATCTGTGCCCGCAGGAGTGCAAGCTCCGCGACCACCAGCGGGGAGCGTGCTTCGTCCGGCGCCGCGAGGGCGAGCAGCTCGTCCTGACCACCTACGGGCTCGCGTCCGGCTTCTGCATCGACCCGATCGAGAAGAAGCCGCTGGCGCACTTCTACCCGGGCAGCAGCGTGCTGTCGTTCGGGACGGTCGGCTGCAACCTGGCCTGCCGGTTCTGCCAGAACTGGGACATCAGCACGTCCCGTGACGTCGAGCGGCTGCAGGACGCCGCATCCCCGGCCGCGATCGCGCGCGCGGCGAAGCAGCTGGGCTGCGAGAGTGTCGCCTTCACCTACAACGACCCGGTGGTGTTCACCGAGTTCGCGATCGACGTGGCCGACGCCTGCCACGAACTCGGCGTCCGGACGGTTGCGGTCACGGCCGGCTACGTGCACGACGAGCCGCGCCGGGAGCTGTTCGCGCACATGGACGCGGCGAACGTCGACCTGAAGGCCTTCACCGAGGACTTCTACGTGAGGATCACCCGCTCGCACCGGCAACCTGTCCTGGACACGCTGGCCTACCTCGCCCACGAGACGTCGGTCTGGTTCGAGGTGACCACGCTGCTGATCCCGGGCCACAACGACTCCGACGCGGAGATCGCGCAGCTGGCCGGCTGGGTGGCGTCCGAGCTCGGGGTGGACGTGCCGCTGCACTTCTCCGCGTTCCACCCCGACCACCACATGCGGGACGTGCCGCCGACCCCGCCCGCGACGCTGCGGCGCGCCCGCCGGATCGCGATGGACGCCGGCCTGCGCTACGTCTACGGCGGCAATGTGCACGACATCGAGGGCGACACCACCTGGTGCCCCGGCTGCGGTACGCCGCTGATCACCCGCGACTGGTACCGGATCCTCGACTACCGGCTCACCGCGGACGCGCGCTGCCCGCAGTGCGGGTTCGCCGTCGCCGGTCACTACGCGGCGAAGGCCGGTGACTTCGGCTCGCGCCGGATCCCGGTGCGGATCGCCGATTTCTGAGGCCCCGGTCGGCAGTGGGGGGGTCACATCGTGGTGGCGATCAGGTAGGTGAGGTAGGCCAGATACCCGGTGACGAGGAGCCCGCCCTCGAGGCGGGAGACGACGCGTCCGCTGATGAACACGGGGATGCAGACCAGCGCCACCACCGCCATCACCGGCAGCCCGAACCAGAGCAGCTGCGGATCGAGCACAACCGGCTGGTGCGCGAACAGCAGGGATGTGCCCAGGATCGCGGTGAGGTTGAACGTGCTGGAGCCGATCAGGTTGCCGATCGCGATGTCGGGGTCGCCGCGGACCGTGGCGACCACGGTGGTGGCCAGCTCCGGCGCGCTGGTGCCGAGCGCGATGATCGTCAGGCCGATCAGCGAGTCCGGCACGCCGAGTGCCTGGGCGGCGTCCACCGAACCGCGGACCAGCCAGTCGGCACCGAGCACCACCAGCGCGATGCCCGCCACCACCAGCACCAGCCGGACGACCACGTCGCCGGCCGGGTGCGGCGGACGGTCCGCGAACTCCGCCTCGTACTCGGCCGCGACCTGCGGCGGCTCGCGGCGGGCGGTGCGGATCAGCAGGGCGATGTAGACCAGCGCGACGGCCACCAGCACGGTGCCGTCCAGGACGGTCAGCTGCCCGTCCAGGCTCAGCGCCAGCAGCAGCAGCGAGGCGATCGCCATTCCGGGCAGGTCGATCCGGATGGTCTGGCGCTGGATGGTGAGTGGACGGATCGCGGCCGACAGCCCGAGGATCAACAGCAGGTTCGCCACGTTCGTGCCCGCGATGTTGCCCACCGCCAGCGAGCCAGCGCCGGTGCGGACGGCGTCGATGCCGACCGCAAGTTCCGGGGCACTGGTCCCGAGCGAGACGATGGTCAGCCCGACGATGATGGACGGCACGCCGAGCCGGGCGGCGAGCTTCGCGCCGTGGCGCACGATCAGTTCCGCACCGACCACCAGGCCGGCCAGGCCCAGGATGATCCACACCGCCGCCGGCATGCTGCCAGCCTATGGGAGCAGGGCCAGCAGGGCGTCCGGGTTGTGCCGGTAGGTCTCCACGCTCTGCGTGCCCGAACTGAGCGCCTCAAGGGTGTCGGTGAGCACGGCGTTCACCGGCGTGGGCACGCCGTGCTCGGCGCCATAGCGGACGACCGCGCCGTTGAGGTAGCGCACCTCGGTGCGGCCGCGGCCGCCGTGCAGGTCGATGTGGAAGGACGGCATCTTGTCGCCGCGGCTGCCGCCGAGGATCCTCGACAGGAGCGGCTGGGCGACGAACCGGGGCAGCTTCGACGCGCCCAGGGCGAGGGCTTTCACGGGGGTGCCGGGCAGGTCGACCGGCTTGTGCCCGAGTGCGTCCATGACGGCCAGGCACTCTCGCAGGACGGCGATCTCCACCTCGTAGGTGCGCGGGTCGGCGAACAGGGCACCGACCGGCTCGTCGAGGATGGCCGAGGTGGCGTTTCCGATCAGGTTGGTGAGCAGCTTCGACCACTTCATCGGCCCGGGGGAGGGGTAGCCGACACCGTTCAGGTCGGCGTCGTTGAGGGCGGCGACCAGCCGGCGTCCGAGGGGGTGGTCGAGCGCGATACCAATGCCGCGCCGCTTCTCCTCCACGACCTGGCCGGTGCCGGGCTTGCCGACGGCGGTCGTGACCGTGCCGGTGATCACCCGGTTCGCGCCGAGCTTCGCCGCGATCAACGGTTCGTTGTCGACGCCGTTCTGCAGGGACAGCACCGGCGGCACGGGGGCCCCGGTGGCGAGCAGCCCGTCGAGGGCCGATTCGGTGTCGAACGACTTGAGCGCGAACACGCACACGTCGTACGGGCCTGCGGCGAGCGCCTCTGCGGCGGAGTCGTGGATGGCGAAGTCGCGGACGGGGACGGTGTGGTCGGCGCGGGTCAGTCGCAGGCCCTGCGTCCGGATGACCGCGGCGGCGTCGGGCTGCTCGCTGAAGGTGACCTTGTGCCCGGCGACGGCGAGTGAGCCGCCGACGTAGGTCCCGATGGCGCCGGCGCCGAGGAACAGCAGTCGCAGCTCAGGCACCCTGCTCCTGTTCGAGCCGGTCGAGGATCCAGGCGCGGACGAGGGTGGACGCGGGCAGGTGCTTTGCGTCCGCGATCTTCTGGATCGCGTTGCTCTCCTGCGGGCTGAGCCTCACCGAGTAGACGAGGGTGCGGCGCTGCGGCGATGTCATGTAGTACAGGGTAATACTCGTGGCCGAAAAGGGGAACCGTCCCCTTATCGTCCATGGCCGAAAAGGGGACGGTTCTCATTTCCGTCCACCCGCGCGCCAGCTGGAGCCCAGCACGACGAACGCGGAGCCGGCGCCGGCCTCGGCGAGCGCCTCGTCACTGGACAGGCCGCGGGCGAGCGCCGTGTGGTAGTCGGCCATCACCTGGGTGGTCTCGTCGTCGGGGACGGGGGCCACGGCGGCGACCACCGAGCCGACGCCGAGGGAGAGCAGGGTGTGCGCCAGCCCCAGCGGTTCGTCGCCCGGACGCACCTGGGACGTGCCGACGTCGCAGGACGACAACACCACGTGCCCGGCGCGTACCTCGCCGGTCGGCAGCTCGTGCGCGAAGACGTCGCCGTCGGCCATCTGCAGCGAGGAGAACATCGGGCTGGCCGGTTGGTGCTGGCCGTGCGCGGCCACGTGCACGACGTCGGCCCCGGCCAGGGCAGCGACAAGCTCGGACGCCCCTGCGTCGGCACCCGGCGGACGCTCCCGCCAGGCCGCGGCCACCCGCCGGGCCTCGGTGGCGGCGAAACGCAGCCCCGGCCCGGTGAGCACCCGCACGGAAGGGGACGCAGCGCCGCCGCGGCGTCCGGCCCATTCGGTGGCCGACCGCGCCACGGTCACCGGGACGCCGACCAGCGAGGGCAGCAGCCCCCACGGCACCGAGGAGACCGCATGGGTTCCGATCACGACCAGCCCGGAGGACTGCAGTCGCCACGGCCGCACGACCGCCTCGTCCAGCCACCTCAGGCCGCCGGCGAGCGAGGTCCCGATTGCGTCCCGCAGCGGGCCGGCGGGCTGGTAGGCGCCGGCGCGCAGGTCTGCCTGCAGGCGCCGGGTTGTCTCCAGGCAGCGGTCGAGGTCAGCGAGCCGTTCCAGCTGCCGCCGTCCACCCATGACCGCAGCCCCCCACAGCCCGCCGTCGTGGCCGAACAGCCAGAGCAGGTCGCGGTCGGCCGCCGTCAGCGCGTCGAGGGCGTCGGGCAACCCGGGCAGCGCGTCCGCCTCGGCAGCGGTCTGGCGCTGCGCGAACCCGAGATCGGTGAGTTCACGGCGCAGCCGGGCCACCTCGGCCCTTCGCTCGGGGGTCGGCTCCTCGCGGAGCGTCTGGGACAGGGCGCGCAGCCGCTGGGTGAGTCGGGCCTGGCGCGGGTCGGCGGGCGGGCGGACGACTGGCAGCCCGAGACTGGTCCACCGCTCGAGCGTGCGCAGCACGTCCGTCGGACCCCGCCGCACGGCCAGATCGAGGTCGAGCTCGGCCAGCCGCAGGCTGAGCACCTTGCGGGCCGCCCGGGAGTCCAGGGAAGCGCTCACCGCCTGGCTCGCGGCCAGGTCGGCCGCGGCCCTGGCCAGGCGCGGACGCGGCGAGCATCCTGAGGCCACGTCGGTGATCGCCGCGGCGTAGACGTGGCGCAGGTGGATCACCAGGCCGTGGGACTGGCGCGGATACCGGCGCAGTGCCGCCCGCGCCACCTCCGGCCGGCCCAGCCGGGCGGCGGCCTCCGCAGCCACGGCGATGCTGCGGGCGACCAGGTCGGTGTCGCCGAGCTCGCGCGCCACACCCTCCTGCCGCAGCGCGCCGTCCAGGACGGCGGGCAGTCGGCGCCGTCGACTCAGGTCGCAGTCGAGGATGATCAGCGCAGCGCTCGCGGCGGGCCCCGGGGCGGCGAGCGTCTCGAAGCGGGACCGGGACGCGCGGGCAGCTCGGGAGGCCTCGCCGAAACGGCCGACCAGGCGCAGCAGGACGGCCCGTTCCCGTGCGATCTCCGCGAGCAGGAGCCGGTCCACCCCGGGCCGGCAGGCTGCCTGCGCCCGATCGAGAGCCTCGATCGCCTCATCCAGGAGCCCGGCCTCACCGAGCACCCGGGCGAGTGAGAACAGGGAGGGTCCTCGATGCACGTCGGCGGGGAGTTCCTCGGCGGCGGCCATGTCGGCGAGCGCCGCCGGCAGATCGCCGGTCAGGTAGCGGGTGTAGCCCCGGTTGTGCTCGGCCATGAACAGCAGCCGCTCGTCGCCGGCCTGCTTCGCGATCTGCGCGGCCGTCGTGTAGGCCTCAAGGGCCTCGTCCGGACGACCGAGCTCGAAGTTGAGCACTCCCAGATTCACCAGGATGGCCGCCCGCTCCTGCTGCGTGAACCACTGCGGCTCGGCGACGACCACCTGGAGGTCCTGTGCGGCTCGGGCGAAGTCCTGGGTCCGGACCGCGATGATCCCGGCCTGGCAGCGGCAGCGCGCCAGCATCTCCGGGTCGCCCTGGGCCAGGGCGCGGGCCTGCGAGAGTCGTTCGGTCGCGGCTTCCAGTCCGCTGGTCATGAGTTCGGCCATGGCGAGGGTCAGCAGACAGGCGACCCGGACGAGTTCCACCTCGCGGCTCGCCCGCTGACTGGTGGAGGGAAGCAGCCGCAGCGCCGAACGGAGCGTGCGCGCCGCACGATCGGGCCGTCCGGCGGAGTTGTCGGCCAGGCCCGCGAGCCTCAGCTCCCGGGCACGGGCGAGAGTCTCCTCGTCCACCTCGGCGGAAGTCGTCAGACCTCCATGGACGGGGTGATCACGGGTCGGTAGCCCTCCCTGCGCACGACGAAGTGGACGTGGCCCCGCGGTACGTCGTCGAGGGAGAACCGCCCCGCTTCGTCCGCGACCACGGTCCGGGTCACGCCCTCGGCCACCGCGTCGACCTCGGCGCCGGCGCTGGTCACCCAGCCGTCGATCCGTACGTGATGGGCCGACACGACGGTGGTCACCATCAGGCTCAACGAGCCGCTGGTGAAGGTGACCGAATCGGTCGCCTCACCGCGAACGCCGACGAGTTCACCGCGGGTCAGCTCGGCGATGTCCGCCTCGAGTTCGGCTACGGCGAGGCTGAAGTCGATCCGCTCGAGCAGATCGGAGGGCACCGGGTCGATCGCCGAGTAGAGGCTGGCGAGCCGGTTGAGGATCCGCTCGTCGGTGGCGTCGAGGAGCTCGTCGGCCCCGGGGACGAAGTCTTCGGGCATCTCAGGCCTCCCAGCTCGGGTCGGAAAGGAGTGCGGTGCGCAGCTTGGCCAGGCACCGGCCGCGGGTCGGACCGATGCTGCCCACCGGCATGCCGAGGGTGGCGGCGACGCTCGCGTAGTCGGGCGTTGCTGCGAAGGCGATCACCCGAAGGAGGGCGCGACAGCGTTCGGACAGTTCGTTCACGTGCCGCCACAGCACCCGCTGCTCGTCGGATCGCAGGGCGGCGTCCTCCGGCGTTGCGTCGTCCACGGTCTCCGGCATTCCGCCCTCCGGAACGGTCTCGCGTCCGGCGAGCCGCATCAGCCGCCAGGTCTCACGCTTCACCGTCACGACCAGCCAGGACACGATCCCCTTCGGGTCCGTGATGCTGTCCGAGGCGTCCACCAGACGTACCCATGCGGTCTGGATCGCGTCCTCCGCCACCTGTTGCGAGGCACGCTGGCTGCGTGCGGTGTGCCACAGCAGCGGCGTGAGCAGGGCGACCAGGTCGCGCAGCCGCTCGCGGTCGCCGGCCCGGTAGTCGGTGAACGCCGCGGCGGCCTGTGCGCCGAGCGGAGCGGTGGTGTTCATGCCAGCTTCCTCGGGTGGAGCACGCTCGCCAGCGCGGTCCAGCCACGCTTCAGCAGCGTGTCCAGATCCGTCTTCTCCGTCCCCTGTGTCACCAGGGACTGCGCGAGCTGTCCGGCGAGCACGGGGGCAGAGAACGAAGTTCCACTCCAGACGCCGAAGCCGCCGGAGTAGTCGTCCAGATCGATCGTCGCCCGGTCCCGCGGCGCGGGGGCCTCGCCCCTGCGTACCGCGGTCAGGGCCTCTCCGACCAGGGTGTCGACCCCGGCCACCTCGACCGAGGCCTGGCTGCTGGCGTTCTGCCGACGCGGCAGCGTGGAGACGATCGCCGCGCCCGGGCGGTAGGTGGTCACCCAGCTGCCGCCGTTGGAGAACAGGGAGACCTTGTTCCGGTCGGGGTTGACCGAGCCGACGCTGACCAGCGGCAGCCCGCCGGAGCCCGCCAGCGGGTCGCCGGCGAACGCCGCGGGGTAGAACGGACGCTCGGTCGCGTCGTTGCCGGCCCCGGCGACCACGAGCACCCCGGCGCGGCCGAGGTCGCGCAGGACGGCCGCGAAGCTGCTGCCGGACACGCTGGACGGGTCGCTGTCCTCCTCCGGCGCGTCCTCGTGGTAGCAGCCGAAGGAGAGGGTGAGCACGTCGATGATCGACGCCGCGTCGTGCGCGGCGAGGGCGGCGACCTGGCCGTCGAGCAGGTCCTGCAGGAGCTCGAGGGCGTCGTCTTCGGCGACCAGCCCGTCCGAGGTCATGATCGCGTGCGACTGGAGCCGTGCGGACGGGCAGGTCTGGCGCACGATGCCGGCGATGAAGGTGCCGTGGCCGGCCAGCCGGTCGAGGTCGCCGGTGAGGCGGGATGTGACGCCGGGCCCCTGGTCGGCGACCGGCGAGCCGACGACCTTCACGCCGAGTGACGCCGGGGGCGCCGGGTTCACGCCCACGACCGCCTCGTCCGGGAACCACGCGTGGTTGCCGATGCCGGTGTCGGGCATGACGACGACGGGCGGGCGGTTGAGCCGGGGCGCGGTCCGGGACGGATCGGCGATCAGCACCGCCACGGGCGCCTTGCCGCCGTAGCCGGGCACGGCAAACTCGTCCGGGCCGAGCCCGATGCCGGGAACGTACGAGCCGCCCTTGCCGATGCCAGGGACGTAGCTGCCGCCCTTGCCGATACCCGGGACGTAGGATCCGCCCTTGCCGATGCCGGACAGCCCGCCGGTGGCGAACAGCACGTGCACCAGTTCGAAGCTCTGCGCGACGTCGGGGGCAACCGTGCGGATCTGCTGGACCACCGTCCATGCGTCCGGGGCGGGCGCGCCCTGTTCGGCTGTGACGTACAACTCCAGGCCGGCCACCTGCGGGGACTCCAGCCGCAGTCCGTCCACGGTCCGGCGTTCACGGCGCGGGATCCCCTTCTCCCGGAATCGTGCCGGCGGGCGCAGGCCGAGGCCGAGGCCGGCGAGCACGCCGATGACCCGGTCGTCCTGCTTCCACAGCTGTTCCCCCCGGACGAGCAGCCGGTCGGAGATGTAGACCGTCGCGCCGACTTCCTGGTCGGGGCGGACAACGGCACTTGCGGGGTCGAGCACGCGAATCACGGGGAGCTCCTCCTGCGCGGGGCGGTCACAGCCTATTCAGCGACCGAGTACGCATAGAAGAGGAATCCACTGCGCACTTTGATACCTCCTCACGCGACGAATTCCGGACGTCGAAATTCCCGGTCGGTGTATCAGGAACGCATGCGGCGCGTTCTGAAGGGTGAATCGTGCGCAGTGCCCAGGCAGCATCAGGGGGGTTGGGGGACCCGAGGGGACCTGGTGAGACAGGGGGGAACCGCCGGACCTTGCAGAGCGCGGAGACTGGCTCCGAGCAGGGCGGGCATGGCCCGGGCACTGCGCACGATGGCCGTGGTGGCAGTCTCGTACCCCGGCTGCCACCACGGCCGCGACGGCTCAGGCCACGCGGACGTCCGCGTGGCCGCCGCGGCGCCGGAACTCCCAGGTCGCGGACGGGGCGAGCGCATCGCGCAGGCCCCGGTCGTGGGTGACGATCAGCAGTGTTCCGCTGAAGGCGACCAGGGCGGCCTCGAGCTGTTCGATCGCAGCGACGTCCAGGTGGTTGGTGGGCTCGTCGAGCACGACGACGTTCACGGCCCGTCCCTGCAGCACGGCGAGTGCGGCCCGCGTCCGCTCGCCGAGGGAGAGTTGCTCGCAGGGGCGTTCCACGTGTTCCGCGCCGAGGCCGAACTTGGCCAGCAGGGTGCGGACGGACGCAGGCTCGGTCGCGTCGAGTGCCCGGGCGACCACGTCGATCAGGGCGTCCGGGCCGCTGATCTGCGCGCGGCCCTGGTCGATAGTGCCGAGGGCCACCCGCGTCCCCCAGGAAACCCTCCCGGACAAGGCCGGACGCGACCCGAGCACGGTGTGCAGGAGGGTCGACTTGCCCGCGCCGTTGGGGCCTGCGAGCACGATCCGGTCGCCCCTGGCCACCTGTGCGGAGAACGGTCCCACGCGGAAGTCGCCTGCGCCCGCAACCACCTCGTCGAGGGTGAGCACCACCTCTGCCGATTCGGGAGCTGCCGTGATCGTGTAGCGCAGTTCCCACTCCTTGCGCGGTTGCTCGACCCGGGGCAGCCGATCGACGGCGTCCCGCACCCTGGCGGCGCGCTGGTCGAGCTTGCGTGCCTTGTCCTCGGCCCACTTCTTCGCCAGTTGCTGGTGCGGGCCGAGCCGTCCCGCTTTCGTCCGTCCCTGCCGGGCCCACTCGTTCTGCCGCCGGGCGCGCGCGACGAGGTCGGCTTGTCGTTCGGCGTAGGCCTGGTAGGCCTCTTCGGCCTGCCTGCGGGCGAGTGCCTTGGTCGCGCGGTAGTCGGTCCAGCCGCCGGCGTAGGCGTTGACACTCTGCTGGTGCTCGTCGAGTTCGAGGACGGAGGTGGCGACGGCGTCGAGGAACGCGCGGTCGTGGGATGCGACCAGCACCGGGGAAGAGAGGCTCCCGACGAAGGAGGTGAGCGCGTCGAGCCCGTCCCCGTCCAGGTTGTTCGTGGGCTCGTCGAGCAGCAGCACGTCGTACCGGCTGGCCAGGATGGACGCCAGGGCTGCGCGCGCGGCCTGTCCTCCGGACAGCGTGCCCAGCGGACGGTCCGGATCCACGCGGAGGTCGAGCCGGGCCAGCACCTCGGCGAGCCGCACGTCGAGGTCGGCGCCGCCGAGCGCGAGCCAGTGGTCGAGGGCGCGGGCGTACCGCTCCTCCGTCCCCGGCGCGCCGGACGCGAGCTCGGCGGCCGCGGCTTCGAAGACGGCCTGCGCCGGGCCCACCCCGGTACGCCGCCGGACGTAGCCGAGGATGGACTCCTCCGGCGCCGGCGGTGATTGCGGCAGGTACCCGATCGCGGCGTCCGGTGGGGCGAGCCGGACGGTACCGGCGTCCGCCGGGTGCTCGCCGGCGATGATCCGCAGCAGCGTGGTCTTGCCGGATCCGTTCGGCCCGACGAGAGCGGTGACGTCGCCGGGCGCGACGGTGGCGTCCAGCCCCGCGAACAGGGGGTGGGCGCCGAAGGACGCGGCGACGCCGGAAAGGAACAGGGTGGTGGACACGGATGACCTCGATCGCTGGCAGGGACGGTGCGAGAGGTCAGTTCCACATGTCTCCAAGGGTGCGTGCCGGTCCCCGTCCCCGTCAAGTCGGGAGGCCGCTTCGTCCACCTGGCCGAAAAGGGGACGGTTCTCCTTCTCGTCCACCTGAGCGACACCTGAATCTCCTGCGGCGGACGTTCAGGGCGGACAGGTACCGTCGAAGGGCCGTTCACCATCCAGGAGGAGCATGCGGGCGATCGGGCGAATCGGGGCCGTCCTTGCCGGGCTGGGCCTGCTCGCGGGCTGCGCGGTGACCTATCCCGGGCCCGACCTGGGTTCGCCGGTGCCGACGCCCACCGCGGCCACGCCGACTCCGACCCCACCGGACACGGCCCGGCCCACGGGCGCTGCGGAGGAGGAGTTGGTGGCCGAGGGCCGCAGTCCGCAGGTGATGGACGGCGAACTGCTCGGCAGCCTGCTCGCCCGGGTCGAGACCCGCTCCGCCTACAACGGGACGCGGGTGTTCGCGAGCTGGCCGCAGTTCGACCGCTCCCCTGTGGACGCGCAGATCTCCGGCTACTTCACGCAGGCGGTCAGCGACTTCGAGGCGACCCATCCGGCCACCGGCGGCGCGTCCGCCGAACTCAACCTCGGCTGGCAGCTGATCGGCAGCTCACCGGAGGCGGTCGGAGTGGTCAGCGACGGCTACCTCTTCGACGGTGCGGACGGACGGAGCACCTGGCGCTCCTTCTGGTTCGACCCGGCCTCGGGCGTGGTGCTGGGCACCGATGAACTCCTCGACCACGCTGCAGCCCTCGCCGCGCTGCGGGAAGCGGCGGCCGCGCACCCTGACGTGGACCTGGGCCGGGCTGGCGACGACCCGCTGGCGGCCGCGCCGATGATCGCGTTCACCAGCCAGGGCGAACTGATCGTCGGCTTCGACCAGTGCCAGGTGATGGCCTGCCCGCACGGACGGGTGACCCTCACCGTTCCGGCCGCGGCCACGGCGCCGTTGCTCACCGACGAAGGCCGCCGCGTCGAGAACTCCGTGGTCAACCCGGTCCCACCGGACGCGGGCGCCACGACGCCTACGCCGACGCCGACCGCGACCTCGACACCGACCAGGAAGCCGGGCGGAGCAGCCCAGAAAGTTGACTGTGACAAGGCAAAATGCGTCGCGCTCAGCTTCGATGACGGTCCCGGCCCGTACACCCGGACGCTGCTGTCGCACCTCGCCGACGCGGACGTTCCCGCCACCTTCTTCATGCTCGGCCAGCAGGTGGAGACCTACCCGAAGGTGGCCCGCGCGGTCGCTCGCGCCGGCCAC
>PHEV01000221.1 GCA_002843035.1 Actinobacteria bacterium HGW-Actinobacteria-5 | reverse complement strand
GTGTCGCACGACATGCTCGCCCAGTTGTCGCCGGACATGTTCTTCGATGCCGTCGCGATCCAGGTGGACGGCCCTGCGGCCTGGGACCTCGACCTCGCGATCGGCTGGAGTTTCCCCGATCACGGCGCCGCCTACCGCACCACGCTGCGCAACGGCGTCTTCACCCACCTCCGCGACGGCCACGGCGACGTCGCCGCGACGCTGACCGTGCCCGCGGAGGCACTGATCGCCCTCGCTTCCGGAGCGCTGGACGCCGCGCTCGCCGCAGGGCTCACCGTGGACGGCGACCAGACCGTGCTGGGGGCGCTGTTCGGGGTGCTGCAGCCCGGCGACCCGGCGTTCAACATCGTCGAACCCTGAGTCCCGAGCCCGGTCCGGCCGGGTGAGCAGGAAGGAAGGCCCATGGCAACCGAGGACCACGAGCCGGAGCAGGAGCCGACCGTCGTCGATCTGCAGAACCGGCTGGCCGAACTCGAGGCGGCCAATGCCGAGCTGGCCGCACGGCTGGACGACGAGACGGCCGCGCCCGCGCCGACCCGTCCGAGGGGGCCGCGCTGGCGTGGTGTGGTGGCGAGCGTCCTGATCGTGCTTGCAGCCCTCTACTCACGCCGGTCGCGATCGTCTCCGGCTGGGCAAGGGTGCTGCTCAGCGACACGGACGCGTTCGTCGCCACCTACTCCCCGCTGATCCAGAACCCGCGCGTCCAGGCGTACGTCACCGACCAGATCGTCGACGCGATCGACGCGAAGCTCGACATCGACGGCACCGTCAACCAGGTGTTCGACGGGCTCGGCGAGAACATTCAGCGGCCGGCGGTGAGGCTGGCCCTGGAGTCGCTGCGCCAGCCCGCGGCCGACGGCGTCCGCTCCACCATCCGCGGGGTCGCGGCCCGGGTGGTCACCTCGGACGCCTTCGCGCAGGTCTGGCGGGAGAGCCTGCGGCTGTCCCACAGCCAGGCGGTCGCGACGCTCAACGGCGAGCAGTCCAGCGTGACGATCACCGATCAGGGACTTGGCCTGCGGCTGGCGCCCCTGATCGCCGCGGTGAAGGACGCCCTCAGCCAGCAGGGCTTCGCCCTTGCCTCGCGGATCCCGGAGATCGACCGCACCATCGTGCTGGTCCGCTCCGACTCGCTGATCCAGGTTCAGCTCGCCTACCGGGCCGCGCTCGCGACCGGCTACTGGCTCGGGGTGGTCGTGCTGGTCCTGTTCGTCGCCGGTGTGATGGTCAGCCTCCGGAAGTGGCTGGCCACCATCTGGGCCGCCGTCGGTCTTGGTCTCGGCGCTGCCCTGGTGCTCGGCGGGGTGGGCATCGGGCGGGTGGTCGCCCAGGCCAGCATTCCCATCTCGGTGATGCCCAACGACGTCCTGCTGATCTTCTACGACACCGTCAGCGAGGCGATCAACGACCTGGCCACCGCCACCTTGTTGCTGGCGATCGTCGTGGTGGTGGTGGCGTGGCTGGCGGCGCCGTTCCGGGTCTCCCGTGCGGTGCGGGGCGCCTGGGGCGGCCTCACCGAGGGCGCCCGGACCCGCGCCGACGCGCACGGCCTGTCCACCGCGAAGGTCGGGGAGTGGTTGTTCGCGCAGCGGGTGCTGATCCGCGTCGCTGTGGGCCTGGTTGCGGCCGTGGTGCTGATCCTCAACCGGCCGCTGTCGGCGGGCCTCGTGATCGGCACCGCCGTCACATCCCTGGTCGTCCTGCTCCTGCTGAGCCTGCTGGAGCGTCCGGCGACCGTCGTGGAGGAGGCCGCCGAATGAGTACCACCGAGACCGGGGACACCCTTCGCGTCGAGCCCGCCGCGGGCTCCTTCGAGCGGCCGCTGCGGGTGGTCAGCGTCCTCGCTCACCCGTTCGCGTGGGCGTTCACCGGAACCGTCGGCGTGCTCGCGGCACTCGCCATGGGCAACGCACTGGCCGCGCTGGCCACCGTGGTGATGTCGGTGGTGATCGCACTGTTCTTCGCCCTCGCCCTGGAGCCCGTGGTGCGCACACTGGAGAAGCACGGCCTGACCCGCGGCCGGAGCATGGTCGTGGTGTTCGTCGGGCTCGGCCTGGTGATCGGTGGCCTGCTCGCCTACGTCGTGCCGGCGACGGTGCAGCAGGTGGTGAGCTTCGCCCACGCGGTGCCGGGGTACCTCGCCGACATCCAGCAGTCGGCCTGGTTCACCTCGTTCACCTCCGGCGCCGGCGGGCAGGTGTTCTGGGAGTCGCTGGTCGCCGAGGTGCAGGCGTGGCTGTCCAACCCGTCCCACATCTTCGCGATCGGCGGGGGAGTGCTCGCGGCCGGTGCGGGCCTGGTCACCGGCATCTCCGCGACCATGATCGTGATCGTCCTCACGATGTACTTCGTCGCGTCGCTGGAGGACATGAAGCAGGGCCTCTACCTGCTGCTTCCCGCCTACCAGCGGCCGAAGGCCGCAGAGCTCACCGAGCAGGTCACCGCAGCCGTGGGCGGGTTCGTCGGCGGTGGCATCCAGCTGTCGTCCCTGAACGCCACGTTCTCGTTCATCCTGCTCGCTGTCCTCGGCGTCCCCTACGCGGTGATGCTCGCGTTCCTTTCGCTGTTCCTCACGCTGATCCCGATGATCGGCTCGGTGTTGTTCTGGTTCGTCGCCACCTTCGTGTGCCTGTTGAGCTCCTGGCCGACGGCGCTGATCTTCGCGGTCGTCTACTTCGCCTACATGCAGGTCGAGGCCTACGTGATGACCCCGCGGATCATGAACAAGGCCGTCGCGGTGCCCGGTCCGCTGGTGCTGATCGGTGCGATGATCGGCGGCTCGCTGCTCGGGTTGCTGGGCGCGCTGATGGCCGTCCCGCTGACCGCGTCCGTGCTGCTGGTGGTGCGGGGCGTCTACATCCCGAGGCAGAACGCCAGGACCTCTGCGGACGCCAGTGCCGGATCGGGGCCTGCCCCGGCGATTGAGCCCTGACCCCGCTGCGCGAGCCGCGGAATAGAGTTCAGGGCGTGACCACGCGAGCTGATGTCCTGATCGGTGTCGACGAGTTGCCGGCCGCGCTGGCGGCCGGTGCGCAGTTGCTGGACGTGCGGTGGAACCTGGGTGAGCAGCCCGGCGCCGGCTTCGGCCGCTACCTGCAGGGGCACCTTCCCGGAGCCCGGTTCCTCGACCTCGAGGCGGTCCTCACCGGGCCCACCGTGGACGCGACGCTCGGCCGGCACCCGCTGCCAGACCCGATTCAGCTCGGCGCGGGCCTGGGCGCCCTCGGCATCGACCCCGCGCGCCCGGTCGTGGTCTACGACGAGCCCGGCTCCTATGCCGCCGGCCGGGCCTGGTGGGTGCTGCGCTGGGCCGGGCTGGACGCCCGGGTGCTCGACGGTGGCATCCGCGCGTGGCTGGCGTCCGGGCGTCCGCTGGATACCGAGGAGCCGGACGTGGCGGTCGGCGAGCCGCTGATGCTCACCACGGGCCAGCTGCCCACCATCGACGCCGACGGGGTCGCGGCCTTCGACGGCGTGCTGATCGACGTCCGCGCACCCGAGCGGTTCCGCGGCGAGACCGAGCCGATCGACCCGAGGGCCGGACACATCCCGGGCGCGGTGAACCGGCCCGTCTCCGGCTTCTGGGACGCCGACGGCCTGCTGCCCTCCGCGGCGGAGCTTGCGGCGAAGCTCGACCTGCCGACCTCGCCGGGAGGGCCCGTCGAGACCCCCGTGGCCGTCTATTGCGGCTCCGGCGTCTCGGCCGCGCAGGCGGTCCTCGCGCTGGCGTCCCTCGGCGTGGACGGCGCGCTCTACCCGGCGTCCTGGTCAGGGTGGTCGAGCGACCCGGGACGTCCGGTCGCGACCGGGGCGGCCTGATGCCGGGAGCGTTGGGCGCGTCGTCGGTGGTGACCACGCGCCTCGACCACATCCGGGCCAACCTGGACGCGATCCGCGCCCGCGTGGGCGATCGGCTCGTGCTCGCCGCCGTGAAGGCCGACGCG
>PHEV01000220.1 GCA_002843035.1 Actinobacteria bacterium HGW-Actinobacteria-5 | reverse complement strand
CTTCGCCGCCTACATCGCCAGCGGCCAGATGGTCGACGTCCTCGAGACCGACACCGCGATCTACACCGACCTGATCTCCGCGGCCATGCGGAACGGTAACGGCGCTCTGGTCGCGGAACTCGCCACGCTGGGCCCGCCGCCCTACCCGAGCGTCTTCGACTACGGCCGGATCATGACCCTCTACCCGCTCCTCGAGGGCAGCTACAGCCCGCCGCGGGAGTACCGCGAGCGGGCCGCGGCCGGGAAGGTGGGGCCGTTCGGAATCCTCGGCGCGGAGTACGACCCGATCGAGAAGCTGAACGTGCTGCGCGGCCTGATGGACATGTTCTCGGTGATGTACCCCCAGCTCCAGCAGGTCGACCTCCGCCAGTCGGTCACGAGCCTCGACGTCGCCGTGATCGTCCTCTCCGGTGACCACGAGCTCGCTGCCCGGGTGGCTCCGGCGCGGGACTGGTACGACCGCCTCCGTGCCCCGGGGAAGAAGTGGTACGCGTTGCCCGACGCCGGCCACTCCGTCGCCTTCGAACAGGCGGGAGAGCTGCGCCGGATCCTCGCCGAGGAGGTGCCGCCGGTCAGCGGGTGAGCGGCGTCAGTCGTCCAGTCGCAACTCGTGGGCCTTGATGGCGAGCGTCACCCGGTTCGTCGCACCGAGCTTCGTGATCAGGGCGGACACGTGGTACTTCACGGTCGACGGCGAGAGGTAGACCGCGCCCGCGATCTGCTCGTTGGTCTGCCCGTCCCTGACGAGCCGCAGGATGGCGACCTCGGTGTCGCTCAGCTTCGGCCGCTCGACCGGCGGCGCCTGCTGCCCGAGGAGTTCGGCGCCGGCGCCGGCGAGCACCGAGACTCCCCGCCGGGCCGCCTCGATCGCATGCACCATCGCCGGTACCGACAGGTCCTTGGGAAGGAACCCGAGCGCGCCGGCAGCGATCATCGCGGCCGCGGCGGACGGGTCGGTGAGCGAGGTGAGGGCGAGCACCCTGGTTGAGGGGCATTCGGCGCGGAGACGCGCTGTCGTCTCCGGGCCACCCAGCGCTGGCATCGAGATGTCGACCAACGTGACGTGGGCGCGATCCCCGGCGGCGTGCGCGGACGCCTCGATGCCGCTGTCGTAGGTGGCCACAACCTCGATCCCGGGTGCTGCGGACAGCAGCCCGGCCAGGGTGCTGCGGACGAACAGGTCGTCATCCACGATCACGACCCGGGTCAGGACCGGCCCGCCAACGGGATGGTCACCCTGGTGATCCACTGTCGTCCCTCCCTGCGCGTCTCCATCGTTCCGCCCACCGTCGCGAGCCGCTCGGTGGCGCCGAGCAGGCCCATCGACCCGCTGCCGGAGCCGGAGTCGCGCCCGGTCGACCCGACCTCGTTGATGAACGCCAGGTCGACCGCGGTCTCGTCGATGCTCGCCACCAGTGTGCACGGACGACCCTCCGCGCCGTGCCGTTCGATGTTGGCCGCGGCCTCGCGGGCGACTCCGGCGAGCACCTCGCCGGTGCGCGGAGGCACGCGATCCAGGTCTCCGTCGATCGTGACGGCGGTCGGGAACCCGTGCTCGGCCAGTTCATCAATGACCTCCGTGATGGTGGCCGCAAGTGACCCGCCCGTGTCGAGGTCGGGCAGGGGCCCGGGCTCGCGCAGCGCACCCAGCAGCCAGCGGAGCTCGCTCGCCGCCTGGCTGATCCCGTCCGCGAGCGGCTCGAGCGCGTCGGCGTCCCCGGCGGCAGCGGCCTTGCGTGCGCGCAGGATCAGGTGGGCAAGGGTGCGGGCGAGGCTGTCGTGGAGATCGCGGGCCAGGCTGAGCCGTTGCTGGGCGAGGGCTGCGGCGCGGGCCTCGTCCTGGGCTTTGCGGTAGGCCGTGAACACGCTCCCGATCACCCACAACACGGCCATCAGTGCGGCCCACATGAATCCGGCAAGGACGAGCACGATCCCGGGGGCGTCGGGATTCACCCTCGCCGACTGGGCGACCTGGATCGCCATCAGGATCGACCAGTAGACGATGGTCATGACCAGGCGCTCGCGGCGTCGGCCGCGCATGCCCATGCCAAGGATCGGGATCAGCGGGGCGTACTCGCCCATCAACGCCCATTCCTTCGGTGCCGGCACGTAGCACAGGAGGATTGCTGCCAGCGCGATGCCCGCCGCCCACGGGTACCGCACGGTAAGGGCGGCGGCGGCGCAGGCGGCGACGTCGAGGGCAATCGAGAGCGGCGAGCCCACGTGCCAGCCGAGTGCGACCCCCAGCGCGGCGATGAGCAGCGCGAGCGTGACGTCCACGGTTCCGTCGGTCAGGAGGTTGGGGGCGCGCCGCATGCGCCAATCAAACCGTGCGCAGGCAGGTCGGGCCAACCGCGGCCAGATCGGCGGACCACTGCGAGCATTGCCCGATCGGGCAATTCGGGTTCGATCGCATCGCCCGGTCGGGCGGAACTGGGGTCGCAGGAGACTGCCGGGGCCGGAGACGGTGCAACTCTCGTCTCATGACACCCACCGCCATCTGGCTCCGTCGCCGGATCGCAGTCGCACTCATCGGCACCGTGGCTGCCGTGGCCGGCATCGTCGTGGTGGCGTGGCCGGCGTCCAGTCTCGTCGCGCAGGACTGGTGCACTGTCCTGCCGTTCTGGCCTGGCTGTCGATCCTGATCCGACTACCCACCCCTCCGCGGGGCGCCACTGGCCAGAGTGGCGCCCCGCCGCCATCTCCGGGACCCACCGACTTTCGACGGAGTCGCGTCGGCCGCCTGCGCGCCGGACGGCGAAGTCCAGCGCACGGCGGCGACCGCGGGCAGCGGCGCCGAACTCATCATCAGCAGGATCCCCGGCATGCGAAGAGCCGTCGACGGCAGGTCCGCCACCGTCATTCCCTGGGCGACGCAGACCCCTGGCCACGCTCGACGGGCGTCCAGCGACCGCCGCTGCGGCGCAGCACGTGCAGGTCGCTCCATTCGGCAACCCTTCCTACCGCCGTCGCCAGTGCTCTGGCGGCCGACCAGGCGTCGGCATCCTCCTCGGCATCGTTCCCGGTGGGTACCACGAACCGCACCACCACGCGGGGCGCGCCGGTGCCGCGGGCCAGCGGTTCGACGTCGACGAACGCGTCCTCAACGACCCACCCGTCGGCGACCGCGAGCCGGGCCGCCTCCAGCACCGCGGACGGCTCCACGCCGGCCCGAGCCTCGATGATTCCCGCACTCGCCCTGAACGACGCCATCGCCCACCTCCTGCGAGCAGGCTAGGAGCCGCCACCGACAGCGCCCGGTCTCCCGGACCCGCTGAGGCCCCATATGCTTACCCACCGTGAATGCGGTGATCGACGAACTGACCTGGCGGGGCTTCATCGCCCACTCGACGGACCCGGATGCGCTCGCATCCGCCTTCGACGCGGGGCAGGTCAGCTCCTATGTGGGCTTCGACCCGACCGCACCCAGTATCCACATGGGCAACCTCGTCCAGCTGATGCTGGCTCGCATCCTCCAGTCCAACGGACACCGGCCGTTCCTGCTCGTGGGCGGCTCGACCGGGCTGATCGGAGATCCGAAGCAGAGCTCGGAGCGCAACCTGAACCCGAAGGACATCGTCCATGAGTGGGTGGAGCGGATCCGGGGGCAGGTGAGCCGTTTCGTGGACTTCGACGGCCCGGCGGGCGCGGTCGTCGTGAACAACTACGACTGGACCTCGGAGCTTTCCACCCTCGACTTCCTGCGCGGAATCGGCAAGCACTTCAGCGTGAACCGAATGCTCGACCGCGAGGTCGTCCGGGCCAGGCTGGAATCCGGCATCTCGTTCACCGAGTTCTCCTACGTCCTGCTCCAGTCGCTCGACTACCTGGAGCTGTACCGGCGCCACGGGGTCACTCTCCAGACCGGAGGTTCTGACCAAGACCGAGTCCGGCACGGTGTGGCTGGACCCCGCCATGACGAGCCCGTACGCCTTCCACCAGTTCTTCCTGAACGCCGAGGACGCCAAGGTTGTGGAGTACCTGAAGATCTTCACCCGGCGTAGTGCTGAGGAGATCGAGGACCTGGCTCGCCAGCTGAAGGAGGCTCCACACCTGCGAGCGGCCCAGCGTGCGTTGGCCGACGACATCACCGACCTCGTCCATTCGCCGGCGGAGCGGAAGGCCGCCGCCGCGGCCGCGTCGGCGATCTTCGGCAGGGAGGATCTCGGTGCGCTCCCGGAGGCCACCCTGAAGGCTGTCGTGGCCGAACTGGGCACCCCGCCGATGCGCGTGGGGGAGGAGCTTCCGACCGTGGTGGAAGTGCTGGCGACAGCCGGCGTGGTCCCGTCGCGGTCAGCGGCCCGCCGGGCGATCGACGAGGGCGGCGCATACCTCAACAACGCGAAGGTGACCGATCCGGAGGCCCGTCTGGCCGACTCGGACCTGCTCTACGGGCGCTACGTCGTGGTGCGACGCGGCCGAAGGACGGTGGGTGCGCTCGCCGTCGAACGCTGAGGCCCTGCTCCCGGAAGACCGCGCAGTACGCGGGCGCCCACTACGGGCACGCTGGACGGCTACAGGGCTGTCCGTCGGTGGGGAGACACACCGGCTGTTCGCGTGGCGCGAAACCCCGGGGTGAATCGCGCTCCGTAGGTGACGTCGATGTGCTGACGACGGCGGGGACGCCGAGGCCCGGCCCTGTAGGGGCGTCGGAGGGCACGGTGCCGCGGTACGGGGAACAAGATCGCCGCAGGAGCCGGCGATGTCCACAGGCGCGCGCAGAAGCGCACGGGGCCTCCAGCGCCATCGTCGAGGAACACCCCCAGCACGGGGCGCGTCCAGCTCGTCCCCGCGGAAAAGGGAACAACCTCGTGTGTGACGATTCCACGGGGACTGATCCGGCGGGGATTACCGCGCGAGGCACGGAGGCCGCGCGGACTGTGGTCAGGCAGACCGGTTGCGTGCCCGCACAGCGCAGCCTCGACGGCCCACGGATGGCGCTGATCGAGAACCCCCTTCCCCCGCCGAGGTGACTCCGTTCGGTCTCGGCGGGCGCGGATTGACGCTCACGGAAGGGCGACACGCCCGGGCGTCCAAGCCGATTTGACCCCGCCCCTCCGACTGCGTAATGTTCTTCGAGCGCCGCCGGTGAGACGGACGAGACAGACAAGAGTCTGGAACGGACGGATCGGGGCGCCAAACCACCTCTGACTAGCACGGATACGGTGTGCGCTCAAGACCGAGCCCACCTAGGTCCGAGGTCAGTCGCGGGTGGGGGAAGGCAACGGAAGCCGGTTTGACACCGACGAAAGTCGCCGAGTAAAGTAAGACGAGTTGCCCCAAGCAGCGGCGCAAGCCAAAGCGCGGAGCGCACCCGAAACTTGAGAACTCAACAGCGTGCTTAAAAGTCAATGCACAATAATGCACTCTTCGGAGTGCAAATCAACCCCGTACCGGGGAGTGTGAGACGCAAGTCGAAACACGATCCGGACGGATTCCTTTGATTATTGATAGATCCAGCAATGGATCCTGTCAGTATCAAACACAAAGTTGACAGCAATCGGGCTCTCGAGCCTGGCTGATAAATTTCAACGGAGAGTTTGATCCTGGCTCAGGACGAACGCTGGCGGCGTGCTTAACACATGCAAGTCGAACGGTGAAGGGAGCTTGCTCCTGGATCAGTGGCGAACGGGTGAGTAACACGTGAGCAACCTACCCTTGACTCTGGGATAACAGTTGGAAACAGCTGCTAATACCGGATACGACCCCGGCAGGCATCTACCGGGGTGGAAAGCTCCGACGGTCAAGGATGGGCTCGCGGCCTATCAGCTTGTTGGTGGGGTAACGGCCCACCAAGGCGACGACGGGTAGCCGGCCTGAGAGGGCGACCGGCCACACTGGGACTGAGATACGGCCCAGACTCCTACGGGAGGCAGCAGTGGGGAATAT
>PHEV01000219.1 GCA_002843035.1 Actinobacteria bacterium HGW-Actinobacteria-5 | reverse complement strand
ATCGAGAAACCGCCGCACCCCGCCCGCATGGTCGACCCCCGGCGTGCGCACTGACGGCTGGGTCCCGGCCCTGCCGGGTGACGCCGCGCCCGCGCCCGGCCCGCGGACCGGGCCCGCGGTGCGGGTCACCGAGAGCGTGCCCGTGGCCGCAGTGCTCACCTCGCCGTCGGGGAGGACGCTGCTGGACTTCGGGCAGAACCTGGTCGGCCGACTCCGGATCCGGGTCCAGGGTCCGGCAGGCACGGTGGTCACCCTGCGGCACGCGGAGGTGCTCGAGGACGGGGAACTCGGCGTCCGTCCGCTGCGGGTCGCGAAGGCCACCGACACCTACACGCTGGCCGGCACGGGGGTGGAGGAGTGGGCGCCCGCCTTCACCTTCCACGGTTTCCGGTACGCCGAGGTGTCCGGCTGGCCGGGCGAGTTCGACCCTGCGGACGTCACCGCGGAGGTGATCGGCTCGGACATGGTGCGGACGGGCTGGTTCGAGTGTTCCGACCCGATGGTGAACCGGCTCCACGAGAACGTGGTGTGGGGCATGCGGGGCAACTTCCTGTACCTGCCGACCGATTGCCCGCAGCGGGACGAGCGGCTGGGCTGGACGGGCGACATCCAGGTGTTCAGCCCGACCGCCAGCTACCTCTACGACTGCGACGGCTTCCTCGCCTCCTGGCTGGTCGATCTCGCGCTGGAGCAGGAGCACGCCGGTGGGGTGCCGTTCATCGTTCCCGACGTGCTCGACTCGGCGAAGGTGCCTGCTGCGGCCTGGGGCGACGTGGCCGTCATCCTGCCCTGGGTGCTCTACCAGCGCTTCGGCGATCTCGGCGTGCTCGAGGTGCAGTACCCGTCGATGAAGGGCTGGGTGGACCAGGTCCTCGCCCTGGCCGGCGACCGGTACCTGTGGGAGGGCGGCTTCCAGTTCGGAGACTGGGTCGACCCGGACGCCCCGCCCGATCTCCCGGCCAAGGCGAAGGCCGACCCGGACCTGGTCGCTTCCGCGTACCTGTACCGGTCGACCGACCTGCTCGCGCGCTCCGCCGCCGTCCTCGGCGAGGAGTCGGACGCCGCCCACTACCGCGCGGTGGCCGAACAGGTGCGGCAGGCGTGGCTGGCCGAGTACGTGACTGCGGCCGGCCGGATCCTGTCCGACGCGCAGACTTCCTACGCCCTGGCGATCGAGTTCGGGATCGCCAGCGGCGATCTCGCCCAGCGGATGGGGGAGCGGCTCGCCTGGCTCGTCCGCCGTGACGGCTACCGGATCAGCACCGGGTTCGTCGGCACCCCGCTGGTCACCGACGCGCTCAGCCGGACCGGACACCTGCGTCAGGCCGGGCGGCTGCTCACCCAGACCGAGTGCCCCTCCTGGCTCTACCCGGTGACGATGGGGGCCACCACGATCTGGGAACGCTGGGACTCGCTCCTCGAGGACGGCTCGATCAACCCCGGCGAGATGACCAGCTTCAACCACTACGCGCTCGGTGCGGTGGCCGACTGGCTGCACCGCGTGGTCGGCGGCCTGGCTCCGGCCGCCCCCGGCTACCGTCGGCTCGCGGTCGCGCCGCAGCCCCTACCGGGAATGGAGTGGGCCTCGGCTCGCCACGACACCCCCTACGGTCCGGCGACTGTCGGGTGGCGCCGGGCGGACGGGCGGGTCACGATCACCGCGACCGTCCCGCCCAACGCGACCGCTGCCGTCCGGCTCCCGGACGGGCAGTCGTTCGACGTGGCCACGGGGACACACGAGTGGGTGGTCGACGACGTGCCCGATCCGGCCCCGGCGAGGTTGACCACCGCCACCTCGCTGGCGGCGGTCATGGACGATCCGGTCGCCTACCGCACCGTGGTCGACGCCTTCACCCGGATCGATCCGGCTGTGGCCAGGGACTTCATGCGGCGGACGGCCTGGGTGCCGAACCAGCCCCTCTTCGGCGCGTTCAGCCTGATCTCTCCGGCCGTCGTCGCAGAGGTCGAGGCCGGCCTCGCGGCGCTGAACGCAGGGCGCGGGGTCTGAGCGTGGCGCCGCGCTGGCTGGACGCCTCCCTCGAACTCGAGGAGCGGGTGGGTGCGCTGGTCGCCGACCTGAGCGGGCAGGACAAGGTGGCGATCGCGCTCGGCGAGTTCGACGCCCTGACCACCCGCGGCCTTCCCGCGCCCGACTACGTGGACGCAGGTACCGGCCTGCGGGACGTGCCGGGCGCGACAGCTTTCCCCGCCGGGATTGCGCTCGCCTCCACGTTCGACCCCGACCTCGCGCGGGAGTACGGCGCAGCCGTCGGGAGGGAGGCGAGGGCGGCCGGCTTCACCGTGCTGCTCGGACCCACGGTCGATCTCGCCCGCGACCCGCGGGCCGGCCGCGTCCCCGAGGCGTTCGGCGAGGACCCCTACCTGTCCGGCCTGATCGGTGCCGCGCACGTCCGGGGAGCGCAGTCGAACCACCTGATCTGCCAGGTCAAGCACTACGTCGCCTACAACGGTGAGGATCGCCGTACCGGCTACGGATTCGGTCAGCTCCGCGGCGACGCGATGGACGTCCAGGTCTCGACCGCCGTCCTCCAGGATGCCTATCTGCGGCCGTTCCGCGCCGTCGTCGAGGCGGGCGCCTGGTCGATGATGGGCTCCTACAACCGGATCAACGGCCAGTACGCGTGCGAGAGTCCGGAGGTCCTCGCCATCCCGCGGCGCGAGTGGGGCTGGCAGGGCTTCTACTGCCCGGACTTCCTGTTCGCCGTCCGCGACGATGCGCGGGCGTTGGCCGCGGGACTCGACCTGGGTGCCCTGGGTGGCTCCGGTGGTCGCACGCGCGAGATGGTCGAGGCGGCCCCCTCCGGTGTGGTGGATGCGCTGGTGACCAACCTGACCCGCGCGCTGATCGGCTCAGGGCTTGTCGACCACCCGCCTGCCGGGCATTCGTCTGCGTCCGGGGTCTCCACGCCCGCGCACCGCGATCTGGCCGAACGGACGGCGATTGCCTCGACCGTCCTGCTGCGCAACCAGAACGCGGCGCTGCCGCTGGGGCCGGACGTGGCCTCGGTCGCCGTGATCGGCCCCAGCGGAGCCGACGCGCTCTACGTCGTCGGCGGGTCCGCCGCGGTGGACCTCGACCCGAATCGACTCCTCACCCCCGCCGCCGGCATCCGGGCCGCTGCGGGCGAGCGGACGGTCGTTCTCGCCCAGGGGAGCCTCGGCGATGTGCCGCTGCCGACCGTCCCCGCCACGGCGTTCACCCTTCCGGACGGCTCGGGTCCCGGTGTCGAGGTCGAGTTCTCCGATGGGTCCGGTCGTCGCTGGACCGAGGTACTGGCCGACATCGACCACGCCGTCGCGGCGGGCGACGTCGCGTCCCGATGGCCGGGGCGCTGGCGCACCCGGCTAACCAGCGCGGCCAGCGGTCCGCACCGGCTCAGCCTCAACGTGGGTGGGCGGGCGCGCCTGCGGATCAACGGGACCACCGTCCTGTGCGGCTCCCGCGAGGCGGATCAGTTCATCCACGGACCGCACTACCCGCTCCAGACGGTGGTCGACCTCATCGCGGGCGACCCGGTCGAGCTGGAGGTCGACTACGAGGAGGGTCCGGCGATCGCGATCCCGCCGATGGGGATCGGCCCGGTCCTGCGACTGGGCTGGCAGCCGCCGGACGCGCTGATCGGGCAGGCGGCTGCGGCGGCGGGCGCCTGTGACGCCGCCGTGGTCCTGGTGAACCAGGCCTGCGGCGAGGGGATGGACCGCGACGACCTGGCGCTGCCGGGCGACCAGGACGAGCTGGTCCGGCGCGTCGCCGCCGCGAACCCGCGCACGATCGTGGTCCTGAACACTCCCGGAGCGGTGCGGATGCCATGGCTCGACGAGGTCGCCGCCGTGCTGCAGGTCTGGTATCCGGGCGAGCGATTCGGCGCGGCCCTTGCCGCTGTGCTCTTCACCCGCCTCGACTACGACGCCGACGGGGGGATCGGTTACCGCTCCCCCGGGATCGGTGAGCACGGCGCGGCGTTCAGCTTCGGCCACGGACTGGGCTACGCCGCCACGTCCTGTGCGGTGACCGGTCACACGGTGGTCGACGGCCGACTGCGAATCGAGTTCTCGGTCGCCAACAACGGCACCCGCGACACCGTCCAGGTCACGCAGGCCTACGCCAGGATCAGCGGGTCCGCCGCCGAGCTGGTCGGAATCGTCCGCGTCCCGGTCGCTCCCGGTGCGTCCGCGGTCGCGGAGCTCGAGGTGACGTCCGCCGCGATCGCGCGCTGGAGCGCGCAGGCCGCTCGCCGGGTCCCGGTCGAGGGTCGTCACCGAATCCTCCTGGGCGACAGCTCGGCTGTGACCTGGGCCGAGGTCGCCGTCGTGATCGCGGACGGAGTCCTGACCGAGGCGACGCTCGTCCATCCCCCCGAATAGGCCGGCGCCCACCTCGGCGAGGTGCGTGCGCTGCCTCGGCCCGCCCGTCCCTCAGTCGAGGAAGATGTCGGGCTGCAGGTCCGCATCCGGTGTCCCGGGTACGGCGGCGTAGCCGGAGAAGTCGCCGAGCCCGGCGGCGCTGAGCACGTCCTCGACGATCAGGGACTGGCCGGTGCGCTCCCGGCTGGCACGGCAGAGCACGAGGTGGGCGGCATCGGCGTAGAGCGCCGGCGTCCGGCTTGCGCGCACCATCTGCTCACCGCCGAGGGCGAAGCGGACCGCGGCGGTCGCGATCGTCGTGCGCGGCCACAAGGTGTTGGCCGCGACCCCGTCCCGGGCGAACTCCGCGGCGAGGCCGAGGGTGGCCAGGGTCATCCCGTACTTGGCGAGCATGTAGCCCGGGAACGCGCCGAGCCACCGCGGGGCGAGGTTGAGCGGCGGTGAGAGGGAGAGGATGTGCGGGTTCGGGGCCTCGCGCAGCCAGGGCAGCGCGGCCCGCGACAGCATGAAGGTTCCGCGCACGTTGACGTCCTGCATCAGGTCGTAGCGCTTCTCGCTGAGTTCGAGCGTGCCGGACAGGTCGATCACGGACGCGTTGTTCACCACGATGTCGATCCCGCCGAACGCGCCGGCCGCCGCCGCCACGGCCCGCGCGATGTCGGCGTCGGAGCGGACGTCGCCCACGATCGGCAGGGCATGCCCACCCGCGGCCTCGATCTCTGCGGCGGCGGTGTGCACGGTGCCCTCGAGCTTCGGGTGCGGGGTGTCGGTCTTGGCGAGCAGCGCAACGTTCGCGCCGTCCCGGGCCGCGCGTACGGCGATCGCGAGCCCGATCCCGCGGCTACCGCCGGAGACCAGCAGGGTCCGGCCGGCCAGGGAGGGCATCTCAGTGCTTCCGGGCCGCGACGAATGCGGCGACTCTGGACCGGGCGTCGGCGGAGTCGAACGCCTGGCCGATGGTGGTGGCCTCGTCGGTGAGGCTCGCGGCGAACGGACGGGACGCGGCGGCGCGGACGAGGCGCTTGGCCTGGCCGTAGGCGTCGGTGGCTCCCGCCAGCCAGGCGCGGGCGACCCCCTCGGCCCGAGCGGCCAGCGCTTCCGGCGCGACCACTTCTGCGACGAGTCCCCACTCGCGCGCGGTGGTGGCGTCGAGGGCCAGGTCGGACAGCAGCAGCTGCAGCGCCCGGGTCTCGCCGATCGCGCGGGGTAGCAGGACGGACGCCCCCAGGTCGGGGGTGAGCCCGATGTCGGCGTACTTCGAGACGAACCGTGCCGCGCTGGTCGCGACGACGTAGTCGGCGGTGAGCATCAGTCCCAGGCCGCCGCCGGCCACCACTCCCTGGACGGCCGCCACCACCGGCTTGGCCGAGTCCAGCAGCGCCCGGCTGCCCTCGTTGACGACCTCCGCCAGCCGGGTCAGGGCCGCGCCGCCCTCGCCGGAACGCGCCATGTGCAC
>PHEV01000218.1 GCA_002843035.1 Actinobacteria bacterium HGW-Actinobacteria-5 | reverse complement strand
TCCGCGTTCGACAAGGACGCCCGCCAGCCCGGGATGGCCTCGAGCTTGTCCAGGGTGCCGCCGGTGTGGCCCAGCCCGCGTCCGCTCAGTTGCGGAACGGCCGCGCCGCACGCGGCGACGAGCGGCGCGAGGGGCAGGGTGATCTTGTCCCCGACCCCGCCGGTGGAGTGCTTGTCGACGGTCGGCCTGGACAGGCTGGAGAAGTCCATCCGCTCGCCGGTCGCGATCATGGCGTTGGTCCAGCGGCTGAGTTCGGCGCTGTCGAGCCCGCGGAAGAAGATGGCCATCGCCATCGCCGACATCTGCTCGTCGCTCACCACACCGTCGGTGTAGTTGCGGATCAGCCAGTCGATGGCGGCGTCCTGGAGGCGCCCGCCGTCCCGTTTGGTGCGGATCAACTCAACCGCGTCGAAGGTGCTCATGAGCGCACCATAGGCTAGGGATATGGCTCGTCGCATCTGGTTGCCCTACCCTGACGTCGCCGCGGCCGAGACTGCGCTCGGCCCGCTGCCGGAACCCCTGGTCGCGGACTGCTTCCTCGCCGAAGGAACCTGGCCGGATTCGATCGCCGAGGTGGAGTTGGTGGTCGCCCCGTACATGCATCCGGCTCCGGTCGTGATGGAGCGCGTGGGCGAGATGGCGTCGCTGCGGGCCGTCCAGCTGCTCAGCGCCGGCTACGACAACTTCCTGCCCTTCCTGCCCGATGGCGTCCAGCTGTGCAACGCCTCCGGCGTGCATGACGCCAGTACGGCCGAACTCGCGGTGTCGCTCGCCCTGACCAGCAACCGTCACCTGGACACCTACGCGCGCAACATGCCGAGTGGCACCTGGGGCAATGACTTCGCCACGTCGCTGGCCGACCGGCGCGTCCTGATCGTCGGCTACGGACGGATCGGTGCGGCCATCGAGCAGCGCCTGGCGGGCTTCGAGGTGGGCTCGGTGACGCGGGTCGCCCGGCGTGGACGCACCGGGGAGGTGCCGGTGCACCCGATCGAGGACCTGCCCGCACTGTTGCCGAACGCCGAGGTCGTCTTCGTGATCACGCCGCTGACCCCGGCCACGGAGCACCTGATCGGTGCCGCCGAGCTGGCTGCGCTGCCGGACGGGGCGCTCCTGGTGAACGTGGCCCGCGGCCGGGTCGTGGATACCGATGCGCTGGTGGCAGAGACCGCCTCCGGACGGATCCGGGCTGCGCTCGATGTGACCGACCCCGAGCCTCTGCCCGCCGAGCATCCGCTGTGGCGCACGCCGGGAGTGTTCATCAGCCCTCACGTCGGTGGCCAGAGCACGGCCTTCTACCCGCGGATGCAGCGCCTCCTTCGGGAGCAGCTGGCCCGCTTCGCAGCCGGCCAGCCGCTGGTCAACGTGGTCGCGGGGCCGGGCGCGTAACCACGATGGCCGGTCCCTATGCGGTGCGTCCGCTGGAGGAGGCCACCTGGCCCGCCTTCGCCGACCTGGTCGAGCGGAACGGCGGCATCTTCGGCGGGTGCTGGTGCATGGGGTTCCACCCTGCGCCCGACGCCGAGGAGCGACTGATCCCCAAGCCGGAGCGCAAGCTCGCCCGGGTCCGGGCCGGGACCGCGCACGCCGCGCTGGTGTTCGAGGGCGAGGAGTGCGTCGGCTGGGCGCAGTTCGGGCACCCCGACGAGGTGCCGAGAATCAAGAACCTCGCCGAGTACCGCAAGGAGCTCACCACCCTGCCCGACTGGCGGATCGCCTGCTGCTATGTCGGACGCGGCCACCGTCGCCAGGGCGTCTCGACCGCGGCGATCGCGGGGGCGCTCGACCTGATCGCCGGTCTCGGCGGTGGGACGGTGGAGGGCTACCCGGAGAGCGCGGACGCGGTGCCGGCCGGCTTCCTCTACCACGGTGCGCTCTCCACCTTCGAGAAGCTGGGCTTCGCCCGAGACCGCCCGATCGGCAAGCACCGGTGGGTCGTCACCACCACGGTGGTGCCCAGGTGATCGAGCCTGCGGGTCGCGGGTGCGTTCCGCCGGCACCGGTCGTTCGCTCCTCGTGGCGGGACCATCATCAATCGTCGGGACTCCTCTAGACTCCGCGGCATGCGTATCGCCAGGTTCGTGGCCCAGGGGGATCCCACCTACGGGGTGGTCGAGTTGGCCGAGGACCAGGGCCCAAATCCCGAGACCGTCGCCGTCGTGTCGGGAGATCCGCTCGCGGGTCCCGTCCACTACACCGGTGAGCGGCTGCCGCTGGCCGACGTCCGGCTGGTCGCACCGGTGATCCCGCGCAGCAAGATCGTCGGGGTGGGTCGCAACTACGTCGAGCATGCCCGTGAACTCGGCAACGAGGCGCCGGACTCCCCACTGGTGTTCCTGAAGCCGAACACGTCGGTGATCGGGCCCGGGGAACCGATCGTGCGCCCACCCGAGACGACGAACCTGCACTACGAGGGTGAACTGGCGGTCGTGATCGGACGGATCTGCCGGCGGGTGCCGGCGGAGCGCGCCGCCGACGTGATCTTCGGCTACACCATCGCGAACGACGTCACCTGCCGCGACCTGCAGAACGCCGACGGGCAGTGGACGCGGGCCAAGGGCTACGACAGCTTCTGCCCGCTCGGACCGTGGATCGCCACCCACATCGACCTGGAGGAGGCGGGGCAGCTGCATCTGCTGACCAGCCTGAACGACGAGCCCGTCCAGGCCGCGAGCACCGCGCTGATGGTGCACCCGATCGCCGAACTGGTCGCCTACGTGACCTCGTTCACCACGTTGCTGCCCGGTGACGTGATCCTCACCGGAACTCCGGCCGGCGTCGGACCGATGGCGCCGGGGGACCGGGTCAGCGTGACCATTTCCGGGATCGGCACGCTCACCAACCCCGTGATCGCGGAGGAGGCGTAGGTGTCGGCCCTCGGCGAGGCGGTCCGCGCCCGGATCGACCGGCTGGTGAGGTACGAGCCGCAGCCGGGCGTGACCTACCCGGAGGTGCTGATCATCAACGACCCGCTCCGGGCACGCTGGCGGACGATCATGCTCGGCATCGGCGGGGCGATGCTCGGCCTGATCACCTACGTGATCCTCGCGCCGTGGGTGGTCACCGGGGTGATCGCGCTGTTCTGGCTGGCCGAAGGCTCCCCGGGCGGCCAGATGCTCGCCTGGGCGGGTGAGGTCACCAGCACGTTCTCCGAGCCGTCGGGAATGGTCGCCACACACCTCGGGCTGGCGACCCTGATCCCGATCAGCCTGGGCCTGGTGCTGTTCATCCACCGGTTCCACCCGCGCTGGCTGCACTCGGTCCAGCCCGGCTTCCGGTGGCGGTTCGCTGTGGTGGCCGGCCTGGCCGCGTTCGCGATCCTGGGCGGGGTGTGGGCGCTGACCCGGATCGGCCAGTCGTGGGCGGTCAACCCCGAGCCGGCGTTCTGGGGCTTCGTGGTTGCGATCCTGCTCACCTCACCGCTGCAGGCTGCCGCGGAGGAGTACTTCTTCCGCGGCTATCTGCTGCAGGCGATCCATACGACGGCGCCGGGCAGCCCGTGGTTCGGGGTGGTCGGGTCGGCCGCGGTGTTCGCGCTGATGCACGGCACGCAGGACCTGCCGGCCTTCCTGTACCGGTTCGTCTTCGGTGTGGTCGCCGGCTGGCTGGTGGTGAAGACCGGTGGCCTGGAGGCAGGGATCGCCGCGCACGTGGCCAACAACGTGATCGCCTTCGGCTGGGCCGCGCTGTCCGGGACGATGACGGCGACCCGCACCACGACCACGACGACCTGGGCCGAGCTCGGCTGGAGCCTTGCGGCCTTCGCCGCGTTCGCCGCGATCGCGGTCTGGATCGCCACCCGGATGAGCCTCGCCACCGCCACGCCCGGCACTCGGTTTGTTGGCGGAGACGAGGTCTAGTAAAGTCACTCCCCGGCCGCAAGGCCGACTTTGGGGTATGGGGTAATTGGCAGCCCGCCGGATTCTGGTTCCGTCAGTCTAGGTTCGAGTCCTAGTACCCCAGCGCAGCGGATTCGCGGCAGCTGGAGAGCTTCCGATAGT
>PHEV01000217.1 GCA_002843035.1 Actinobacteria bacterium HGW-Actinobacteria-5 | reverse complement strand
TGGCCGAGCGGGTGATCGTCACCGAGGCACTGGACGACGCGGTCACCGCCGCCCCGATGGGCGGGGTGCCGGAAACGCTCGCGCTGTTGTCGACCCTGCCCGCGTTCACATCGGTCTGGAGGAGGGTGTAGGTCGCTGTGCAGGTGGTGGAAGCGTTCGGGGCCAGCGTGGTGGTCGGGCAGGTCATGGTCCCGACCTTCGGGTCATTCACCGCGATCGAGGTGAGGGTGACGTTGCCGGTGTTCTTCACCACGAAGCTGTAGGGAATGGTGTCGCCGACGTCGTGGCCGTTGGCGTCGTTGTCGACGATGGAGCCGGCCGACTTGGTCAGGGTGATCGCGGGTGCCTGCGGGATGGTCTTGGTCGCCGTTGCGCTCGCCGTCACGGTGGAGGCACTGGGCGTGGTGCCGCTGACCGAAGCGTTGTTGACCACCTGGCCTGCGTCGACGTCGGCCTGGGTCAGCGGGTAGCTGCCCGTGCAGGTCGTCGAGGCGCCAACGTTCAGCGAGGTCGCCTGGCACGACACCGAGCTGAGCTTGGTGTCGGTGATCACGATCGAGGACAGCGGCGTCTGGCCGGTGTTGGTGACGGTGAAGGTGTACGGGATCGTCGAACCCGCAGTGCTCCCGGTCGCGGTTCCTGCGGTCTTGGTCAGCGAGATGCCTGGCCGGCCGTTGCTGAACGTGCACGTGATCACCGCGTTACCGACGATCTGGCTCGCCGGCACGGTGTAGGTGGTCCCGCTCAGCGTGCCGACGACGGCGTTGGACGCGTTGGTGCAAGTGGCACCAGCCAGGGCCCAGCCGGACGGGATCGCGCCGGCGGTCTCTGTGATGGTGACCGGGGTGTTGCCCGTGGTGGCGGTGAACGCCTGTGTGCCGGCGGTGCCCGTGTCCCCATCCACCTGGGTTGCAGAGTCCGCCGCGGTCGTGGTGACCGTGCCCGACGACTGGGTGGTGTTGGTGAGCGTGAACGCGAACGGCCCCGCCGCCGCACCGATGGTGGTCTTGCGCAGCACGATCTTCGGCCGGTCGAGCACGGTGATCGTGATCGTCGAGGACGCCGTGCTGCCGGCCGCGTCGGTGATCTGGTAGTTCACCGCCGGCACGGCTCCGACGTAGGTGTCCACCGGGTCGAAGGTCGCGGTGCCGTCGGAGGCGAGGGTGAACACGCCGTAGGTCGGGCTGCTCAGGGTCTTGCCGTCACCGGAGAGCGTCCAGCCGCTGGTCGCGGTGAACACGGTGGCCGAAGGCACCAGGGCGATGCCGCTGGCCGGGGTGTCGTTGGCGATGATGTTTCCGCTGACGGTCTCGGTGCGGATCACCGATGCACTGTCCGGGTTGGCCGTCGGCATCGGCTGGTCGGGCAGCGAGAGCCCGAGGAAGATGTGGTCGCCGAGGACCGCCAACGGCGAGCCGCCCCGGTCGGGCAGTATTCCGGCGCTGAGGCCGTTGACCTCGAGCGACATGTTCAGGGTCAGCCGGGTGATTCCGGTGCCCGTGACCTGGAGCGTGCCGCAGCCCGAAGGGCTCGACAGGGTGCCGGCGGTGTTGCACACCGTGTTCGGCCGGCCGTCCGTGGTCTGGAACTTGGTGCTGGTCGCGGAGAGGTTCACCGCACCGGCCCCGACCGACCAGGTGGCGCCGGCCGGAACCGAGGTCAGCGTCGCCGACGAGGCGAAGATGGTCGTGCCGTACGAGCCGCCCAGCCCCATCACGTGCAGCCGGGGGTTGTCCACCGGGCGGCTGAAGTTGATCGTGATCGTGCCACGGTTGTTGCAGGTGGTGGTGACGCCGTTCGAGTAGGCGCAGGTTCCGGCCTTGGTCGTGAAGCCCATGACCGTCGTGCCGGTGGGGATGTTCGGCGTGAACATCGCGCTGGTCGCCGCCTTCTGCGGGAAGCTGGCCCTGCCGTCGACGTTCGTGTCCGATGCGCCATTGTCGGTGTAGGTGAGGGAGCCGTCAGCGGCGAGCGTTGCGGTGACCGTTGCGGCGTTCGTCTGGGTGATCGTCTGGGTGTAGGTGGCAGTGCTCGAGTAGGTGACGCTGCCCCAGCGCTCGGCGTGGGCGAGGGCAGGGAAACTCAGCAGGGCCGCGACCGCAAGGACGAAGGAGAACGCCAGCCGGAGGACGTTTCGCAGGCCCCTCAGGGCGCGCCGAACCTTATGGGGGTGGTTTGCTGGGTGCCTACGCACCGGTCACTCCTCGCGGTCGTGGCACGGCTGGCGGTCCGCGGCCCTGTGTGCCGTCCACGGGTTCTGGCCCAACCCGACGGCGCAGCAATTGTTGTGATGAATCCTAGGAGAATCTACTGGATTTCTCAGGTCAGGACCGTCCCCCGCACGGGGACAGTTGGGGAAAATCCTCATGAAGGCCTCATCCCGTCCCCGACCCGCCGTCTGACCCGGAGCGGGGGCTGTGTCGCCGCGCTGACGCCCGGCGCGCCCCCGCGCACCTCCTGCTCACGGCGTCCTGCGGTTCGCCCGGCGTCGCCATCCCACCAGGAACAGGCCGCTGACAAGGAGAATCACCCCCAGGCCGATCGGTCCTGCGACCTCTGCCCCGGTGTAGGCCAGCGAGTCGTTCTCGGAGTCGACAGCGGTCGGTTGGGCCGGCAGCCATGCCCGCACCCTGGCCGTGGCGGGATTCCCGCAGCTGTCCGTAATTCGGTAGCTGACCCAACTCGTCCAGCCGCGGAAGCCGTCGTCCGGGGTGAACACGAGGGTGCCGTCGGCGTTGGCCGTCCAGTAGCCCTCCCCCGCGACCTGCAGAATGGTCAGCATCTGGGCCGGATCACCGTCCAGCAGGACGAGCGACGCCGGCTCCAGGATGCAGCCACCGCCGCCGGAATCGTTGCCGAGCACGTCGATCACGACCGGCTGGCCGGGTTCAGCTCCGCGAGCCTGGTCCGCGCTCGCAGCCGGGCCCGCACCGATCACCGCGGTCACCGTGCTGGTGGCGAGAACCCCGTTCGAGTCGGCGACCTGGTAGACGGCCGGCGTCGTGGTCCCCGCGAAGCCGGCGAGCGGCGTGAACGTGACGCTGCCGTCGGCGTTCACCGTCCAGGTGCCTTCACCGGCCACCACCAGGGTCTTGCCGCCGTCCGTCGCGTCCGGCGAGGTGAACACCACACTGCTCGCGACCAGCGGCGCCGAGGCGTCGCCCGGGAGGTCGTTGCCGAGGATGTCGACCGTCACCGGGGTGTTGAAGGCTCCGGCGGCGCTGTCGGTGGCGGCCGCGGGAATGACCGGGTCCACCGTGACGCCGAGGACGGCGTGCGTGCTGTTCCCGAAGTTGTCGACCACCTGGTAGGTGACCGGTGTCGCCGTTCCGGTGAAGGCGGTCTCCGGGTCGAACGACACCGTGCCGTCGGCGTTCACCGTCCAGGTGCCCTCGCCCGGCACGACCAGGGTCTTCCCGCCGTCGGTTGCCTCCGCCGAGGTGAACACCAGGCTGCCCGGGTCCAGCGTCCCCGACGTGCCGGCGCCGTCGTCGCCCGCGGAGTCGTTCGCCAGCGGGTCGAGCGTCACCGTGACGTTCTGCGGCGTGGTCGCCGTGTCGTCGGACGCCGCCGGCGGGTTGCCCACGCTGACCGCGATCTCGGCGGCGACCGGGGTGCCGTTGGCGTCCCGCACCAGGTACTGGACGGGCGTCGCCGGACCGGCGAGACCGTCCTCCGGGGTGAACGTGACCGCACCGGTCGCGGGATCGATCGTCCAGGTGCCCTCGCCGGCGACCACGAGCGTCCGGCCGCCGTTGGTCCCGTCCGCGGAGGTGAAGGTGACCGAGGCCGGATCCAGCGGCGCGGAAGCCGCTCCGGCGTGGTCGTTGCCGAGCACGTCGACGCTCACGGGGGTGTGTGACGGGGTGGACGCTGCGTCGTCGGACGCGGTCGGCACGATCGCGGTGACGGTGACGTGGAGCGTCGAGTCCGCGGTGTTGCCGAGGCTGTCGGCGACCCGGTAGGCGACCGGGGTCGCCGCACCGGTGAAGCCGGGCTCCGGGTCGAACGTGGCCGCGCCGCTCACCGT
>PHEV01000028.1 GCA_002843035.1 Actinobacteria bacterium HGW-Actinobacteria-5 | reverse complement strand
CGCCTCGCACATGGTGGGCCGCGCGTCGCAGCCGGGGAAAGTGCAACCGGCGTCGCGCTGGACCAGCGCGGTGCGGATGGCCGGCGTGACCAGGCGGGCGGTGCGTCCCACGTCGAGCACCTCGGACGCCGTACCCAGCACGGCCGGCACCAGGTTCGCATCGCAGCAGACGCGGCGCAGTTCACCGGCGGAGAGCTGCTCGCCGTCCGCGATGAGCCCGGCGCCCGCCGCCTGCTGGTGCAGCTGGTGGTAGTCCAGTCTCACGATCACGGTCGGGGTGCCCGCACCCGGTATCGGCTTCGCCTTCGCGGTGGCGCGGATCAGCGAGATCAGGGCATCAGCTCGGCGCTGCTCCGGACTGACCGGAACAGCGAGCGGGTCGCGGGCCTCGATCGCCGTGCGGCGTTGCGCCTCCTGGTGGGCGTCGAGCAAGGCGAGCCAGGCTTCAGCCTCGACGCGGGGCAGGGAGCCGTCGAAGCGGACCGACGCACCCTGGCGGAAGAACCGCAGGCTGCGTTGCCGGTGCGCGGCCTCGGCGTCACGCTGCAGCTTCTGCTCGAGCAGTTCGTCGGCGTTCGTGGGCGCGACCTGCGCCAGCACCTGCCCCGCGGAGCGGGCGAGTTGGTCGGCGTCCAGGTGCGAGGCGAGGCCGAGCAGCACCCGCTCCGCCTCTGAACGTTGCGTGGTGTCGAGTTGGCTGCTCAGACCGTCCAGGACCCGGGTGATCGCCCGCGCCTGCCCGGTACCGACCAGCCCGGATGCCGCCGCCTCACCCACTGCCGGGTGCTCACCCAGTGACCTCGCCTGGTGCACCGCCCCGGCCGCCTCCCGCCGCGACAGGTTCTCACCCATACCCAGCCACGACGACAACGGCGTGCCCGCCGCACGCTCCGACGACCCGGCCCGATCGGCCTCGGCCACCAACACACCGGCCAGGGCCTCGACCCGGCCCCTCACCCGTCGAGCGGCCCGCACCCACTCCAGCCGGGTCCGGTCATCCACACCCGCACGGTCGGTATCGACGCAGTCGAGAACGCGCTCGATCTCGGCCAGCGCCACACCAGCCGTGACCTTTCCGCTCGTTCCTGCCATGGCACTAGTCAAACACCTACCACTGACACTTTATAGAACAGGTGTGCGAATACGCTTCGGATCAACCCACAGTGACCTCCTCCATCCGGGCAGCGCGGTCAGCGCCGCCCGGTGGTATTGCTTGCCCTGTCGCGCCCGTGCCCTACCCGCCAACATGGTGCCGTCGCTTCGACGCGAGGGGGACTCATGCGGCTGCACAGGTACGTCGCCGTGGTGTTCGGTGTGGCGCTGCCACTCGGCCTGGGCGGGTGCGCGGCGGTGGTCCAGGCGCCGGCCGCGTCCCCGGCCGCGAGCGCGTCCCCGTCCCCGACCCCGCCGGCGTCCCCGACTCTGACGGCTTCCCCGTCCCCGACGGCCGCGCAGACCACGCCCGCGCTCGGCCCGAAGGGACTCGGCGAGCTTGCGCTCGGCATGACCAAGGCGCAGGCGAGGGGCACCGGGCTGGCCACCGGGATCTCGGGCGCCAGGGGCACCTGTGGCGGCGCGAAGGACGGACGGCTCATCGGCGCCGACCGGAACGACGACCTCTCCGGCAAGCTGTTCTTCTCCACCACCACCAATCGGCTCGTGATCATCGCCGCCACCGACGGCGTCGCCACGCCCGAGGGGGTCTCCCTCGGCACGAGGACCGCGGACGTCCGCGCTGCCTACCCCACCTGGAAGGGCAACCTGCCCGACTCCTTCGGCGTCGGCTATGTGAGGGCGCCGGGCAATTCGAAGGCGTACTACCGGATCGGGGTCCGTGACGGCGAGGTCGTGGAACTCACCCTCCAGTCGCTGGACCAGGACTGCGCCGAGTAGTCAGCCCACCCAGACCCGCGCGTTGCGGAACATCCGCAGCCACGGGCTCGGCTCCTCCAGCGGGGCCGGGGTCCAGGACAGCTGGGCGTTCCGGGCCACGCGCTCTGGGTGCGGCATCATCGCGGTGAACCGGCCGTCCGGTGTGGTCACGGCGGTCAGCCCGTCCGGGGAGCCGTTCGGGTTGGCCGGATAGGTCGTGGCCGGCGTCCCGTCCGGGAGCGTGAACCGGGCCGAACGGACGACGGACGCCTCGTCCCCCTGGACGGAGAAGTCGGCCAGGCCCTCACCGTGCGCGACGGCGATCGGGACGCGGCTGCCCGCCATCCCCGTGAAGAAGACCGACGGCGAGTCGAGCACTTCTACCAGCGACAACCGCGCCTCGAACTGCTCGGAGCGGTTGCGGGTGAACCGTGGCCACGCGTCCGCGCCCGGGATGATCCCGGCCAGTGCGCCGAACATCTGGCAGCCGTTGCAGATGCCCAGCCCGAAGCTGTCCTCGCGCGCAAAGAATGTGCCGAACATCTCGGTGAGCCGCGGGTTGAACAGCACCGAGCGCGCCCAGCCCTCGCCCGCGCCGAGCGTGTCGCCGTAGGAGAAGCCGCCGCAGGCCACGAGCCCGACCGCGTCACCGAGGTCGAACCGGCCGGCCTGCAGGTCGGTCATGTGCACGTCGTAGACCTCGAACCCGGCCCGGTCGAACGCGAAGGCGGTCTCGACGTGGCTGTTCACGCCCTGTTCGCGCAGGATCACGACCTTCGGCCGAACGCCGGAGGCGATGTAGGGCGCGGCGATGTCCTCGGTCACCTCGAAGGTCGGCTCGACCACCAGTCCGGTGGCGTCGGCGCCGAACGCGTCGTGCTCCTCGTCGGCGCACTCGGGGTTGTCGCGCAGAGCCGCGATCCGCCAGGACACCTCGTCCCAGGCCTGGGCGAGGTCGCGGAGGGGTTCGTCGAGCAGGGCGAGCTCACCACGGTTCACGTGGACGCGGCGATCCGGTGCCGTCCGCCCGACCACGGAACTCAGCCCTCCCAGTCCGTGGGACGCGAGCACCTCGAGCACCCGACCCTCGTCTGCAGGATCGATGCCGAGCACGACGCCGAGTTCCTCGGAGAAGAGGGCCTCCACGCCGTCAACGTCGAGCTGGACTCCGGTCGCCCCGGCGAACGCCATTTCGCAGACCGTGGCCCAGAGTCCACCGTCCGACCTATCGTGATAGCTCGTCACCAGCCCTTCGGCTCGCAACTGCAGCAGGGCCGCCGCGAGCGACACCAGCCGCGCTGGATCGTCCAGGTCGGGCACCTCGTCGCCGAACTGCCCGCTGACCTGGGCCAGCATCGACCCGCCGAGCCGGTTCTTCCCGGCACCGAGGTCGACCAGCACGAGTTCGGAGCCGGGCAGCAGCTGCGGCGTCCAGGTGCCCGCGATCGAGTCGAGCGACGCGAACGCCGAGACCACCAGCGAGACGGGGGAGGTCACCTGCTTCTCCGCGCCCGAAGCGTCGCTCCAGCGCGTGCGCATCGACAGCGAGTCCTTGCCGACCGGGATCGAGATGCCCAGGGCGGGGCACAGCTCCATCGCGACCGCCTGCACGGTGTCGTAGAGCGCCGCGTCCTCGCCGACCTCGCCGCAGGCCGCCATCCAGTTGGCCGACAGCTTCACCCGGGGCAGTTCGACCGGCGCGGCGAGCAGGTTCGTCAGCGCCTCGCCCACCGCCATCCGGCCGGACGCGGGCGCGTCCACCGCGGCCAGCGGCATCCGCTCGCCCGAGGCCATCGCCTGGCCAGCGAGCCCGGTGTAGTCGCTCAGCGTGACCGCGACGTCGGCCACCGGAACCTGCCACGGTCCGACCATCTGGTCGCGGTGGTTCAGCCCGCCCACGCTCCGGTCGCCGATCGTGATCAGGAACCGCTTCGACGCCACGGACGGGTGCCGAAGGATCGCGTAAGCCGCGTCACGCACGTCGAGGCCGGCCAGGTCGAGCGCGGGCGCCGAGCGGACGATCCGCGCCACGTCCCGGGTCATCCGCGGCGGCTTGCCGAGCAGGACCTCCATCGGCATGTCGATCGGACGGTCGTCGCCCTCGTCGTCGTCCGGCCCTGGGGCGAGCACCAACTCGCCGTCGTCGGTGGCCACGCCGACCACGGAGAACGGGCAGCGCTCGCGCTCGCACAGGGCGGCGAACCGCTCCAGCGACTCCGGTGCGATCGCCAGCACGTAGCGCTCCTGGCTCTCGTTGCTCCAGATCTCCTTCGGGGCAAGACCGGACTCCTCCAGCGGCACCGCGGACAGGTCGAACCGGGCACCCAGCCCGGCGTCGTCCACCAGTTCGGGGAAGGCGTTGCTCAGCCCGCCGGCACCGACGTCGTGGATGGACAGGATCGGGTTGTCCACGCCGAGCAGCCAGCAGTGGTTGATCACCTCCTGGCCGCGGCGCTGGATCTCCGGATTGCCGCGCTGCACGGAGTCGAAGTCGAGTTCGGCGGCGTTCGCGCCGGCCGCCATCGAGGACGCGGCACCACCGCCCATGCCGATCCGCATGCCCGGCCCACCCAGCTGGATCAGCAAGGAGCCAGCGGGGTAGCGCACCTTGTGGGTCTGGGACGCCCGGATGGCGCCGAGCCCGCCGGCGCTCATGATCGGCTTGTGGTAGCCGCGGCGCACCCCGTCCACGGTCTGCTCGTAGACGCGGAAGAAGCCGCCCAGGCCCGGCCGGCCGAACTCGTTGTTGAACGCCGCCGCACCCAGCGGGGCCGCGGTCATGATCTCCAGCGGGGACGCGATGTGGTCGGGGGCGCCGTAGTCCTCGGCCTCCCACGGCTCGGCGGTGCCGGGCAGTCGGAGGTTCGAGACCGCGAACCCGGTCAGGCCCGCCTTCGGCTGCGAGCCGCGTCCGGTGGCCCCCTCGTCGCGGATCTCGCCGCCTGAGCCCGTGGCCGCACCGGGGAAGGGGCTGATCGCGGTGGGGTGGTTGTGGGTCTCCACCTTCATCAGCACGTGCACGTCGTCGGGGCGCGCGGTGTACCGGCTCGGCCGGTCCGTGCCCTCGGGAGCCCAGCGGGTGATCGGGCCGCCCTCCATGATCGAGGAGTTGTCCGAGTAGGCGACCACGGTGTGCTGGCCGGCGACCGCCTCGGTGTGCCGGATCATGCCGAACAGCGAGCGCTCCTGCGGAACGCCGTCGATGACGAAGTCGGCGTTGAAGATCTTGTGCCGGCAGTGCTCGGAGTTGGCCTGGGCGAACATGGTCAGCTCGACGTCGGTCGGGTTGCGGCCGAGCGTGGTGAAGGCGTCCACGAGGTAGTCGATCTCGTCGTCGCTCAGCGCCAGGCCGAAGGTGGTGTTGGCGTCCTCGATGGCTGCCCGGCCGTGGCTCAACACGTCGACGTGGGCCATCGGCTCGGCGTCGCGCTCGTCGAACAGGGCCGCGGACGCCTCGACGTCGGCGAACGCGGACTCGGTCATCCGGTCGTGCAGGAGCGTGGCGCAGGCGCTCCGTTCGGTCTCGGTCAGGGGTGTGGCGGACGCCAGGGTGTACTCGGTGACCCGCTCGACGCGACGGATCGGCACCCCGCAGCTGTGCGCGATGTCGGTGGCCTTGGACGCCCAGGGCGAGAGTGTGCCGAGCCGGGGAGCCACCACGACGACCGTGGTGTGGGGTCCGGACGCGACCGGTCCGGCGGCGGGCCCGTAGCTGAGCAGGCGGCGGACGGTCTCGGTGCTGTCCGCGTCGAGTGCTGCGTCCGAGGCCACCCAGTGCACGAAGCGGGCGCTCACCTCGTGCACGCCCGGGGCTACCGCCTGCAGCCGCCGCACCAGCGCTGCGGCGCGGAAGGCCGACAGTGCGTTCCCGCCCCCGAAGCTGGTCAGTACGTGCGCGGGCTGGGCGGGCATGGGACCTCCGGGTCTGCTGGACGGGCGGCGGCTACAGGCTATCGCCCGGGCCATTCTGCGGCCTTCCGCATCCACGCCGGCGGCACTGACGCGATCCGGGCGCCGAACCCCGGCCACGCGTCTCACCAGTCCCATCCGGGGTCTTGCGTGGTCGAATCCCGACGCTCCCTGCCGCCCCGAGCCGTTACGCTGGCGCCGTGCTCGACGCCCCGTTCCACACCGGCAAGGTCCGCAGGCTGTACCACTGGCCGGACGACCGCATCCTGATGGTGGCCACCGATGCCATCTCCGCCTACGACCACGTGCTGGCCACCCCGATCCCGGACAAGGGCGCAGTCCTCACCCAGCTCTCGCTGTGGTGGTTCGATCAACTGGCCGACCTGATCCCGAATCACGTGGTCTCCACCGACGTCCCCGAGGAGGTCGCCGGGCGGGCGATCATCGTGGAGCGGCTCGACATGGTTCCGGTCGAGTGCGTGGCCCGCGGCTACCTGACCGGGTCCGGCTGGGTGGAGTACCAGGCGTCCCGCTCGGTCTGCGGCGTGGACCTCCCCGAGGGGCTGGCGGACGGGTCGAAGCTGCCCGAGCCGATCTTCACTCCGGCGATCAAGGCGCCGATGGGGGAGCATGACGAGAACGTCGACTTCGCCACCATCGCGAACCTGCACGGCGAGGAGCTCGCCACGAGGCTGCGGGACGCGACGCTGGAGATCTACGTCAGGGCTGCGGGGCTTGCCGCGGCGCGAGGGATCATCCTCGCCGACACCAAGTTCGAGTTCGGGCTGCGCGCCGACGGCACCCTCGTCCTCGCCGACGAGGTGCTCACGCCCGACTCGTCCCGCTTCTGGGACGCCTCGGCCTGGCAGCCGGGCAGCAGCCTGCCCAGCTTCGACAAGCAGTACGTGCGGGACTGGCTGGCCCACGATTCGGGCTGGGACAAGGCTTCGGACACCCCTCCGCCGCCGCTCCCCGACGCCGTCGTCGCCGCAACCCGCGATCGCTACCTGGAGGCCTTCCGCCGCCTGACCGGCCGCGACTTCGCCGCCTGACCCGAAAGGGGACGGTTCTCTTTTCGGCCAGCTCGGCGTCAGTGTTCGCGGCGCAGTGACCGAAAAGAGAACCGTCCCCTTTTCGGCCAGTTCGGCGTCAGAGTTCGGCGCGGGCGACGAGGCTGGACAGCGGGCTGTTCTCGCCGAGGTTGGCCAGCAGCGCGGCGCCGTGCAGCGCATTGCCGAGTGGCTCGGCGAGCTCGAGGCCCGGCCACTGCATCTGCAGGTAGCTGGTGAACCGGGCCCGGATGCGCCGTGAGCGCAGCACCTGTCCGAGCGCGCACACCCGCGGCGGCTCCGAACCCATCAGGCCCACCCGGCGAAGTCCGGCCAGCACCGACTCGCTCAACTCGGCGGCGGCCTCGTCGAGGATCTCCGCAGCCACCGGATCGCCGTCGGCGACCTCGTCGACCACCTTCGAGAAGGACGCGATCCGGCTCACCCTGCGGTCGTCGGACTGCAGTTCCACATAGGCGGCGGACAGGTCGGGGAAGATCTCGCGCAGGCGCGCGGTGAGCGGCGTCATCCGGCCGCGCCCGTCGAACCCACGCATGGCAGCGTCCATGCCGGCGCGCCCGATCCAGAAACCGCTGCCGGCATCGCCCAGCAGGTAGCCCCAGCCGTCCACCCGGGCCACGGACGCCGAGCCGACCGCGAGCGTCACCACTCCCGTTCCTGCGGCGATCACGGCGCCCGTGGTGTCGCCGAGGGCGCCCAGGTAACTGGTGGTGGCGTCGTGTGCGACGGCGACCTCGGTGATCCCGTAGCGCGCGACGAGGCCGAGGAGCTCATTGGCCTCCGGCGTGACCAACCCGGAGCTGCCCACGCCGACCGAGGTGGGGGAGAGCCGATGCTCGGCGAGGAAGTCGCCGATCGCACTCGCCAGCTGCGGCATCAGCGGACGATCAGTGAGCACGCCGCTCGTACCGCCCTCGAGCCGCTCCTGCCCGTGTTCCCAGCGCAGCCTGATTCCGGTCTGGCCCGCGTCCAGCGCCAACAGTCCACTCACGATCAGTCAGCCTAACCGTCACCGTGCCACTGCCGTGGCGCGGACACCTCGGTCAGACGATCTGTGCGGGGCACCACCCGCGAAGCGCGTTGACGAAGGCCACCTCGTCGGCCCGGGCAAGGTCGGCCGGTAGCAGCCGGTGCTCCCGCAACCGGCCCTCGAGAAGTAGCGCGGCGCGGTAGGTTCCGGGCAGCAGACCCGCCGATTCGGGCGGGGTGAGCCACTCGCCGTCGATCCGCAGGGCGAGGTTGCCCAGCGTGCACTCGGTGAGCTCGCCGCGGCTGTTGTGGCAGATCACGTCGTCCACGTCCGGTGCGGCCCGGCGCAGCCGGTCGTAGTGGGCACGGTGGGTGGTCTTGTGCCGGATCACCGGGCCGAGCGGTCCGTCCGCGTCCAGCGCCTCGGTGGCCGGACGCAGCCGGACGGGCGCCCCGTCGGCAGGGGCGGTCGACACCTGCACCTCGGGCGCGCCGCCGCCGGCGAGCAGCCGCACCTTCCTGCGTCCGGACGGGTGGGACGCGCAGGCCACGTCGAGCGCAGCCTGCACGTCCGCGAGGTCGAGCGGCAGCCGGTGCGCCGCACAGGTCGCCGCCAGTCGGGCGAGGTGGGCGGAGCGGCGGGCCAGCGCGCCGTCGACCATCAGCATGGTCTCCAGCCCGCGCAGCGGCACCCCGCCAAGGAACGCAGCCTTCGCGTGCCACTCGGCCACCTCCGCGGACGGGACGGAGTCGGCCACGACACCGCTGCCGATCCCGCAGACCAGCCCGCCGGCGTCCTCGGTGACCGTGCGGATCGGCACGTTGAACGTCGCGTCGCCGCCGGGTGTGATCAGGCCGAGCGCTCCGCAGTACCAGCCGCGCGGGGACGCCTCGAGTTCGGCGATCACGTCCATCGCGGCCAGCTTGGGCGCCCCGGTGACCGAGCCGCACGGGAACAGGGCGGCGAACACCGCGGCCAGCGGAGTCCGGGGCGGCGTCCGGCCGCTGACCGTCGAGGTGAGCTGCCACACGGTGGGCAGCCGGTGCAGTTCGAACAGCCGGTCCACGCCCACCGTGCCCGGCACGCAGACCCGGCTGAGGTCGTTGCGCAGGAGATCGACGATCATCAGGTTCTCGGCACGCTCCTTGGGAGCCTCGAGGACTGCCGGGTCGGCGCCGGCAGGAGCGGTGCCCTTCATCGGCTGGGTGACCAGGACGTCACCCCGGCGCGCGAAGAACAGCTCGGGGGAGACGCTCGCAACCCCTGCGGACGCGGAGAACACGGCGTAGCCGTCCGGCTGGGCCGCGGCCAGCGACCGGAAGTACGCCCACAGGTCCACCCCGACCACCGGCACCCGCCAGCGGGTGGTCAGGTTCACCTGATAGCAGTCGCCGGCACCGATGTGTTCCACGACGCGGGCGATGCCCGCCTCCGGGGCGAGCCCTCCGGCCAGGAAGGGGTCGGGCCGCCAGTCGAGCGCCAGTGGTGCGGCAGGATCCTCCGGCCAGTCGGACGGCGGGTCGTCGTACACCTCGAAGTGCGCGACCGGCCCGGGGCCACGCTGTGCGTGCTGTGCGGCGTCCCAGGCGCCGGAGGCCCCGTAGCCGAGCCCGCCGAGCACCCAGGCGCCGGCCAGCGCGGCCGCCTCTGCCGCGGCGACCACCGCTGGCACCTCGGCGGGGGTGGCGGCCTGCACCACTTCGGTGGGTGGACGCAGGAACAGTCCCCGCGTCCTGCGCGTCCGGTCGGGCGGGTTCGCGGGCAGGTCGAACGCGCCGTACACGCGGCTCATCGCAGCCGGTTCAGCAGGCCGATCGCCCGGGTCAGGGTCTCGGCGTAGCCCTGGTTGCCGACACCCGCGGGCGGCGCGATCGGGTGCAGGCGCTGTTCGGAGACGGTCTGTGGCTCGGTGTATTTCAGCAGCCCCTGGCTGCCGTGCCGCCGGCCCAGGCCCGACTCACCCATGCCGCCCATCGGGGCGGCGTGCGAACCCCAGGTGGCGGCGTAGCCCTCGTTCACGTTCACCGTGCCCACGCGCAGCCGGGCTGCCACGGCCGGACCGCGCCGCGCCGACCAGACGCTCGCGTTCAGGCCGTAGCGGGAGTCGTTGGCGCGCTCGACGGCGTCGTCCTCGGACGCGGCCCGGTACAGCGAGAGCACCGGACCGAAGGTCTCCTCTCGACACACCGCCATCTCCTCGGTGACCCCGGCCAGCACGGTCGGCTCGTAGCAGAACGGGCCGACGTCGGGACGCGGGCGTCCGCCGGCCAGCACGAACGCCCCCTTGGCCACCGCATCGCCGACATGGGCGCTGACCGCCTCCAGTTGCTGCGCGGACGCCAGCGAGCCGACGTCGATGTCCCAGTCGTAGCCGACGCCGAGGCGCAGCTTCGAGACCTGGCGGAGCAGTTCGGCGACGAACTCCTCGTACACGTCGCCGACCACGTACGCCCGCTCGATGCCCACGCACACCTGGCCGGTGTTCGAGAACGCCGCCCGGACGGTGCCCGCGGCCGCGGCGCGGAGGTTGGCGTCGGCCAGGACCAGCAGCGGGTTCTTGCCGCCGAGTTCGGCCGAGAACCCGATCAGGCGTTCTGCGCAGGCCTGCGCCAGCGTCCGTCCCGTGGCCGTGGACCCGGTGAACATCAGGTAGTCGATGTGGGCGACCAGCGCGGGGCCGAGCGTGGCGCCCGAACCGGGCAGCACCTGGAGCACGCCGTCCGGGAGCCCCGCATCGGCGAGCAGTTCGGCCAGCAGCAGCGCGGTGAACGGAGTGCGCGAGTCGGGCTTGAGCAGCACGGCGTTGCCGGCGAGGAGGGCCTGCGCGACGTCCGTCGCGGGCAGGTTGAACGGGTAGTTCCAGGGGTTGATGATGCCGACCACACCCACCGGGCGGTGATGCTCGACCGTGCGGGTGAGCAGCGGGAGCGCGCCTCGTTGTCGCGCCGGACGCAGCAGTCCGGGCGCCTGCACCGCGAACACGCGGACGCCGCGGGCCGCGTCCATCACCTCCTCGAAGGCGCTCAGCCGGGCCTTGCCGGTCTCGGCCTGGATCGTGTCGAGGATGCGGTCGCGGTTGTGCAGGATGAGCCGGGCGAGCCGGGTGAACAGCCGGCTGCGTTCGGCGACGGGCCACCGTGCCCACTCCGCCTGCGCGCGCCGGGCTCGCGCGACCGCACCCGCCACCGCCTCGGGACGGGTCGTCGGCAGCACGCCGTAGACGGTGTCGTCGAACGGGCGACGCACGACCAGCTGCTCTCCTACCACGAGCACAGGCTAGACGCCACACTTCGAGCGCGCAGCGGGTCGAAGGTGAGGGCGTCGTGGCGTCGTGGGGGACGAACCGCGAGGTTCAGCCCAGTGGTGCTCAGGGAGGCACCTGAGTCGTCCCCGGCGTTGCCCGCCAGTGCTGGGCACGCGAGCGTCGCAACCCTAGGCTGGGGCCATGGAACCGACCAGCAGCACCCCTGCCGAAGAAGAGCGCCCCGACGAGTCCGTCCCTGCGCCCATCGGAGCCCCCGACCCCGAGCCGCTGCCCGACGCCGCGCAGACCACGGTCGACGTCCCTCCGGCGGCGGAGCCCGAGCTTCCCTCCGACGAGATCCCTGCGGTCGAGCCGCTCCCCGCGACTTCCGAGCCGCCCGCCCCGTCCCCGCTCGACCTGGGGGACGCCGCACCCGAGGCCGTGGCTGCCCCCGACCTGAGCGCGATGGACGCGACGGTCGTCGAGCACCAGGCGGCCACGAACCTCGACCTGCCCAGTCTCGAACTGCCGCATCCGGTTCCCCCGGCCGCTCCGCAGCCTCCCGCCCCGACCCCGCCGGCACCCGGCACCCCGACCACCCCGTTCAGCACCGGGCCGTCCGGAGCCGGCTACGCCGAGAGCCTCGCGCGCGAGTCCTACGGCGAGCCGACCCCGCCGCCTCCGGCCGCTCCGTACGCCGCCTCGCCCTACGCGTCGGCACCGGGCGCCTCCGCCGGATACGCCGAGCCGCAGTACAGCCAGACCCCGTACAGCCAGCCGCAGTACGGGCAGCAGCCGGCCTACGGCCAGATGGTGCCGGCGTCCCAGCTGAACCCGAGCGAGGAGAACACCTGGGCGACGGCCGCGCACTGGTCGACGCTCGTGGCGAGCCTGATCGGCCTGCCGTTCCTCGGGCCGATCCTGATCCTGGCGATCCAGGGGTCGAAGAGCCCGCGGGTGCGTACCCAGGCGGTGGAGTCGCTGAACTTCGACCTCACCATGACCATCGCCATGTTGATCAGCTTCCTGCTGGTGTTCCTGCTGATCGGGGTGGTCACCACGCCGATCCTCGGGTTGCTGTGGCTGGTGTTCAAGATCGTGGCGACCGTCCAGGTCTCCAGTGGCCAGGACTACCGGTACCCGTTCAACATCCGCATGGTGAAGTGAACCCGGTGCGGGGCCGAGGCCGCCGCCGGATAGAGTTGCCCCGTGCAGAGCCCGGGTGACGACTGGACCGACGACCCCGGCCCCCGGGACGCCTGTGGCGTCTTCGGGGTGTGGGCCCCTGGCGAGGAGGTCGCCAAGCTCACCTACTTCGGGCTGTACGCGCTCCAGCACCGCGGCCAGGAGTCGGCGGGCATGGCGGTCAGCAACGGCGAGCGGATCATGGTCTTCAAGGACATGGGCCTGGTCTCGCAGGTGTTCGACGAGCCCGCACTGAACTCGCTGAACGGCTTCATGGCGGTGGGCCACTGCCGCTACTCGACCACGGGCGCGAGCACCTGGGACAACGCGCAACCCACCTTCCGCGGCGCCGGTGACTTCGGCCTGGCGCTCGCCCACAACGGCAACCTGACCAACACCGACGAACTCGAGGCCTGGCTGGGGCAGAGCGTCGAGGCGTCTCAGGTACCGCGCAAGAACCGGATGGACTCCACCTCCGACACCGCCCTGGTCACCGCGCTGATGACCGCCCACGCAGAGGGAGGGCTCAAGGAGGCCGCGCTGACCGTGCTGCCGCGGCTGCAGGGCGCGTTCTGCCTGGTCTTCTCCAACGAACGGACGCTGTTCGCCGCCCGCGACCCGCAGGGCCTGCACCCGCTGGTGCTCGGGCGGCTGTCCAACGGCTGGGTGGTGGCCAGCGAGACCGCGGCCCTGGACATCATCGGCGCGTCCCTGATCCGCGAGGTCGAGCCGGGCGAGCTGATCTGGATCGACGAGTCCGGCCTGAACAGCGCCCGGTTCGCGGCGGCCGACCCGAAGGGCTGCCTGTTCGAGTACGTCTACCTGGCCCGCCCCGACACCCTGATCGCCGGACGCCGGGTGCACGCCGTGCGCGTGGAGATCGGCCGGACGCTGGCCATGGAGGCCCCGGTCGACGCCGACCTGGTGATCCCGACGCCGGAGTCGGGCACGCCGTCCGCGATCGGGTACGCGGAGGCGTCCGGCATTCCGTTCGGACTCGGCCTGGTCAAGAACTCCTACGTGGGACGCACGTTCATCCAGCCGTCCCAGACGATCCGTCAGCTCGGCATCCGGCTCAAGCTGAACCCGATCCGGGATGTGATCGAGGGCAAGCGGCTGGTCGTGGTGGACGACTCGATCGTGCGCGGCAACACCCAGCGGGCCCTGGTCAAGATGCTTCGCGAGGCCGGTGCGGCCGAGGTGCACGTGCGGATCTCCTCGCCCCCCGTGCAGTGGCCGTGCTTCTTCGGCATCGACTTCGCCACCCGGGCCGAGCTGATCGCGCCCGGGCTGAACGTGACCGAGATCTGCCGTTCGATCGGCGCCGACTCGCTCGGCTACATCAGCCTGGAGGGGCTCACCGCGTCCACCGGGCTGAGCGGACGCCGGCTGTGCCGGGCGTGTTTCGACGGTGAGTACCCGGTGCCGATCCCCCAGGACCGGGCCCGCCAGATGGGATTGGAGCACAGGTTTGGCTGCTGAGAGCGCATACGCCGCCGCCGGCGTGGACATCGACGCCGGCGAGCGCGCCGTCGAGTTGATGAAGGCCTCCGTCGCCGCGAGCCACCGGCCGGAGGTGCTGGGCGGCCTGGGCGGCTTCGCCGGGTTCTTCGACGCCTCAGCGCTGGCGAGGTACACCCGTCCGGTCCTGGCCACGTCCACCGACGGCGTCGGCACCAAGGTCGCGATCGCCCGTGCGATGGGCGTCTACGACACGATCGGGTGGGACCTGGTCGGCATGCTCGTGGACGACCTGGTCGTGACCGGCGCAGAGCCGCTGTTCGTCACCGACTACATCGCCTGCGGCAAGGTGTACCCCGAGCGGATCGCGGCCATCGTCGGCGGCATCGCTGCCGCCTGCACGGCAGCCGGAGCGGCCCTGCTCGGCGGGGAGACCGCGGAGCACCCCGGCCTGATGCAGCCCGAGGACTTCGACGTGGCCGGCGCCACCACCGGGGTGGTGGAGTACGACGCGATCCTGGGCGCCGACCGGGTGCGTGCCGGGGACGCGGTGCTCGCGCTCGCCTCGTCCGGCCTGCACTCCAACGGGTTCTCCCTGGTGCGCCACGTGGTCGAGAAGGCGGGCTGGGCCCTGGAGGACGAGGTGCCCGAGCTGGGGACCACTCTGGGCGAGGCGCTGCTCACGCCCACGCGCGTGTACGCGAAGGACCTGCTCGCGATCATCGCCGCGTGTGAGGTGCACTCGATCAGCCACATCACCGGGGGCGGGCTGGCGAACAACCTGGTCCGGGTGCTGCCCGATGGCGTCGTGGCCGACCTCGACCGCGCGACCTGGACCCCGCCGCCGGTCTTCGGCCTCGTCCAGACCCTGGGCGGCGTCTCCCTGCCCGATATCGAGGCCACCCTGAACCAGGGCGTGGGCATGGCGCTCGTGCTGCCGGAGGCCTCGGTCGCCCGGGCGCAGCGCGAGGCACAGGCCGCTGGCATCGCGTCCTGGGTGGTCGGTTCGGTGCGCTCCGAACCGGGCGCGCCGGCTCGTGTGGAGCTGCACGGCGACCACCCACGCTGACCCCCCGGGATCGCGGTCCCGGCCGGTGCTCCGCGGCGTCCACGACCGCCTGAGAGTCGTCTTTGCGGGCGTGCCCTGAACAGGTACCCTTGGCGTCACGACAGAACTTTGAATCTTGAAGCGGCTACGACCGCTGCGAAGGGGGCTGACCTCATGGGGCGCGGCCGTGCGAAGGCGAAGCAGACCAAGGTCGCTCGCGATCTGAAATACCGTTCCTACTCCACGGACTTCTCGTCCCTGGAGCGGGAGTTGCGTGGGGACGCATATGACCCCGAGATCGCGGCCGAGGAAGAGGTTGAGGACGAGGAGGACGACCAGTACGCCGGCCTCGCCGATCGCTACACCGACGACTCCGACGAGGAGCCCGGGGGCTACCGCCGAATCAGCTGACCGCTGCCCCGGATCCGGAGGGCGTGGTCAGTGCAGGGCCTTCAGGCCGATCACCCCGCCCCCGATCATGGTCAGGCAGAGCACCCGCAGCGCGTGACGGCTCCGTGCCGGTCACGACGGCGTGCATTGCGGTGAGCACCGCGCCGATTCCCACCCAGACCGGGAACTGCGACGAGCCGGCTCAGTGGGGGCCGGGCCGATCCAGCAGCGGCCACGGCTCGGCGGATCCGGACGGCGTCGTCGGCCACGGCTGTCCGGGCTGGTAGCTCTCGCGGGCAACCTGATCCGGTTCGGGGGTGAGTGCGGCCTCCGGGACGCCGTGGGCCTGCCACTGGTCGAACCGGGCGGCCAGCGCCCGCGCCTCGGGGCCCTCCACCCGCCAGTGTCCCGGCTGGATCTCGCGGCCGACGCCGGGCAGCGTCCGCAGCGCGGCGTCGGTGATCGGGGAGTCGAAGAAGCTGCGGCTGCGGCGCCAGCGACCGAACAGGATGCCGATGACCAGGAGGGGCGTCGTCGCCGCCCCCGACCGGACGCCCGGCAGGACGGTCAGCGCCACCACGGACAGCAGCAGCGCGACGAGGATGGCGGCGCGGACGACCCGGCCACCGCCGGTCACGAGCGACCAGCTCAGCGTCCGGCCCTCGACGCGCACGTCGAGCCGGTCGAGCCCGCGGAGGGTGTCGCGCATGGTCCGAGCCTACCCGGCGCCCCGGGGCCCGAACGCGCTCAGTATCGCCGCGCCGTGGAGACGGCGGACTCGCCGTAGCCGCCGCCGAACAGGACGGCGTGCACCAGCAGCGGGTGCAGCTGGTGCAGCCCGACCAGGTCGCGCCAGCCGGACGGCAGCTGGGCGCTGGTGTCGGAGTAGGCGGCGAGGACCTCGGCGAGGTGTGGTAGCCCGAACAGGGCGAGCATGGCCAGGTCGGTGATCCGGTGGCCGCCGTGGGCGGCCGGATCGATCAGGGTGACCGAGTCACCACTGAACAGCACGTTGCCCGACCACAGGTCGCCGTGGATCCGGGCCGGGGGCGCACCGTCGTCGAACTCGCCGCTCGCCAGACGTTCCGCGAGGGCCTCGATCGTGGCCAGTCCGGGGCGGGACAGCGCGCCGGTGCGGCCGGCCGTCCGGGCGTAGGGCAGCACGCGCTCCGCCGCGTAGAACGCCCCCCAGCTGTCGTGCGGGCGCAGCGTCAGCGGAGCGTCCCCGATGTAGCCGTCGCCGGACCAGCCGTCCGGTCCGGTGCCGAATGCCGATGCGCCCGCATCGTGGGTGGCCGCGAGCTGCGCACCGAACGTGGCGGCCGCCGCAGCCGTCGCAGGGGTGCTCGTCACCCGTCCGACGGTGATGCCACCCGCGTCCACGGCGAGCACCGGCGCGACCGGGACGCCGCCGGGGACCGCGAGCCAGCGCAGTCCTGCCGCCTCCACCTCGAAGAATCCCGGCGGGCCGCCCGCGCGTCGCTTGGTGTAGGCGTCCACGGCCCCGACCTTACGCCGGGCGAAGTTATCCACAGATGTGCCGCGGGGGGCTTCCGGCGCGCCAGCGTGAGACCCACGCTCGGGGGATGCGTCTGCCCCGCCCCTGGATCCTGCCGACCGAGCCGTCCACGCGGAGCGCCCTGCTCGCGGCGGGAATCACGCCGGCGATGCTGCGCACCCGACTTGCTGACGGCAGCCTTGTTCGAGTGCGCACCGGTGTCTTCGTGGCCGCATCGCAATGGCCGGCAACCGCGACTGACCAGCACCTCCTCCGCGCCCGGGCTGAGCAGGTGGCACAACCACCACGGTGCGCTGCCTGCCGGTCAGGTGGTGCGGGATGCTGGCGGGTATCGGGTGACCAGCGTGTCGCGCACGGCCATCGACCTGGCTCGCGACCTGGACCTTCCCGAGGCACTGGTGCTGCTCGATGCCGCTGCCCGGTTGGCCTGCCAACAGTTCGTCTCGCGACCCCGCCGCGCGGACTACCGCAATGTACGGATGGTCGCGGCGGCCCGGGAGTTGCTCGACGAGGCAGCTCTGACGGGTCGCTGTGCTCGCCTGGAAGCGGCGATCGCACTCGTGGAGCCGTGTCGGGAGTCTCCGATCGAGTCACTCGCGGCCGGGCACTTTCACCTCGCCGGTCTGCCGTGCCCGCGCTTCCAGGAACCCGTCCGGACCCGGTTGGGGGTCTTCTTCCCTGACTGCTACTGGCCGGAGCACCGCCTGATCGGCGAGGCGGATGGCGCGGTGAAGTACGCCGACGCCGACGCGTACGTCAAGGAGAAAGAGCGGGAGCAGGCATTCCGTGACGTCGGCGTCGAGGCGTGTCATCTCGTGGTGGTGCGGGGAGGGCGGGACCGCCTGGCAACCACCACCAGGTGGCACGCTCGCGGATCAGGCGGAGGGAAGGTCCGGATAGCGACCACGCCGTGGCACGATCGTGGCGGAGAGGGCGGCCAGCGCCGCGAGCACGGCACCGCTGACGCCGAGCCCGAGCAGCGGGGTGACAACCGGCTCTGTGGTGAGCCTCGCCACGAGCCCGGCCACCAGGCCCAGATCGTCCCCGAGCCCGTGCCAGAGGGTGTGCATGCCGAGGTACCAGGCCAGGCTCACCACGAGCACTCCGCCGAGCAGGCTCAGCCCGAGCCCGATCAGCGGGCGCCGCACTCCCGGCCACACCCAGATCGCGGCGACAGCCAGGCCGAATGCGACCCAGGGGAGCCAGGGTGCCGCGAGGTTCAGGACGCGGAAGCCGGTCTGCAGCGAGGACAGCAGCTGCGGATCCACGCGGAACAGCGTGATGCCGCCGCTCACCTCGGGCAGCCGGTCCACGAACGGGACGCCGGCAGCGCCGAGCCGCTGCCGCAGGGCCTCCCCGAACGGCGCGAACGGAAGGACCACCGCGCCGTCGGTGACCTGCAGGTGGCCCGGCTCGCCGGAGAGCTGCGCGAGCAGTTCCTGGTGGGCCAGCCGGAGCCCTGCCGTCGTGGCGCTCGTGAACTCCTCGCTCGCCACGGCGTTCTCGACGGCGCCCGTGACCAGCCGCCGGGTGAGCACGTTGTCCACACCGAGCTGGTCGATGATCGCATCGCTGAGCCGGGTCGTCAGCACCTTCTGCACGGTCTCGGATCGGACCACCGGCGAGTAGGTGGCGACGAAGGCGTCGGCATCGGTGAGCAGGGTGTGCCCCCAGCCGGCCACGGGGGTGAGCGCTGCGGCGAGGCCGGCGAGTACCGCGAGCAGCACTCCCGCCGCGGTGCGCCAGGCCGCTACTGCTCGCCCACCTGTTCGGCCAGCTCCAGCCACTGCTCCTCCAGGCTCTCCTGACGGGCGACCGCCTCGTTCAGTTCCGCACCGAGCGCCACCAGTTTCTCGTAGTCGGCGGCATTGGCGTCGAGGTCGGCGTGGAGTTGCTCGATCCGTGCGCCCGCCTTGGCCAGCTGGGACTCCACCCGGGCCAGGTTCTTGCGGGCCTGGCGCTGGCGGGCCGCGTCGGTGGTGGTCGCGGACGCGCGCGGCTCCGCGGGCTCGGGCCGCGACGGCGTGCGCTCGGAGGGCGACCTGGTCGGCGCAGGCGACCCGGCGGCCGCGTTGCGGCGGCGCTCCAGGTACTCCTCGACCCCGCCGGGCAGCAGGACGCAACGGCCGTCGCCGAGCAGGGCGTACTGGACGTCGCAGGTGCGCTCCAGGAACCACCGGTCGTGCGAGACCACGATCAGGGTGCCGGGCCATCCGTCCAGGTAGTCCTCGATCACGGTGAGCGTGTCGATGTCGAGGTCGTTGGTGGGCTCGTCCAGCAACAGCACGTTCGGCTCGTCCAGCAGCAGTCGCAGGAACTGCAGCCGGCGCCGCTCGCCGCCGCTCAGCTCGCCGATCCGGGTGACCAGCCGTTGCCCGGAGAAGCCGAACTCCTCCAGCAGGCTGGACGCCGACGACTCCCTGCCGGTCGCCAGCTTCACCTGCCGCTGCAGCCGCTGCACCGACTCCAGCACCCGCTCGGTCTCGTCCAGCTCGGTGACGGTCTGGCTGAGGTGCCCGATCCGCAGCGTCTTGCCCTGCTTCACCCGGCCCACCTGTGCCGCGACCTCGCCGGCGAGCAGCCGCAGCAGCGTGGTCTTGCCGGATCCGTTCACCCCCACGATGCCGATCCGGTCGCCGGGGCCGATCGACCAGTCCAGGTGGTCCACGAGCGCGCGGCCGTCCGGCAGCGCGTAGCCCACGTGGAGCAGGTCGAAGACGTCCTTGCCCAGCCGGGCGGTGGCGAACTCGCGCAGCTTCAGCGAGTCGCGGGGCTCCGGCACGTCGCTGATCAGCAGGTTCGCCGCGTCGATCCGGAACTTCGGCTTCGACGTGCGGGCGGGCGGGCCGCGGCGCAGCCAGGCGAGTTCCTTGCGCAGCAGGTTCTGCCGCCGGGACTCGTTCGCCGCGGCCTGCCGGACGCGCTCCGCGCGGGCCAGCACGTACGCGGCGTAGCCGCCGTCGTAGGCGTCCACTGCCGCGTCGTGGACTTCCCAGACCCGGTTGCACACCGCGTCGAGGAACCACCGGTCGTGGCTGACCACCAGCATCGCCGTGCCCGCGGACTGCAGCCGGTTCAGGTGTTCGGCGAGCCAGGCGACGGCCTCCACGTCCAGGTGGTTGGTCGGCTCGTCGAGCACCAGCAGGTCGTGCCCGGCGAGCAGGACGGCGGCAAGGCTCACCCGCCGCCGCTCGCCGCCGCTCAGCTCGCCGACCGGCTGCGCGAGGTCGAGGGTGCCGAGCAGGTGCGTGACCACCGAGCGCTTGCCTGCGTCCGCTGCCCACGCGTGGTCGGGGCGCCCTCCCACCACCACGTCGCGGATGGTCGCACCCGCTGCGAAGTCCTCCACCTGGCCCAGGTGGCCGATGGTCGCCGACCGGTTGCGGACAACCTGGCCGGAGTCGGGGTCGCGCTCGCCGACCAGCAGTTCCAGCAGGGTGGTCTTGCCGTCGCCGTTGCGGCCGACCACGCCGACCACGTCGCCGTGGTCGAGGCCGAGGCTCACCCCGTCCAGCAGGATCCGGGTGCCGAACGCGATCGAGATGCGCTCGGCGTTGATCAGGTTCGCCAACGGACGCTCAGCGCCCGCGCATCGCCTTGTTGGCGCCCTTCATCGACGGCAGCGGCCCACGCGGCAGGGGCACCTTCGGCCGGACCGCGTCGAGGGCGCGCAGACGGGCCTTCACGTCGGTGACCTGGCTGGGCTCGAGCTTCCTGGGCAGTTTCCGGATCGTGTCGGCCAGCTTGGTCAGCGGCACCTGGCCCTCGCCGTCGCCCATCACGATCGAGGTGACCGGGACGCCGTAGGCAACCTGCTCGTGCTTCTTGGCCTCGGCGGCCAGCAACGTCTTGACCCGCCCGGGGGAGCCCTCGCCGACCAGCACGATGCCGCCGGGGCCGACCGCGCGGTGCACGATGTCCAGCTGCTTGGTGGCGGTGATCACGGGGGAGTAGAACCACTTCTTCGTGTCGAGCATGCCCAGGGCGACCTCCGCGGCACCCGGCTGGCCCGCGTAGCGCGTGAACGTGGCCTTCTTGGCCCGGTCGAGCATCACCCACAGGGCTGCGGTGAGGCCGGCCATGATGCCGAGGATCAGCCACATCCACCACGGCGGCACGAGAATGCCGATCACCAGGCCGATCACGGTGACACCAAGGAAGGACGCGGCGAGCAGCAGGTTCAGCTGCTTGTCGACCTCGGCGGTGACCTTGTAGGTCTGCCAGATCTGCTTGTACCAGGGCCAGTCGCGGGGGTTGGTGGAGTTCTTCTTCGCCAGCTTCGCGGCCTTGACTTCAGCCTTCTGCTTGGCGGCCAGTTCCTTGGCCTTCTCGCTCGCCATCTATGCGCTCCGTGTGGTGTTGATCGCCCGCTGCTCGCGGGCCGCCATCGCTTGCCGGTACAACCGGCCGGCTCGGTAGGAAGACCGTACCAAGGGTCCGCTCAGCACGCCGACGAAGCCGATATCGGTGGCCTCCGCGGCCAGTTCGTCGAACTCGGTCGGGGTGACCCACCGGTCGATCGGGTGGTGGTGGACGGACGGTCGCAGGTACTGCGTGATCGTGAGCAACTCCGTGCCCGCGTCGTGCAGGTCGCGCATCGCCTGGCTGACCTCGTCCCTGGTCTCGCCCATGCCGAGGATCAGGTTCGACTTCGTGACCAGCCCCTCTTCGCGCGACCAGGTCAGCACCTGCAGGGACTTCTCGTAACGGAAGCCCGGACGGATCTGCCGGAAGATCCGCGGCACGGTCTCGACGTTGTGGGCGAACACCTCCGGACGGGTGTCGAACACCTGCTGCAGCAGCTCCCTGCGTCCGGAGAAGTCGGGAGCGAGCATCTCCACGCCCACTCCCGGGTTGCGGTCGTGGATCCGGCGGATCGTCTCGGAGTACAGCCAGGCGCCCTCGTCGGCGAGGTCGTCGCGGCACACCCCGGTGACGGTCGCATAGCGCAGCCCCATCGTGGCCACCGACTCGGCCACCCGGGCCGGCTCGGCGGTGTCGTAGCCGGAGGGCTTGCGCGACTCGATCTGGCAGAAGTCGCAACGCCGGGTGCAGGAGTCGCCACCGATCAGGAAGGTGGCCTCGCGGTCCTGCCAGCACTCGAAGATGTTCGGGCAGCCCGCCTCCTGGCAGACCGTGTGGAGACCTTCGTCGCGCACCAGCTGCTGCAGTTCGCGGTAGTCGGGCCCCATCGTGGCCGTCGTCCGGATCCACGGCGGCTTGCGCTCGATCGGGGTCTGCGCGTTGCGGACCTCGAGGCGGAGCAGGCGTCGCGGTTGGGTGTCGGTCACCGGGCAATCCTAACTGTCCGGCGGCGTCACCCCCAGCCGGAGGCGGGACGGGCCAGAAGCCCGGGTGGGTGAACCGCCGTTCGCCGGCTCGGGTACGGGGACACTGCCCCTATCATTCGGCTGTGGGAGCAGTGGACGTCAGGCGCCGCCTGATGACCGACCTGCCCTGGTTGTGCGGCGTCGGCATCACCGCGTACTCCGCGGTGATCGTTGCCACCGTCGGAGTGGGCTACGACGCGCACGCGTACTGGCTGGCCGCGCGGGGACCGCTCTACGGTGCAGCGCCGAACACGCCGGACGCCTACCTCTACAGCCCGGCCTTCACCCAGGCGATCTGGCCGCTCGCGCAGCTGCCGTGGCCCGTCTTCTGCGCGGTGTGGCTGGGTGCTGCCGGGATCGTGTTCGCCCTGCTGCTGCGACCACTGGGCTGGCGCAGGGCGCTCCCGTTGTGGCTGTGTTGCACCCCTGAGGTCGTCTCGGGCAACGTGTTCTGGCTGTTCGCCGTTGTGGTCGCCCTCGGCCTGCGGCGTCCGTGGCTGTGGGCGGTGCCGGCGCTGACCAAGATCACGCCCGCGCTGGGTCCGGTCTGGTTCGCCGTCCGGCGGGAGTGGTCGCGGCTGGGCATCTCGGTGCTGGCGACGGCGCTGGTGGGTGCGCTCTCCTTCGCCCTCGACCCCGCGGGTTGGTGGGCGTGGATCGAGTTCCTGCGCAGCAACCTGGGCTCGACCACGTCGCAGGTCGGCGGCCTGTTCGTGCCCCCGGTGGTGCGCATCCCGGTGGCCGTCGCCCTGGTCGCCTGGGGGGCCTGGCGGGATCGTCGCTGGACGATCCCGGTGGGCATGGTGCTGGCGAACCCCGTCTTCGGCAGCACCGCGCTGGTCGTCCTCGCCGGACTGCCGCTGCTGCTGCGCGACCGGGCACCCGCGGACCCTTCGGACGACCCTGCCCGCTCAGCCGGTCAGGCCGTAGCTGATCGTGGGGACGCCGGCCCTTCGTGAGGCCGCATCGTCTGCCGCGGGCTCCCCGGGCAGCGGGAACACCGGCGGGTGCAGGTCACCCGACTGCTCGAACGGGGTGAACGCGAGCAGTTCGGTCAGGTGCGGTTCGAGCGCCCGTCCCACCTCGACCAGGGAGGGCGCCGGGCCGTCCAGCTCCTCGGCCAGCGAGGTGACCCCGGCGTCGGAGATGCCGCAGGGCACGATGCGTCCGAAATCGGCCAGGTCGCTGGCCACGTTCAGCGCGAAGCCGTGCATGGTGGTCTGCCGGGACACGCGGATGCCGATCGCCGCGATCTTTCGTTCGGGACGCTCGCCCTCCGCTGCGAGCCAGACGCCGGTGCGACCCGGGACGCGTCCGGTGGCCACGCCGTAGCCGGCCAGCGTCCGGATCAGCGCCTCCTCGACCCGGCGGACGTAGTCGACGACACCCACGCCGCGGGGCAGGAACACGATCGGGTAGCCGACCAGCTGGCCGGGGCCGTGGTAGGTGATCTTGCCGCCCCGGTCGACGTCCACCACCGGGGTGCCGTCCACGGGACGCTCGTGCGGCTCGGTGCGGCGTCCCGCGGTGTACACCGGCGGGTGCTCGACGTACAGCACAGTCGGCCCCTGCACGCCGGACGCCACCCGGGCGTGCACCTCCCGCTGCAGTGCCCACGCCTCGTGGTAGTCGGTCAGCACCCCCCCGGCCAGCCCGAGGTACTCGAAGCTGACCGGACGGGGGTCGGCGACCTGCTCGCGACCCCCGGGGCCGCTGCCGGCCGAGTCGCCGCTCACAGCTCGAAGTCGCCCTCCTCGAGGCGGGCCTTGACGAAGCTGAGGAAGCGGGCGGCGTCGGCGCCGTCGACCAGTCGGTGGTCGTAGCTCATCGACAGGTACATCATGTCGCGCACCGCGATGATCTCGCCCAGGTTGGCGTCCTTCACCACCATCGGCCGCTTCACCAGCGCACCGGTGCCGAGAATGCCCACCTGCGGCTGGTTGATGATCGGGGTGTCGAAGAGGGTGCCGGCCGAGCCGTAGTTGGTGATCGTGAACGTGCCGCCGGAGAGCTCGTCCGGGGTGACCTTGTTCGAGCGGCTGCGGGCGGCGAGATCGCCGATCTTCTTGGCCAGGCCGGCCACGCTCAGGTCGCCGGCGTCCTTGATCACCGGCACCATCAGGCCCTTCTCGGTGTCGACGGCGATGCCCAGGTGCTCGGCGTCGGCGTAGCTGATCGTGCCCGCCTCGGTGTCGATCGTCGCGTTCACCTTCGGGAACTGCTTGAGCGCCTCGATGGCCGCCTTGCAGATGAACGGCAGGTAGCTCAGGCTGACGCCCTCGCGCGCCTTGAAGGCGTCCTTCTCCTTCGCGCGCAGCTTGGACACCGCGGTCAGGTCGACCTCGACGGTGGCGGTGAGCTGGGCCGAGACCTGCAGCGATTCGACCATGCGCTTGGCGATGGTGGCCCGGATCCGGGTCATCTTCTCCGTGGTGCCGCGCTTGGCGGCGTCCGGGCTCGCCGGGGCGGACGCCGCAGGCGCGGACGGAGCCGGAGCCGACGCTGCGGGTGCCGCAGCGGCCCGCGCAGCCTCCTCGGCGGCCTTCTTCGCCGCCTCCGCAGCGGCGACCACGTCCTGCTTGCGGATCCGACCTCCGACACCGGTGCCGGTGACAGTGGCGAGGTCGACGCCGGCGGCCTCGGCCATCTTGCGCACCAGCGGGGTCACGTAGCCGGCGTCCGGCGCCTCGTCCGCGGCCCGACGGGCGGTGACGGGGGCCGCGGCTGCGGGAGCAGGACTGGGTGCGGGAGCAGGAGTGGGTGCGGGTGCAGGGGCAGATGCAGGTGCAGGCGCGGCGGGGGCCGGGGCCGGGGCCGGGGCTGGTGCGGGAGCCGCAGGCGCCGGGGCGGGGGCGGGAGCGGCGCTGGCGGCGCCGATCACGGCAAGCACGGAGCCGACGGCAGCCACGCCGTCCTCGGGGACGCGGATCTCCAGCACCACGCCAGCGGCGGGGGAGGGGATCTCGGTGTCGACCTTGTCTGTGGAGACCTCGACCAGCGGCTCGTCCACCTCGACGGAGTCGCCGACCGCCTTCAGCCAGCGGCTCACTGTGCCCTCGGTCACAGACTCGCCCAGCTGGGGCAGCAGGACCTCGGTGCCCGACGCGGGCGCGGACGGTGCGGCAGGTGCGGCAGGTGCGGCCGGAGCGGGAGCAGGCTCGGCGGGAGCGGGTGCGGCGGGTGCGGCCGGAGCGGGCTCCGCGGCGGCCTCCGGTTCGGGATCGGCCGGCGCCGGTGCGGCGTCACCGGCCTCGTCCGGCTCACCGATCACTGCCAGCACCGCGCCGACCGGGGCGACGCCGTCCTCCTCCACCAGGATCTCGAGCACGACGCCCGCGACCGGGGAGGGGATCTCGGTGTCGACCTTGTCGGTGGAGACCTCGACCAACGCCTCGTCCACATCGACCCGGTCGCCCACGCGCTTGAGCCAGCGGGAGATCGTTCCTTCGGTCACGCTTTCCCCGAGTGCCGGCAATGGAACGGGAGTGGACATGGCTGCGGGCTCCTTTGTGTCTTGTCAGTGCAGAGGCCAGACTAGCCCGGATTGCTCCGGCCATAATGGGCGCCGTGGGTTGGTTCTCGAGAAAGCGCGGCAAGGCGGCGACGTCTGCACACGACCAGACCATGGAACCAGCGACGATGGCGCACCTGGAGGAGTTCGTGTCCTCCCGCCGCGGTGTGGAGGCCTTCATCGAGCTGCCCACGACCATGGCCAGGGCCACCCTGCTGCTGATCGCCCACGACGGAGAGTGGACCCGGCGCAGCGTGACCAGCGTCGACTGGGCGCGACGATTCGCGGCCCGGCACCGGCTGCCCGCCTACGACGCCGGCGTGGTCGGCTACCCCCAGCGGATGCGCGACTACAACGCGCGGCGGCGCGCCGGCGGCTGAGATCGCCCCTCCGGCACTCGGGGCTCGGGAGCCGTGCGGACGCTCAGGCGTCCTGACGATGCGTGGCAGCAAGGAACGCCTCGACCAGCGCCGCACCGAGGGCAGCCCCGGGCGCGGGCGACGTGCCCGGGAACAGCGAGGCGGCCGCCCCGCCACAGGCGTACAGGCCGGGCACCACCGCGCCGTCCGTGCCGAGCACGCGTGAGTTCGCGTCGATCAGCAGGCCGCCCTTCGTGCCGGCGTCTCCCGGGTACACCTTCACCGCCCAGAACGGCGACTTGTCCACCTTGCCCAGGCTCGGATTGCGGCGCTTGCCGTGCTCACCCGCCGAGCCTTTCCACACACCTTCGCCGCGGGAGAAGTCCAGATCCTTGCCCTTGCCGGCGAACCCGTTGAAGCGGACCATGCTGCCCAGCAGCCCGGCGCGGTCGATGCCGAGCGCCTGGGCCAGGTCGTTCAGGCTGCCGGCCTTGACGATCTCTCCGGCGTCCAGGGCCTTGCGCGGCGTACTGCCGGCCGGCCACGGTCCGAGCGGGACGGTCTGGCGGTGCCGGTTGTCCAGGACGAGGTAGGACGGCACCGCCCGGACGCCGCGACTGCGCTCGTACAGCGCTCGCCCGGCAGCGTTCGCGGGGGCGCACTCGTCGAAGAACCGGTCGCCCGCCGAGTCGACGATCACGCAGTGCGGCCGGGCGCGTACCTCGTCCAGGGACCAGGCACTGCCCTCGGCGCGCATCACCGGGATCCACCAGGCGTCGTCCAGCCCGGACGTGGCCGCACCGTGGGCGATCGCAAGGTTGAGCAGTTCGCCGACGTTGCTGGCTGCGGACGTCGACCAGGCGGCGTCGGTGGGCAGCGGGAGGTACTCCTCACGGAGGCCCTGGTTGGCTTCGAAGCCGCCGCTGGCCAGCAGCACCCGGGTCGCGGTCACCGGGTGGTCCGCGCTTGCCCGGCGCACCACCACGCCGGTGACGGTGTTGCCCTCGGCGAGCAGGCCGACCACCGGAGAGTCGAGCCACAGCTCGACCCCGTTCGCGGTTGCGCGGTGCAGCAGGTGCCCGGCCAGGGCCTCGCCCGCGGTCTGCGTGGTGCGCCGTCCGGGCAGGAAGCGGCGCAGCCCACCGCGTCCGCCGCCTTCGCCCGGACGCAGCGACGCGGCCCATTCGCCCAGCACCCTGCGCTCGAGCGGCGAGGTAGCCAGGACCCTGCCCTGGGGCTTGCCGCCGGGCAGGTCGGGTCGATGGTCGGGCAGGCCCTTCACCGCGGCGAGCGGCACATTGGACTGGGTCAGCCAGCGCGCCAGCTTGGCCGCGGTGCGGGCGTAGGCGGAGCGGCGTTCCGCCGACGACGCGGCCGTGGTCGGGCCGAGCAGCGCGTCCAGGTACGTCTGGGCGTCCGTCGTGGAGTCGGGAGCGAGCTTCGCCATCAGGTGGTTCGCGGGGAGCCAGAGCTGCCCGTCCGAGACCGCGGTGCTGCCGCCGGCCAGGTGGTCCGCCTCCACGACCAGCACGGTGTTGCCCAGGCGGCGAGCGGCGACAGCGGCGAGTAACCCGGCCGCTCCTGCGCCGACAACCACGAGGTCGTAGTCAGGTGCCATGGTCAGTTGGCGAGTGAGTGCGCCAGCGCGATCAGGGTGCGCACGGCCACGCCGGTGCCGCCGGAGGGCGTGTAGTCGTAGGGGGCGCCGGAGTTGAACGCCGGGCCGGCGATGTCGAGGTGGGCCCACGGGATCTCCGCGGGCACGAACTCGGACAGGAAGGCTGCCGCGGTGAGCGCGCCGCCGTATTTGTCGCCGGTCGACTTGAGGTCGGCGACCAACGAATCGAGCTTGGGGCGGGCGTCCGCGGGGATCGGCAGCTGCCAGAACTGCTCGCCCGCGGCCTCGGCCGCGTCCAGGACCAGGTCTGCGGTGGCGTCGTCGCGGGCCATCAGCCCGGCCACCCTTTCGCCGAGCGCCACCATGCACGCTCCGGTGAGCGTGGCCACGTCGAGGACGAGGTTCGGCTGCTCCTGCGAGCCCTTGACCAGGGCGTCGGCCATGACGATGCGTCCCTCGGCGTCGGAGTTGCCGTTCTCGACGGTCTTGCCGCCGTACATCGTGAGGACGTCGGACGGGCGGTACGAGCCGCCGGAGGGCATGTTCTCCGCCATCGCCGCCCACGCGGTGACGCGGATCCGCAGGCCCAGTTCGGCGATCGCGACGACGGCGGCGAGCACGGCGGCCGCGCCGGCCATGTCCGTCTTCATCGTGTACATGCCGTCCGCGGGCTTCAGGTTCAGCCCGCCGGTGTCGAAGGTGATGCCCTTGCCGATCAGGGCGAGGTGGAACCGGGCGCCACGCGGCGCGTAGGAGAGCTTGACCAGGCGCGGCTTGCGGTCGGAGCCACCACCGACAGCCATGATGCCGCCGAAGCCCTCCTTCTCGAGGGCCTTGTCGTCCCACACCTCCGCGGTCAGCTTCGCGTTGCGGGCCAGCACCTTCGCGGACTCGGCGAAGCTGTCGGGGTAGAGGAGATTGGCGGGAGTGTTCACCCAGTCCCTGGCGGTGACCACGGCCTGTGCGGTGATCGCGGCCAGGTCGAGTGCCTGCTTGGCTTCGGTCCGCTTGTTGGAACTGACCAGCACGATCTGGCCCACGCCGGCGGCGTCCGGAGCGGCGGGGCGGTAGGAGTACGCGCCGAGCAGGGCACCTTCGGCAGCGCCCTTGATCACCTGCGGTTCGGTGGCTTCCAGGCTGATCGTCACGGTCTGCGGGGCTGGGGCGCTGAGCCCCGCGACGAGGCGGACGGCCGCGCCGGTGGCGCGCCGCACCTCCTCGGGGGTCACGTCGATCGGGCCGAGCAGCGCGTCCAGGTACGTCTGGGCGTCCGTCGTGGAGTCGGGAGCGAGCTTCGCCATCAGGTGGTTCGC
>PHEV01000216.1 GCA_002843035.1 Actinobacteria bacterium HGW-Actinobacteria-5 | reverse complement strand
AGCCGTTGGGGGCCGCGTCGAGACTCCTCACCTTCGAGCCGCTGCCGCGTCTCGACGTCTCGTCGTCTGCTCCTCCCAGTTCGTTCCTCACTACTCGTCGAGACTCCTCACCTTCGAGCCGCTGCCGCGTCTCGACGTCTCGTCGTCTAGGCTGTCGCGCGTGTTTCTGGCTTCTTTCGCGACGGGCCACTGGCAGGCCAACTGCTACGTGGTCGCTGCGCCCGGTGTGGCGGATTGTGTGGTCATCGACCCGGGGCAGGACGCAGCTCCCAGCATCCGGCAGGTGCTCGGGGAGCACCAGCTCAACCCGAAGGGCGTTCTTGCCACCCACGGTCATTTCGACCACGTCGCGAACGCCGCGCAGATCGCCGACGAGTACAACGTTCCGCTGTGGATCCACTCCGCCGATCGTGACCTGCTCACCGAGCCGGCCGCCGGCCTCGGCGCAGACGGCGCCGCGCTGGTCCGCCAGCTGCTCACTGAGCCGATGGCTGAGCCGGCCCGCGTGGAGGAGTTCGACGGGCTCACCGAGCTGAGCATCGCGCGGCTGAACTTCAGCATCACCCACGCGCCGGGGCACACGGAGGGGTCGGTCCTGCTCGGGCTCGACTACACCGGACGCAATGCCGGGATCAACCGGATCGTGTTCTGCGGTGACGTCGTCTTCGCGGGGTCGGTCGGACGCACGGACCTGCCCGGCGGCGACCCGAAGGTGATGAGCCGGACCCTGCGTGAGGTGGTCCTGGCGCTGCCGGATTCGGCTGCGCTGCTGCCCGGCCACGGACCGCAGACCACCATGGCGCGAGAACGGGCCACCAACCCGTACCTCCAGTCGGCGGCGGTGGGGATCTAGATGGGTTCCACGGAACAGCGTCGGAGCGCGAGGCCCAAGCCGCTGTCGGGATTCCCCGAGTTCACCCCTGCCGGACGGATCGTCGAGCAGCGGGTCCTGGCCAGCCTGGCCGACACCTTCGAGCTGCACGGGTTCGGCTCCATCGAGACCCGTGCCGTCGAGCCGATGGAACAGCTCAGCCGCAAGGGCGAGATCGACAAGGAGGTGTTCGTGGTGCGGCGACTGCATGCCGCCGCGGACGCGTCCGACGACCTCGGCCTGCACTTCGACCTCACCGTGCCGTTCGCCCGCTACGTGCTGGAGAACTCGGGCCACCTGCAGTTCCCGTTCCGTCGTTACCAGATCCAGAAGGCCTGGCGGGGCGAGCGGCCGCAGGAGGGTCGCTACCGCGAGTTCACCCAGGCCGACATCGACATCGTCGGGTCGGAGACCCTTGCCGCTCATCACGATGTCGAGTTGCCGCTGGTGACCCTGGAGGCGCTGGAGAAGCTGCACGTCGATTTCGGGGTCCCGCAGGCCACGATGAGCGTGAACAATCGCCAGCTCAGCGAGGGGTTCTATCGCGGGCTGGGCGTGGAGGACCACCTGGCCGTGCTGCAGCGGGTGGACAAGCTGGACAAGATCGGCCCTTACGCGGTTGCCGACCTGCTGGTCGACGAGGTGGGGTTGAGCCGGCTCGCGGCCACGAAGTGCCTCGACCTGGCCGGTATCCGCAGCGCGGACGCGTCCTTCGTCGACCGGGTGAGCGCATTGGGCGTCGAGCACCCGCTGCTGACCGCGGGCCTGGAACTGCTCGCCGACGTGGTCACCGCTGCGGAGGCGCTCGTGCCCGGGCGGCTGGTCGCGGACCTGAAGATCGCCCGCGGCCTGGACTACTACACCGGCACGGTCTACGAGACCACGATGGCGGGCTATGAGTCGATGGGGTCGATCTCCTCCGGGGGGCGCTACGACTCGCTCGCCTCTGATGGACGCAGCACCTACCCGGGCGTCGGGCTGAGCATCGGCGTCAGCCGGATCCTCGTCCCCCTCGTCGGGAAGGGGGTGCTGGCCGCGTCCCGGCCGGTGCCCACCTGCGTCCTCGTCGCGGTCGACTCCGAGGAGACCCGGTTCGATGCGATCGCCACTGCGTCCCGGCTGCGTGCCCGCGGGATCCCGTGCGAGGTGGCTCCCAAGGCCGACAAGTTCGGCAAGCAGATCCGCTACGCCGACCGCAGGGGCATCCCGTTCGTGTGGTTCGGCAGCGGCGAGGTCAAGGACATTCGCACGGGCGAGCAGGTGAGCGCCGACCCGGACGCGTGGCTGCCCCCGCGGGCGGACCTGCGTCCGGCCGTCGTAAGATCGCCTCTGGCCTGATTTCGCAGGCCCCGGAAAGGAACAACTCGTGATTCGCACCCACCAGGCAGGTTCGCTGCGCCCCGAGCACGTCGGTACCCCCGTCACCCTCGCCGGTTGGGTGGCCAAGCGCCGAGACCTGGGCGGAGTCGCCTTCCTGGATCTGCGCGACGCCAGCGGAATCGTCCAGGTGGTCGTGCGCGACGACATCCTGGAGAGCAGCGGAGCCCACTCGCTGCGCAACGAGTACTGCATCTCGGTGACCGGCGTCGTCGAGCAGCGCTCCGCCGACACGGTGAACCCGAACCTGGCCACCGGCGAGGTCGAGGTCGCGGCCGGCTCGCTGGAGGTGCTCAACCCGTCCGCGCCGCTGCCGTTCCAGCTGGACGAGCGCAGCACCGTGAACGAGGACGCCCGGCTGAAGTACCGCTACCTGGACCTGCGCCGGCAGCGGATGCACGACGCCATGGTGCTGCGCTCCTCGGTGACCCACACGATTCGCGAGGTCTTGGGCGGTCTCGACTTCTACGACATCGAGACCCCGACCCTGACCCACTCCACTCCGGAGGGTGCCCGCGACTTCGTGGTGCCGGCCCGGCTGCACCCGGGCTCGTGGTATGCGTTGCCGCAGAGCCCGCAGCTTTTCAAGCAGCTGCTGATGGTGGCCGGTATGGAGCGCTACTACCAGATCGCTCGCTGCTACCGGGACGAGGATTTCCGCGCCGACCGGCAGCCGGAGTTCACCCAGCTCGACATCGAGATGAGCTTCGTCGATCAGGACGACGTGATCGCCGTCGGCGAGAAGGTGATGGCGGCCTGTTGGGCGCTGATCGGCGTTGAGATGCCCACGCCGCTGCCGCGGATGACCTGGGCGGACGCGATGGACAACTACGGCTCCGACAAGCCCGATCTGCGCTTCGACAACAAGATTCGCGAGCTGACCAGCTTCTTTGCCGGCACCCCGTTTAGAGTCTTCCAGGCCGAGTACGTGGGCGGTGTGGTGATGCCCGGTGGCGGCTCGCAGCCGCGACGCACCTTCGATGCCTGGCAGGAATGGGCCAGGCAGCGCGGTGCCAAGGGCCTGGCTTACGTCACGATCGACGAGAACGGTGAGCTTGGCGGCCCGGTGGCCAAGAACATCTCCGAGGCGGAGCGGGCCGGCCTGGCCGCCGCCATGGACGCCCAGCCCGGCGACTGCATCTTCTTCGGCGCCGGACGCCGCGAGGCCACTCAGGAACTGCTGGGCGCGACCCGGCTGGAGATCGCCCGCCGGTGCGGACTGATCGACGAGAGCGCCTGGTCGTTCCTGTGGGTGGTCGACGCGCCGATGTTCAAGCTGCGCGAGGACGCCGAGGCGTCCGGTGATGTGGCCGTGGCCGGCGGCAAGTTCACCGCCGTCCACCACGCCTTCACCTCGCCCAAGCCGGAGTCGATGAACACCTTCGACACCGATCCCGCCGCGGCGCTGAGCTACGGCTACGACTTCATCTGCAATGGCAACGAGGTGGGTGGCGGCTCGATCCGTATTCACCGCCGCGACGTCCAGGAGCGGGTCTTCACCGTGATGGGCCTGAGCCCGGAAGAGGCGCAGGAGAAGTTCGGCTTCCTGCTGGAGGCCTTCGCCTTCGGCGCCCCGCCGCACGGCGGTATCGCGTTCGGCCTGGACCGGCTGGTGATGCTGCTGGGTGGGTTCGAGACGATCCGCGACGTCATTGCCTTCCCGAAGTCCGGTGGCGGGTTCGACCCGCTGACCTCGGCTCCGGCGCCGATCAGTGCCCAGCAGCGCAAGGAGGCTGGCGTGGACTTCGTCCCGAAGCCGGCCACGGCGACACCGAAGGATGCTCCGGCTCACGCGTGAACGACGTAGCGGCGGTGGCCCTGGTC
>PHEV01000215.1 GCA_002843035.1 Actinobacteria bacterium HGW-Actinobacteria-5 | reverse complement strand
GAACGGCGCAGGGCCGGGTCCGTGCGCGCCGGTGAGCACGTGGCGGGTGGTCAGGGCATCCCCCACGAACAGCGCGTCGACGACGGGCAGGTGGAAGGCAACGCTTCCCGGTGAGTGCCCGGGCAGGGGAATCACGCGGGGGGAACCCGGCAGGTCCAGGACGTCCGCGTCGTCGGCGAACGTCCGGACCTCCGCGAGGTAGTGGGTCCGCAGGCCGCCACGGAGGATCGCGTAGGCCAGGAAGCGCAGCAGAGGCAGCACGCGGAAACGTCCCCAGGGGGTCTCGGGCTTGCCTTCGCCCCGGGCCCTCCCCGCGTCCGCCTCGTGCACCCAGACCGGGACGCCGTAGCTGCTGCGCAGCCTCTCCGCGAACCCGATGTGGTCCTCGTCGCCGTGGGTGAGCAGGACCGCCCGGACGTCGCTGACGGAACGTCCCATCGCCGTCAGTTCACGCAGGAACGGACGCCACAGGCCCGCCATTCCGGCATCGATGAGGACGACCCCGGTGCCGTCGTCGACGAGGTAGCACGCCACGATGTCGTTCCCGATGCGGTGCAGTCCTTCGGCCAGCTTCACCGGGTCACCTCCGCTCCCGGCACCCCCGGGTGTCCGAGCAGGGTCAGTACCACGGTGTTGGCGATCACCAACCCCGCGAACGCCGTGCCGAGCCAGGGCTGCCCGGCCAGGGCGAGGCCACCGGCGACCGCGACCAGCAGCGCGGAGCCGATCAGCTCCCGAGTCGGGAGCGGGACGCCGTTCGATGCGTTGGGGGCGACCACCAGCGCCCAGAACGCGGCCAGTGCGAGTGGAGCGAGGATCGCGGCGACCCAGCGGAGCGGTCCGCCGGCCACCTGCCAGCCCGAGTAGCCGACGGCGGCCAGGCCGAAGAGCTCGAGCAGGAAACGGAGTGCGAGGTTGGCGCCGATCATGGGTGCCCCTTCCTTTCTCGTCGTGTGTTGCGATGGCTAATCTAATTAGCTATGATGGCTAGTGTCAATAGCCATGAAGGAGCAGCTGATGCCTACCCCCGCTCGCACGTCGACGCAGGCGATCATCACCGCCGGCCGGATGATCCTCGCCAGGGAAGGCCTCGACGGCCTCACCATGGAGAAGGTGGCAGCGGCAGCCGGCGTGCGCGCACCGTCGCTCTACAAGCGGGTGTCGGGTCGGCCGGAACTCGTCCGGCTGGTGGCCGGTGACGTGGTCGCCGAAGTCGCCGCCGACCTGGCCTCCGCAGCGTCCAGCGGCGATCCGGCGAGCGACCTCCGGGCGATGGCGTACACACTGCGCAGCCTCGCCGCGCGTGATCCGCACGGCTTCGGGCTGCTGTTCCAGCCGCTGCCGGCCCACAGTGCGCCCGACCCGGCCACCTATGCGGCCGCGGTCGGACCCCTCCTTCGTGTGACCGGCGAACTCGCCGGTCCTGACCACGCGCTGGCGGCAGCCCGAACCGTGACGGCCTGGGCGTCCGGCTTTCTCCGGATGGAACTGGCAGGCGGATTCCAGCTGGGCGAGGACGTGGCGGACGCGTTCGCCTACGGCATCACGCTGCTCACCGAGGCCATCGCCCGGGAAGGCGGGAAGTCCGCGAGCGGGGCGGGGCCGATCCGGGCCTGACCGAGCGGCCGCCCCGGTTCAGAGGTCGAGCGAGGCGATGAGCGTGCGCACGCGTCGTTCGACGTCATCGCGGACGCGGCGAACCGTGTCGAGGTCCTGGCCGTGCGGGTCATCGACGTCCCAGTTCTCGTAGCGCTTGCCGGGGAAGACGGGGCAGGCGTCCCCACAACCCATCGTGACGACCACGTCGGCGGCACGGACGGTCTCGTCGGTCCAGGGCTTCGGGAACTCGCCGGAGATGTCGATACCGCGTTCGGCCATGGCCACGACGGCGACGGGGTTGACCGCGAGGCCGGGTTCAGAGCCGCCGGACCAGGCGACGGCCGTGTCGCCGGTGAGCGCCTGGAAGAAGCCCAGGGCCATCTGGGAGCGACCGGCGTTGTGAGTGCACAGGAACAGGACGACGGGCCGGCCGTCCGCGTGCAGCCCTTCGACGCGGGCGAGTGCGTGCAGGCGCTGCCGGGCGAATCGCTCGGCGAGCAGCGGCAGGAACTTGGTGACGGTGGCCCGGTCGGCGAACTGGTCGAAGGAGCCGGCCAGGAAGCGTCCGATGGTCTCGGTGCCGTACAGGCCTGCGAACTCCCCGCCGAGCCGGGCCGCGGCCTGCCTGAGGGCGAGCTTCTCGTCGGGGTGCAGGCTCTCCCAGGTGCGCTCGGAGACGGGGTGGATGGTCATGATGCCTCTCCTTCGAAGCGGGACGTGAGCCGATCGATCCGGTCGGCGATGTCGGTGAAGGCCGATTCGAACGCCCGCGAATCGGCCGATCGGGCGGGGTCGGGGATCGACCAGTGCGCCGACGGCGCCCGGAGGCCCTCGTAGGCGCGGTCGCAGACCGTGATCAGCAGTTCGTCACCGGTGAGCACGTCGTCGACGAGCTTCGGTGTGGCGCCAACCAGGTCGAGGCCGTGGTGGCGGGCCACCGTGACCGCACGCGGGTGCACGCGCCGGGCGGGGTGTGTGCCGGCAGAGACCACGGGAATGTCGCTGACGGTGCGCCAGTAGGCCTCGGCGAGCTGGGAGCGCGCGGAGTTGGCTGAACAGACGAACGCCACCCGGTGCGGCCGCGGGGTGGCGTCGCTGCCGAGCAGGCGGTTGCACGCCGCGGTGCGGCGGACGTACGCGCGCCGCCCGTCCCCCTCGGAGCGGCGGCGCTCGACCAGTCCGGCCTGCTCGAGCACCTGCAGGTGGTGGGCCATCAGGTTGGTGGGCAGGCCCAACCCGGCGGCCAGCTCGCCGGAGGCCAGGTCACCGAGCGCGAGCCGGTCGATGATCGCCAGCCGGGACGCCTCGCCCAGCGCGGCATAGGCTCGTGCCCGCTCTTCCAGACCGTTTGACATCTCGGCATTACCTCCATGATTATTGACTCAATACTAGCTGAGCCATTCGACCCGTCAAGCCCGGGCGGAGAAGTGAGGAGCCTCAATGAGCAAGCCGTCCGTCCTGTTCGTGGACGAGCCCACGTCAGGCCTGTCCTCCGCGGATTCCGACGTCGTGATGGGGTTGCTCAAGGCGCAGGCCGCGCGCGGGCGGCTGGTGATCGCGAGGAGCGGCCCCGCGTTCGAGCAGGCCCACGGTTACCCTCCCGACTTCGAGATCGAGGAGCGGACATTGGCCGTGCCGGACGTGATCCCGAACGGGAACCTCCTGATGGCCAACCAGGCCGACGAACTCCTCCTCTACCAGGGGACCACCCTCGTCCAGCAGGTCGCCTGGCCCGCCGATGTCCGTCCCCGGGAAGGGCAGATCCACTACCTCGAAGACGAGATCTGGGACCCGCGCCCGCTCTCCATCGGCCAGTCCCGCCTTTTACCCGCAACCTTTGAGGGCGTCGCGGTGAAGGCCTTCGTCGCCCCGGACTGTTCGTATGAGGTCTTCTCGGAAGCCGTCGCGTCTGCAGAGCACGAGATCCTCGTAAACGTCTATGAGTTCACCGACCCGACTATGGCAGCCGATCTCATCTGCGCCCGAGAGCGGGGCGTGACGGTGACCGTCCTCCTCGAGGGTGGACCGGTGGGCGGTGTATCCGCCGAGGAGCGGGCGATCGCGGGTGCCCTCAACCGGAGTGGTATTGTGGTTCTCTCGATGACGACGACCGATGCCGCCCACGCGAAATACCTCTACGACCACGCCAAGTATCTCGTCATCGATGGGGAGGCGGTCCTTGTCGGGAGCGAGAACTTCAAGCCCGGCGGCTACCCGGCGCCGGGGCTGCAGGGCAACCGTGGGTGGGGGGTCTCTCTTGAGAACGCCGGACTCGCGGCCTACTTCCGCGAGGTCTTCCTCCTCGACGCGGCGGGCGGAGATATCGTCCCCTTCGAGGGCACGGCGACCGAGCCCCGCACACCCTGGGCTCCCTCATACCCGGTGGAGTTCGCCCCCTGCCGCGCGGAGGGAGCGCGGGTAACCCCGGTCGTCTCACCTGACACGAGCGCTCTCATCCTCGGGTTGATCGAGGGGGCACAGGAGAGCATCGCGATCGAGCAGGCCTACATCACGAACGAGACGGCA
>PHEV01000214.1 GCA_002843035.1 Actinobacteria bacterium HGW-Actinobacteria-5 | reverse complement strand
CCGCCGGCGAAGCTGATCACGTCGCCACGGTTCACGACGGCGAGGATGTCCCGCACCGGAGAGGTGGTGACGCCCTCGAACCGTCCGGCCAGCCGGAAGCCCTTGCTCATGGTTGGATCGTCCCACGCGGCGCTGGTCCGGCCATTTCCGGGTCCGAGGAGCGGGCCGGCAGTTACTCTCCAGAGGTGCTCGAGTTCACCCCCACTCCCGACGACGCGGTCGACTTGGCGCGCGCCCTCGCCGCCGGCCGCGGCAGCGACCTGCGAGGGCGGGTGTACTTCTGGCTGATCGGGCTGCTGGTGGCGATCCTCGCCGGCGCGCTCGCTGGCTGGGGCGTCGGGACGGCGCTCGACGACTCCACCCGGATACTCCAGCTGGCCGGCATCGTCGTCGCCGCGTCCGCGTGGCTGGTGCTGATGAAGATCCGTCCGAACCTGCGGCGGGACTGGTCGGACCGGCGCATCGACCGACACGCGCGCGACGACTTCCGTCCCCGAGGTGTCACACGGGTGTGGCTGGACGGCGCCGGCGTCAACAGCACGACCGGCCCGGTACACAAGCACCTCGCATGGCTGGGAATCGAGAGCGTGGCCGAAGTTGGCGGCCACGTTCTGGTCACGCCGCGGCACTTCGGCCCTGTGCTCGCCGTTCCCCGGCGCATCGATACGGCCGAAGTGGACAGGTTCGCCGCTGAGGTGAGGTCGAGGATGGCGCAGCGGGCGCAGGAGCCGGGAGATACCTGGCCGGTGGGCCACGCACCGACCAGCCGCTGGCAGTACGCCGAACGCAGCACCCGGATCGACTTCCCGGTCACCGTGTCAGACGTTCAGGAGCTCGCGGCACGGGTTCACGCCAGGCGGCGCCTGCCGCGGGAACTGCGCGACAGGCGCCTGGTCTGGACCGGACGCGCAGTCGTGGTGTCGTTCGTCCTGCTCTCGTTCCTCAACCGGACCTCGTGGGACCTCTCCGGACCGTCCGGCCTCGGCCTCCTTCTCGCCGCGAGCGCGGTGCCCGGAGTGGTGGCCTGGCTCGCGGCGCCGAGGTCGTTCGTCCGGGACGCCTTCGCGCGAGCCGAGGCGGAGGGCCGGCACCGACTCGCCGCGGGCGGCGATCGGCGCTGGGTCTGGCTGGACCATGCGGGCGTCGGGCAGGAGGACGCGGTCGTCGTCGAGCACGCGGCGTGGCCCGCGGTCGAGTTCGCCGAGGGCCCCCGGCATTACTTCCTGCACGCGCCGGAGCACTTCGACGTGGTGCTTCCCAAGCGCGTCCCCGGGGTGGACGAGTTCGTCGCGGCCTTCCGCCCACGGCTGGGTCGCTGATTCCGAATGAACCAGGGGGCTCTCCTGAGCCGAACCCGAATCGGCCGCGCGACTCGCGGCGACGATTCCCGTCGGATCACGGCGCGAGGCGCTCCTTGAGCCAGCGACCGTCCGCGAGCCGGAAGCGGACGCGGTCGTGCAGGCGGGAGCGGCGGCCCTGCCAGAACTCCCAGGTGTCGGGGACGAGCAGGTAGCCGCCCCAGTGCGGCGGACGCGGCGGGTTCAGCCCGTACGTCGCGGACGCCTTCGCCGCGTTGGCGAGCAGCACCCCGCGGTTGGCGATCACCTCGCTCTGCGGGGACGCCCAGGCCCCGATCCGCGAGTCGAGCGGACGAGTGGCGAAGTAGGCGTCCGACTCCTCCCCCGAAGTCATCTCGACCGATCCCTCGACACGGACGACCCGCTCCTGCACCACCCAGTGGAACTGCACTGCGGCAAGGGGATTCGCGGCCAGCTCCCGTCCCTTGCGGCTGTGGTAGTTGGTGAAGAAGACTAGGCCGCGCTCGTCGACGGACTTCAGCAGCACGACGCGGGTGGACGGACGCCCGTCCGGCCCTACGGTGGCCAGAGTCATCGCGGTGGGTTCGGGGACGTCGCCGGCCACGGCCTCGTCGAACCAGCGCTGGAACAGCGCCAACGGCGCACTGCCCGCCTCCGACTCGTCGAGGGAGTCGCGTCCGTAGTTCTTCCGCAGGTACCTCAGGTCCACGCGGTCAGCCTAGGCGCAGACGATCTTCCGCTCAGTGTTGGAGGGATTCCGTCACGTCGGGATCATCGTAGGGAGAGTGCCGGATCACCGTGCTGCCCGGGTGCAGCGACGGGTCAGACGTGTAGCGCTCGTGCAGGGCGGACTCGGCGTCCTCCCCGCCCGCGTCGGCCCGCTCGAGCAGGTCCGCGAGTTCGTCCAGCTGCTCCGGCGTGGGACGGGCGCCCCAATCGTCCCAGAGCAGCAGCTCGTCGCCGTAGCGATGGGCGATCTGGAACACGACGTACTCACCGACGAAGTCCGGGCCCTTGAGCGGCAGGTTCTCATCGACGCCGTAGGAATCGGCATCGAGCGTTCCGGCCCGGTGGCCACGCCACACCTGGGCGGCGGTCTCGAACGGCGCGCCGGCACCGCGCGGCATGTCGCGCACGTCGAAGTCGAAGTCCTCCTGACGCAGTTCCGGATCGGTGCGCACCCACCGCTCGCCGTCGAGGTACTCCACGACGACGTGGTCGTGGTGGAACGGCGGCCCGAAGTAGCTGGCGAAGCCCACCACCGTGCGTGCCGGCACACCGCGCGCCCGCAGCGCTCCGACCACGAACAGCGAGTGATCACGGCAGCAGCCGGCGACCCTGGACGCGGTCTCGCGGGGCTCGGTCAGCGGCGCCGGGTGCCGCGCCCGGTCCAGGTCGAGGATGCGCTCCAGCCACCGGCTGTCGACCTCGCCTCGCCGCTCGACCGGCAGGTCGGGGAGTTCGGCCAGGTAGTGCGCGATCGTGTTGCGGGACGCCGCGCACAGCGCGTCCAGGTCGTCGGGCAGGGCGCGCAGCCGGTCGGCATGCCGCCCCGGGTCAGAGTAGGGCGACTGGCGGGCCCACAGGTCCAGGAAGTCCATGGCGACAAGGGTGCACCCTCGTTCCGGGGGAGCGTCCACCCCCGTCGACCGATCAGCGATCAGCTGGGCTCCCCACGAACAGCCACGGACGGTGGCCGATCGCCGCGGATCGAGGCCACCATGTCGGCCACCTGACGGGTGGCGGCGACGTCGTGGGCGCGGAACACCACCGTCCCGAGCCAGCCGGCGACGGCGGTGGCAGCCAGGGTGCCGAACAGCCGCTCGTCGACGCCGAGATCGAGAGTCTCGCCGACGAAGTCCTTCCGCGACAGCGCCTGCAGCACCGGGTAAGCCAGCGCGGCGACGGCCCCGGTGGCGCGCAGCACCCGCAGCGAGTGCCGAGTGGTCTTGCCGAAGTCGAGGGTGGGATCGACCAGCACCCGCTCGGCGGGGACGCCGGCGGCGACCGCCCGCTCCGCGCCTGCGGCGAGCGTGGCGAGCACGTCGCGCACCACATCGTCCGGGTCGGGCCCGTAACTGACGTTCACCGGATCGGTGCGCGGGGGCAGCCCGCCGGTGTGGGTGACGACGTAGCCGGCGCCGAGCTCGGCGGCGACGTCCACCAGTTCGGGGTCGGCCCCCGCCCAGGTGTCGTTGACCAGGTCGACGCCCGCCTCCGCGCACGCGGACGCCACCTCCGCACGCCACGTGTCGAGACTGAGCACCATGTCGGGATGCCGCTCGCGGACCGCCAGCAGGAACGGCCGCACCCGCTCGACCTCCTCCTGCACTGAGACCTCCGGCCCGACCTGCCCCGCCCGGACCCCGCCGACGTCGATCAGGTCGGCCCCCTCGGTGAGCAGCCGGTCGACCGCGGCCAGCCCCGGTTCGAGGTCGGTGTAGCGTGCGGCCGCGTAGAAGGAGTCGGGGGTGCGGTTCACGATGCCCATCACGGCGGGGTGGACTGCGTCGAAGCGGCGTCCGCGCAGGATCAGGGCCGGTACGTCCACCGGCGGGCTCGGCCAGGAAGAACTCACGGCGTCCACTGTGCCCTATCCGCGACGACCCGCCCGGACGACGGGAATGACCCGCGGACGATTCGCGGCTGAACAAGCTCCTTCCGACGCCACCCCGATCCGAACCCAGGAGCACCATGAACCCCGACACCAACGACGCTGCCGCTGTTCCGGATCGCCGGACTCAACCCGTGGATGTTCCTGCTCATGCTGATCCCCCTCGTGAACGTGGTCGTGGCGATCGTGCTGTCGCTGAAGCTCGGCGAGCGGTTCGGCAAGGGC
>PHEV01000027.1 GCA_002843035.1 Actinobacteria bacterium HGW-Actinobacteria-5 | reverse complement strand
CACCTCGCCGACGCGGACGTTCCCGCCACCTTCTTCATGCTCGGCCAGCAGGTGGAGACCTACCCGAAGGTGGCCCGCGCGGTCGCTCGCGCCGGCCACGAGATCGGCGTCCACACGTGGGACCACCGCGACCTGACCAAGCTCACTCCGGCCCAGATCGACCGGGAGCTGACCTCGACGATCCGGGTGCTGCGCCGGGACGCCGGGGTGGACCCGCGCTACCTGAGGCCACCGTACGGAGCGATGGACGCCGACGTGCACGCGTCGGCGAAGCGGTCCGGCCTTGCCCTGGTGCTGTGGAACGTCGACACCCTCGACTGGCTGACCCGTGACACCGACAAGACCGTCGCCGCGGCGGTGAAGGGCGCCCGGCGCGGCTCGATCATCCTGCTCCACGACATCCACCCGACCACGGTCAAGGCTGTCCCCGCGATCATCAAGAAGCTGCGCGCCAAGGGGTTCACCTTCGTCACTGTGAGCACCCTGCTCGGCCCGACGACTCCCGGAGTGAAGTACTTCCACGGCTGACCTGTCCCACATCCGGGTGACAGCGGAGGGCAGGTGCGGGCTGGCAGAATGGAGTCCGACGACCATCCGATCGCGTGGGGGCGCGGTATGGCGGATGGACGTCAGTCCGTTGGGGGGCGGAAATGACTGTGTCGTACCGAAGTGAAGGGCGCCTTCTCGCCCACTATCCCGAGACCGTGGACCTGATGCCTGCGCGCTGGTCCGGTGCCAGGCTGCTCGCATTCAGCCTGTTCGTGGCAGTCCTGCCGATGATCATGGTCAGCTTTCCGCCGGCCGGGAGCCCGGTGCTCTCCGGGGCGTTCCTCTGGGCGGGCTGGATCGGGCTGGCGCTGTTCGGGCCAGCCACCGCCTACCTGGTCTACCGGGGGCTGCGCCACCGGGTCGAATTGCGCCTGACCGCGGACGGATTCACCGACGACTCCTCGCTCACCGCGGTGGGATTCGTGCCGTGGAGCGAGGTCGCCGGGGTGAGCACGGAGGAGATCTCGAAGGCGACCATGATCGGCGTCCGGTTGCATGACGCGGACGCGTTCATCGCGAAGCTGAGCTGGTTCCGCCGGGTCGCGGCGCGGACCAACATGCGCATGTTCGGTGTGCCCGTCTGGATCAACCCCACCAGACTGGCGGACGCCGAGCAGATCGCCGCGCTGCTCGACGTCTACCGGCGTAGCTGGGAGTCCGGGTCGGCGCGTCTGAGCAAGGAGCCCGCAGTGGCCTGGCCGTTCACCGATGGCGGAGAGTCCTCAGGGCGTTGGCGGCACGTCTAATTCGCGGTGCTCGCCGCTCGTCCCGGACGTCACTGCCGAGTTGTCCTCGTGCCGGTCTTCGAGCACTCCGGCTCCGAGCCGTAGGCTGCCGCCATGGTGCCCGAGCTCGAGACGCCCCGCCTGCTACTCCGCCCCTGGCGGGAGTCGGACGCAGACGCCGCCCTCGAGATCTACTCCCAGTGGGAGGTGGCCCGCTACCTCGGGGCTGAACCGAGGGCCTGGACGGGATCCGATGACGTGCGGGCGGCCTTCACCCGCTGGGCCTCCTTCGAGGGGCCGCGCTACGGGGTATGGGCAATCGTGCCCCACGAGGTCGGCCGGCCGGTGGGCAGTGCCTTGCTGAAGCTGCTCCCGTACAGCTCGGGGGAGGTCTCGCCGGACACCGAGGTGGGTTGGCACCTGCGTCCCGAGGTCTGGGGACGCGGCTACGCCACCGAGGCAGGTGGACGCCTGCTCGCCCACGCCTGGGAACAGGGAGTCGATGAGGTCCACGCGGTCACCTACCCGGCGAACACCGCGTCCCAGGCCGTGTGTCAGCGGCTCGGCATGACCAGGCTCGGACAGACCAACCGCTATTACGGCGTCGTGTGCGAGTTGTTCCGGATCTCCCGTTCCTGAAATACCCCGGGGGGTTTCTTGGGCTGTGAGAACCGGCCTTTGGTCAGGTGATTTGCCAAGGCTCACAGGGGTGGTGTTACGCTTTTTCGAGCAGGACCAACACAGGGTTGTTACCCAGCAACGGGGCAAGACCTGAGGGGCACGCGAGTGCGCCTCGGGTCTTTTTTTGTTTTCAGGGCCTTCCAGAAGGGAAAGGGACAATGGAGTCGGGAACCACAACAAGTCCCGCCGAACAGATCGTGGCGGCAGTCGGCGGAGCCGGCAATGTGATCAGCCTCACGCACTGTGCGACGCGGTTGCGTTTCGAGTTGAACGATGCCTCGGGCATCGACCAGAAGGCCGTGGAGAAGATCCCGGGAGTGATGGGCGCGGTACCGCAGAGCGGCGACCGCTACCAGGTCGTGATCGGCGGCGCCGTCGCGACCATGTTCAACGAGATCATGAACCTGCCGACGATGGCGAACGTGGGCAAGGGTCTCTCCGATGCGGACGTGAAGGCGCGTGAGCGGGCCAAGGCCCGCGGCAAGGTAGCTTGGCTGGACGCGTTCTTCGAGTACCTGTCCGACTCGTTCCGCCCGCTGCTGGGCGTGCTGCTCGGCTCGTCGCTGATCATCGCGATCGCCGCCATCCTCGACGCGCTGCACATCGTCCCGTTCCAGGGCGTGGACCGGCTGACGGCCGCCGGCGCCACCTGGGTGTTCTGGGACGCGATGTGGCGTTCGGTGCTGTACTTCCTGCCGATCATGGTCGCTTACAACGCGGCCAAGAAGCTGAATGTCGACCCGTGGATCGGGGCGACGATCATGGCAGCGTTGTTCACCCCGGAATTCCTGTCGCTGAGTGGCGCAGCCGACACCGTCTGCACCAAGACCGACATCGGCACCCAGTGCGTGGCCATGATCGCCGGACTCCCGATGCAGTTGAACAACTACGGCGGCCAGGTGTTCGTGCCGCTGATCATGGTCGCGGTGCTGGCCCAGCTCTACAAGCTGCTGAAGCGGATCTTCCCCGAGAACATCCAGATGGTCTTCGTCCCGTTCTTCAGCATGCTGATCATGATTCCGATCACCGCATTCCTGATCGGCCCGCTCGGGATCTGGATCGGCAGCGGTCTCGGTTATGGGCTGGCCTGGCTGAACAACACCGTTCCGCTGCTGTTCGCTGTGCTGATTCCGATGCTCTACCCGTTCCTGGTGCCGCTCGGCCTGCACTGGCCGCTGAATGCGCTCATGCTGGCCAACATCAGCACCCTGGGCTACGACTTCATCCAGGGCCCGATGGGCACGTGGAACTTCGCCTGCTTCGGTGCGACCGCCGGCGTCCTCGTCGTCGCCAGCCGGGCTCGTGACAACGAGGTGCGCCAGACCGCCATCGGCGCCCTGGCCGCGGGTCTGCTCGGCGGCATCTCGGAACCGTCCCTCTACGGCATCCATCTTCGCTACAAGCGGATCTACCCGCGGATGCTGATCGGTTGTGCGACGGGCGGCCTGACCATCGGCATCCTCGGCTGGATCTTCGGCACCGTGAAGACCGGCGCCTTCGCGTTCACCTCCCTGCTCACCATCCCGGTCTTCTCCCCGACCTGGATCTACGTGATCTCGATCGCCGCGGCCTTCGCCGTGTCGATGATCCTGGTGATCGCCTCCGACTACCGCACCCCCGAGCAGAGGGCGGAGTTCGAGGCCGATCAGGCCCAGGCCGAGATGGACCTGGCGCTCGAACGCGAGCGTGCAGCCAAGGGTGCCGCGGCGCCGATGGCCGCAGCCGTGGCCGCCCCCACGGGTGGTGGAGTCGCAACCATGGTGCGCACCGACGTCGTGGCCGCTCCGGTCGCAGGGAAGGTGATCGCGCTGGAGGACGTGAAGGACAAGGTGTTCGCGTCCAAGGCCCTCGGCGAGGGCGTCGGCATCGAGCCGTCGGACGGGCACGTGGTCTCCCCGGTGACCGGGGTGCTCGTGACCGTTCCCGATTCGGGGCACGCGTTCGGCATCAAGACCGATGACGGGGTGGAGGTGCTGGTGCACGTGGGCATCGACACCGTCCAGCTGGGTGGCCGGTTCTTCGATCTGGACGTGAAGCAGCACCAGCGTGTGGAGGCCGGCGACCTGCTGGCGAGGGTGGATCTCGACGGGGTCCGCTCCGAGGGATACGACACCACCACGATCGTGGTCGTGATCAACACGATGGCCCTCGGCTCGGTCACCCCGCGGAAGATCGACACCGTGCGGTCCGGGGACGCCATCATTGACGTGACGCCCTGAGAGGAGCCCGTCGTGACCGTTCGTCCGCCCTGTGATCCCGGGCTCGCCCCGGGGTCACGGGGCCCGGATGGAGTCGCCTGACATGGAGATCGCACGCGTCTTCAACAACAACCTCGTCCTCGCACTGGACGAGGCCGGACGAGAAGTGATCCTTACCGGCCGGGGCCTGGGATTCCAGGCCCGGCCGGGCCAGGTCGTCGATGAGACCCGGGTGGTACGCACCTTCGTCCCGTCCGACGGACGCGACCCCGACCACCTCGCCCAGCTGTTGTCCGGCATCCCGCCGGAACACATCCAGCTCGTCAGCGATGCGCTCGCCGAGGTGGGGCTGGACGCGGTGGGGAAGAACCCCGCGCTCGTGATCGCGGTAGCCGACCATGTCAGCTTCGCGCTGCGCCGGATGGCGATCGGGATGGACCTGGAGTACCCGCTGCTCGCCGAGGTGCGGCACCTGTACGCCGACGAGTACGCCCAGGCGAAGGCGCTGCTGGGCGCGATCAACGCTCGCAGTGAGATCCTGCTGCCCGACGCCGAAGCGGTCGGCCTGGCGTTGCACCTGGTCAACGCCGGATTCGCGACCGGGGACCTGTCCTACACCTACACGATGACCGGCGTCATCCAGCAGATGGTGACGGTGATCGAGCAGCTCTACGAACAGCAGCTCGACTCGGGCAGCGTGAGCGTCGGCCGCTTCGTCACCCACCTGCGCTACCTGTTCGTGCGGATTCACCAGCACCGCCAGTTGCACGAGGAGCACTCCGCGATCGGGACGGCGATCCGCCAGGCCTATCCAGAGGCCGCCAACTGCGCTCGCCGGCTCGCCGAACTGCTCGAGTTGCGGCTCGGCGCCGCCCTGACCGAGGACGAGGTCTCCTACCTCGCCCTGCACATCGCCCGGGTCACCACAGACACCGACGACGTCTGAGCCCGGGATCGGCGGTGTCGCGATCTGGCCGCTCGCCCCGGCCCACCCGGCGCGCGCGTCACACCTGACCGCTTCCGCGGCCAAATCGCGACACCGATCCCTAGACTCGCGACGGAGGTGGGTCGTGGCGAAACCCCTGGGCCGTCGATTCTGGGCCGTCTGGACCGGCAGTGCTGTGTCCTACCTCGGCGAGGGCCTCCTGTTCGGCGCGGTGCCGGTGCTCGCCGCGTCCCTCACTCGCGACGCCCGCCTGATCTCCGTCACTGACGCGCTCCAGCAGGCCGGCTGGCTGCTGCTCGGGCTCGTGTCCGGAGTGGTGGCTGACCGACTGCCGAGGCTGTCGATCATGTGGGTGGCGAACGCGGCGCGGGCACTGTTCGCCGGCGTCTTCGCCGCCCTGGTCGCGGCTGGGGACGCGTCCATGCCCCTGATCTACGGGCTGGGCTTCCTGCTGGGCCTGGCGGCGCCGTTCTTCGACAACGCGTCCTCCGCGGTCCTGCCCGAACTGGTGCCGCCCGCCGAGTTCCAGCGCGCGAACTCGCTCACCCAGATGGCGCTCGCCCTGGCTGCGAACCTGCTGGGGCCGGTGGTGGGAACGGCCACCTACGTGATCTGGCCGGCCGCACCGTTCGGGTTCGCCGCGCTGGCCTACGCCGCGGGCGCGCTGGTCACGGCCGTCGTCTCCCGCCGGGCTCCCGGACGGGCAGCGCACACCGGCGACGTCGGCCCGCTCCAGCTCGTCCGGGACGGGCTCTCCTACCTGTTGCACCACCGGGTACTGCGGACGCTGGCCACCGCCGTCGGCGTGGTGAACTTCGTCACCTCAGCCGCGATCGCCGTGCTGGTGTTGTACGTGCTGCAACTGCTGCACCTGCCCGAATCGGCGTACGGCCTGGTGATGGCGTCGTTCGCGGCCGGCGCCCTGCTGGGAGCCGTACTGACGGCCCGGTTCACGGTGCGAATCGGCGAGCGGCGCAGCGTGCTGGTTGCGCTGGCGATGTTCGGGCTGTCGACCGTGGTGCTGGGAGTGTGGCCGCAGGTGGTCGTCTCGTTCGCCGCGTTCGCGCTGGTGGGGTTCTTCTCCATGGTGTGGAACATCACCGTGAACAGCTACCGCCAGCGGATCGTCCCGCTGGACCTGCTCGGCCGGGTCACCTCGGTGTTCCGGATGCTGGCGTTCCTGGCGATGCCGCTCGGTGCTCTCGGTGGCGGCCTGATCGCGCACGCGGTCGGGTTGCGGGCGACCTATGTCGCCGGCGGCGTCCTCCTGCTGATCACCACCGTGCTGGTGCTGCGTCCGCTGCGGGAGATGCCGAACGCCCCCGCGGGGGCCGAGTCCGTCGGCTGATCCCTGTGCGGGCCGGCGACGTCAGTTGGCCAGCAGCGTGCGGATGTCGGCCGCGATGTCGGCGGGCTCGACGTTCGGGGCGTAGCGCTTCACGACCTGTCCCTCGCGGTTGATCAGGAACTTGGTGAAGTTCCACTTGATCGCGTCTCCGAGGAGACCGCCCTGCTCTGTCCGCAGCCAGGTGAACAGCGGGTGAGCGGAGGGACCGTTCACGTCCACCTTCGCGAACATCGGGAAGGTCACGCCGTAGTTCAGCCGGCAGAAGTCGGCGATCTCGGCGTTGTCGTCGAACTCCTGGTGGGCGAACTGGTCGCACGGGAAGCCCAGCACCACGAACCCCTCGTCCCGCAGATCGACGTAAAGCTTCTCCAGGCCGTCGAACTGCGGCGTGAAGCCGCACTTCGATGCGGTGTTCACCACCAGGACCACGGTGCCGAGGTAGTCGGCCAGGCGCTGGTCCGTTCCGGTGATCGTCTTCGCCTCGAAGCTGTCCAGGCTCGTCATTCGTCCTCCTGTTGTCCGACCTCCTCAAGGCCGACGGGCGCGCCTGGTATTCCCGTGCCGGTCAGCGGGCGGGGGGAAGCCAGCCCTGATCGTGCAGGCGTGCGATCCCGTCCAGCAGCAGGTCGAGGGCGAACTCGAACTCGAACTGGTCGTCGCAGCCACGGGCGACCACGGTGCCGTCGTCGTGGACGGCCACCCCCGCCACCGCGGCGATGTGGGGGAAGGCCGTGGCCAGCAACTCGAAGGACGCGGGGTCGGGCGGCGGCTGGTTCACGTCCTCGAACAGGTCCTGGGTGAACCCCCAGATCCGGCTGCCGAGGGCGTGCATGACGTGGTGCGTGAGCGGGTCGGAGAAGCCGGCGGAGCGGAAGCCCGCGATCAGGGCATCGGTGTAGGCCAGCACCATGGGGGTGCGGGTCGTGCGGGTCTCGAGGACACGGCGCAGCCAGGGGTGGCGGAGCTGGACGCGGCGGGCGGCGAGGATGCGTCCGCGCACGGCGAGCCGCCAGCCGGCCGCATCGACCGGACCGGGCAGCTCCGCATCCACCTCGCCCAGCGCGACGTCCACCATGCCGTCGAGCAGTTCGTCCTTGTCCGCGACGTGTTTGTAGAGCGCCATCGGCACCACGCCCAGCTCGGTGGCGAGGCGGCGCATGCTCACCGAGTCCAGCCCGTCGGCGTCGGCGAGGGCGACCGCGGCGTCCAGGACCCGGTCGCGGTTCAGCCGTTCGCGCCTCGACTCGCCCACGGTCACCTCCAGTTGACGGTGTACGCCGTATACCTTAGTCTCCACACATAGGTGTACGCCGTACACCAAGGAGGTTCGAATGACCGATACCCGACGTACCGCCCTGCTGGCGGGGCTGCTCTACCTGCTCACCTTCGTCGCGTCGATCCCGGCGCTGCCCCTGCTGGCCCCGGTGCTGGACGATCCCCTCTTCGTCCAGTCACCGGGGCCGGCCCCGGGCGTGGTGGCCGGCGGGCTGCTCGACCTGATCAACGCCGCTGCCTGCGTGGGCACGGCGGTGGTGCTCTACCCGATCGTTCGCCGGTGGGGCGCGGCGGGCGCGCTGGGATTCGTCACGTCGCGGGTGCTGGAGGCGGCGATCATCGCGCTCGGCGTGATCAGCCTGCTCGCGGTGGTCTCCCTGCGGCTCGAGGGCGCCGGCGGGGGCCAGGAGGTGGCGGTCGCGCGAGCGCTGGTCGCCGTCCGGGACCAGACGTTCCTGCTCGGCCCCGGCCTGATGTCGGCGGTCAATGCGCTGCTGCTGGGACGGCTCATGTTCCGCTCCCGGCTGGTGCCGAGACTGATTCCTCTGCTCGGCCTGGTGGGGGCGCCGCTACAACTCGCGTCCGTCCTGGCGACGATGTTCGGCATCAACGACCAACTCTCGGTCGCCTCGGCGATCGCGGTGGTGCCGATCTTCTGCTGGGAGCTGTCGCTGGGCCTGTGGCTGGCGATCCGTGGGTTCGCGGACGCACCGGCCGGGGCGGCGCCGGTCCTCGAACCGGCGCGCTGAGCGCTCAGGCGGTCTTCGCTCCGAAGCGGAACGCCCGGATGACCTGGACGACCCCGAACACGACCAGGGAGATGCCCAGCAGCAGCCACAGGATGGCCGCGCCCCACAGCGGGGAGGTCATCAGAACGGCGCCCGCGACGACGGTGATGATCGCGTAGATCACCGTCCACAGCTTCGAGGGGGAATCACCGATCAGTGCAAGCGCCACCACGCCCTCGATGATCCAGGTGAACCCGACCACCAGACCGACCAGGACGGCGAGGGCGCCCGCCGCGGTCTGGAGGTTGGCGAAGGCGAGCACGCCGGTGATCAGGAACACGACGCCGAGCACGAGGTACCCGACCCGGGCCCAGCCACCGAGCTTGCGGGAGAAGATGCCGAGGGCGATGTTCGCCACGCCGGCGATCAGGGCGTACACGGCCACGAAGCCCGCCACGACGGTGGCGGTCTTCACCGGCCAGGCGAGCATCACCACCCCGATGACCAGCGAGACCAGACCGCTCACGCCCAGGGCGCCTCGGATGGTGTTGATGACGGTCTTGTCGAGCTTGCGCAGGTCTTCCTCGAACGAGCTGGCGCTGGTCATGGTGGTGGTCCTCTCGCAGGTCGTGATAGGCCCAGTCTCCCAGTTCACCAGCCCCGCGCAGGTGACCCACCCTGTACGGGTGTGCCGGAGTGGTCCGAAGGGTTCGCCGCGGCTGGCTGTGCCGCTATCCGGCGAGGAACGCCGCGATCATCGCGTTCGCGTCCGGGCGCTCGAAGGGGTAGGCGTGCCGGGCCCCGGCGAGCAGCAACGGGTCGGCGTCTCCGATGTGGTCGCGCAGGATGGACGCGTTGCGGACGTCGGTGACGCCGTCATCGACCCCGTGGACAACGAGAGTGCGGGTCCGGATTCGCGGCAGCGCCTCCCCGGCGTCGTGAGCCGTGCTCATCGCCAGTTGCAGGGCTCCCTGTTCGGGGCTCACGGCCTGGTTCTCGATCGTCGTCGCCGCCTCCGGGCGGGGGAATCCGTGCGCATCCCCGGCGTGGTGGCTTCCAGCACGAGCCGCGGGACGCCGTCGCGGGTCGTCCGGCGCACGAGGATGTATGACTCTGCCGCGCGGGCGGGGTTCGGGCCCGCAGCCTGCTAGCTTCGGCCCCGGAGTCGACGCCCACCCACCCCGATCGGACCAGAACCCACCAAGGGAGACAACCATGCTCAAGTCAGTGCTCGTTGCCGGCCTCGCCGCTGGCCTTGCCGTCGGAATCGCGCCGTCCGCAGCGGCGGCGACGAACGACCTCGCTGCGTTGGTCCGGTACAGCCCCGGCGCCACGACAACCTCACTCGACCGGGCCGTCCAGACGGCCATGAAGTCCACCGGGAAGAGCCGCGCGACCGTGATCGCACAGGCCCTGGCCGAGGCGAGGGCGTCCGCTGCGGAAGCCCGGGCGAACACGGTGAATGCGAAGGCCCCCACCGGTTCGGTGACCATTCTGTCCTCGGGCGGTGGCACTCGGACGCTTGGCTCCGCGACGGCGAAGGGCGACGTCTTCATTTCACCAGCCTCCACCCTCTTCATTCAGCACGGCCACACCGGCATCTACTACGCCCTGACCGCCATCGTCGAGGCTCCCGGCAGCGGGCAGAAGAGTCGATCGATCAGTGCCAGTTCGGTGACGGTCGGCACGGGCACGGTGAAGCAACATGTCGCGGTGTCGCAGACCAAACGAGACGCCGCCGGCGCGTACGCGTACTCCAACCTGCGGGGCAAGGAGTACAACACCAACTTCGCCTTCAACCGCGACGCCTACGGTACGAAGATGAACTGTTCGCAGCTGGTCTGGGCGACCTACACGATCAAGGCCGGTATCGACCTCGATTCGAACGGTGGCTTTGGCGTGTACCCCTACAACATCAAGGACTCCTCGTTGACCTCGACCTATTCGACGCTGAGTTGACCGGTCGAAACGGTGCGGGCGGCGCGGGGATCCCGCGCCGCCTGGGTGTCTTGTTCGCGACCGTCCCGCTGCTGGTGGTGTCGGCGTGCTCGGCACCTGCGGTGAGCGCCTCAGCGCTGGGCGACGCGGTTCTGGCGATGTACCTCAGTCCCCAGACCTATGCCTTCGAAGGCCCCGGCGAGGTGCTCATCGTGCGGCCGGACGGCTCCACGGCGAGCGTGCGGACCTCCGGCATGGACAACGGCCAGTTGTTGTGGACCGATTCGGGCCTGTCTTTCGCCGACACCGAGCACGACTACCTGCTCAACGACCAGTTGCGTTCCTGGGCCAGCGCGAAGACCAACTTCCAGGACATCCTTGTCGAGACGCCCGAAGGCGTCCTCGGATCGTACAACGACGGCAACGACGGCTCGGGCTATGTGGAGCAGGTCGTGCTCAGTACGGATGGTCGCTCGACGCTGAGTGAAGTTGCCGGGTTCAACCGGCTGTTCTCGCTGTGCGAGGGCGGCCTGGTCGGGTTGGCTGAGGTGACCGGGGCCGAACTCACCGATCTCGCCGCTCGTTCGGGAGCGGTGAAGCGGTCCAGCAACGATTTCCCGCAGATGCTCACCTGGCTCCATCCGAAGCGGGCGACCGCGAGCCAGACCCTGATCGCGGCCGTGCCCTCACCGGTCGAGCTCGACTACCCGCGCGGACTGGCACCCTGCCCCGACGGGGTGATCACCCACCTGGCGGATCTGGTGCGGCCCGGCGGCGCCAACACCTTTGAGGTCTGGCGCTGGGACACGCGCACTGGCCGGCGGGCTCGGACAGAACTGAAGCGACCCGATGGTTCGGCGCTGGGGCTGACCAGCGACCAGTTCTCGACCTCGACGATCGCATCCCAACTGGACGAGGAGGGCCGGCTGGTGTGGTTCTGCGCTGACGGCCGCGTGCTGGCGACCGATCCCGAGACGGGTGTCACTGAGGAGCTGTGGGATTCAGGGCTGCCGGTCGACCAGGACAACGACACGCACGTGCTGTTCGAGGGCAAGTGGGTGTTTCTGCTCGACGTCCCGAACGACGACCAGCGCCGACCCATGACGCTGTACCGGCGCAACGCGTTCACCGGTGAAGGCGGCCCGGTGGTCGTGATCTCCGGGGTGAACGAAACCAGATCGGTGCAGCGCGTGCTACGCGGGATCGCCGTCGCGCCATCCCTCATCGGCTGAACAGGGAAGCGGGAATCACACGCATGTAGTTATCCCCATTGTGGATGACGGCTGTGGACAACCGGGTCTGGACGAGCCCGGTCAACCGGCGGCAACCGGCGCTAGCCTCACGTCCATGCGATGCATCGGGCTCATCGGGGGCATGAGCTGGGAGAGCTCGGCCCTGTACTACCAGCTCCTCAACGAGGGGGTGAAAGAGCGGCTCGGCGGGCTGCACTCGGCGCGGTGCGTGCTCGCGTCCGTCGACTTCGCCGAGATCGAGGCCATGCAGTCCGAGGGACGCTGGGACGACGCGGGCCGTCTCCTCGCGGACACAGCGCGAGGCCTGCAGGCAGCCGGCGCCGACGCCGTGCTGATCTGCACCAACACGATGCACAAGGTCGCCGATCAGGTGGCCGACGCCATCACCCTCCCGTTGCTGCACCTGGCCGACGTGGTCGCGGACGCGGTGGTGGCCGCCGGCGTCGACACGGTCGCCCTGCTCGGCACCCGGTTCACCATGGAGGAGTCGTTCTACAGCGACCGGCTCCGCAGTCGCGGGCTCACCGTGCTGACCCCGCAGGCCGACGACCGCGCCCTGGTCGACCGCGTGATCTACACCGAACTGGTCCTCGGCCAGGTCAGCGAGGAGTCCCGCGCCGCCTACGTCGAGATCATCGGACGCCTCGCCGCGCACGGCGCCCGGGGCGTGATCCTCGGCTGCACGGAGATCGAGTTGCTGGTCCGGCCCACCGACGTCGACCTGCCCACGTTCCCGACCACCCGCCTGCACGCGCAGGCGGCCGTCGACTTCGCGCTCGCCTGAGCGCGCTCAGGCGCCGATCGCTGCCTTCGTCTCCCTGGCCATCGCCAGCTCCTCGTTCGTCGGCACGACGAGCACCGTGATCGGGGAGTCGGAGGCCGAGATCACCCGGGGCTCCTTCGAGCGGACGGCGTTCGCCTTCTCGTCCAGGATCGCCCCGATGCCTGCCAGTCGCTTCACCACGGTCGCCCGGACCAGCGCGTCGTTCTCGCCGACGCCGGCGGTGAAGCTGATCGCGTCCACCCCACCGAGTACTGCGATGTAGGCGCCGATGTAGCTGATCAGCCGGTGGCAGTAGACGGCCATCGCGAGTTTCGCGGCTTCGTCGCCCTCTTCGATCAGCTCGTTCAGGTCGCGGAAGTCGGTGACTCCGGCGAGGCCGAGCATGCCCGACTTCTTGTTCAGCAGGTTGTCGACCTCCTGCAGGTCCATGCCCAGCTCGCGGCCGAGGAACGCGTGCAGGCCGGGGTCGACGTCGCCGGAGCGGGTGCCCATGACCAGCCCGGCCAGCGGGGTCAGCCCCATCGAGGTGTCGATCGCGACGCCGCGGTCGATCGCGGAGATGGACGCGCCGTTGCCCAGGTGGCAGACGATCTGCTTCAGCTCGCCGTAGTCGCGGCCCAGGAACTCGGCCGCCCGCCTCGACACGTAGCTGTGCGAGGTGCCGTGGAAGCCGTACTTGCGGATGCCGTGCTCTGCGGCGATGTCGGCCGGGATGGCGTAGGTGTAGGCCTCCGGCGGCAGGGTCGAGAAGAACGCCGTGTCGAAGATCGCCACGTGCGGGACATCGGGCAGAGCCTCCCGGGCGGCCTCGATGCCGGCGATGCCGGGCGGGTTGTGCAGCGGAGCCAGCGGGCTCAGTTCGCGCAGCTTCTCCAGCACCGCGTCGTCGATCACCACGGTGGAGCGGAACGCGTCCCCGCCGTGCACCGTGCGGTGGCCGACCGCCCGGATCGACTCCAGGTCGGGCCCGTGTGCGTTGAACACCCGGACGAGGTAGTTCAGCGCCCGCGCGTGGTTCGGGAAGCCGCGGTCGACGTGCACCATCTCGCCGTCGAGCCGGTGGTCGAGGCTGCCCGACTCCTCACCGATCCGCTGGATGATGCCGTTGGCCACCACCACCTCGGTGTCGGCGTCGATCACCTGGTACTTGATCGAACTCGAGCCGCAGTTCAGCAGCAGGACGGGGGTACTCACTTCGGTCTCCTCGGGTTCAGGCCTGCGCCTGGATGGCGGTGATGGCCACGGTGTTCACGATGTCCTCGACCAGCGCGCCGCGCGAGAGGTCGTTGACCGCCTTGTTCAGGCCCTGCAGCACGGGGCCGATCGCGACCGCGCCGCTCGAGCGCTGCACGGCCTTGTAGGTGTTGTTGCCGGTGTTCAGGTCGGGGAAGATGAACACCGTCGCCCGGCCGGCCACCGGCGAGTCGGGCAGTTTCGTCCTTGCCACGGTCGGGTCGACGGCCGCGTCGAACTGGATCGGGCCCTCCAGTGCCAGGTCCGGCATCTTCGCCCGCACGATCTCGGTCGCCTCGCGCACCTTGTCCACGTCGGCGCCGAAACCCGAGGTGCCCGTCGAGTAGGACAGCATCGCGACCCGCGGCTCGATCCCGAACGCCACTGCCGTCTCCGCAGAGCTGATCGCGATGTCGGCCAGTTGCGCAGCGGTCGGGTTGGGGTTCACCGCGCAGTCGGCGTACACCACGACCTGGTCGGGCATGCACATCAGGAACGAGCCCGACACCACGCTCACGCCCGGCTTGGTCTTGATGAACTCCAGGGACGGCCGGATCGTGTTCGCCGTGGTGTTGATCGCACCGGACACCATCCCGTCCGCCATGCCCAGGTGCACCATCATCGTGCCGAAGTAGCTCAGGTCGGTGAGCTTCTCCTTCGCCTGCTCGATCGTGACGCCCTTGTGGGCACGCAGCCGCGCGTACTCCGCGGCGAACCGTTCGATCAGTTCGGGGTCGGTCGGGTCGACCACGGTGACGCCGTGCAGGCTCAGCCCCAGCCGGGTCGCACGCTGCTTGATCGCCTGCGCGTCGCCGAGCAGGATCAGGTTCGCCACGCCCCGCTGGAGCAGGATGTCCGCCGAGGTGAGGATGCGGTCGTCGGTCGACTCCGGCATCACGATCGTGCGCCGGTCGGAGCGGGCGAGCTCCTGCAGCTGGTGCTCGAACATCAGCGGCGTGATCACGTCGGAGCGGTGCACCTGGAGCGCCTTCAGCAGCGCCGCCACGTCCACGTGCTCGGAGAACAGCCGGCGCGCGACCTCCACCTTGCGCGGGCTGGACGTCATCGCGCCCTCGAGCCGGAACATGCGGTCCGAGGACGTGTAGGTGCCGAGGTTGGTCATGCCGATCGGCAGCTGGTTGTGGATGCCGTCGACCAGCTTCACGATCGTGTCCGGGATCTCGTAGCCGCCCAGCAGGATGATCCCGGCCAGGGGAGGGAACGAGCCGGACCGGTGCGCGAGCAGCAGACCGGGCAGCAGGTCCGAACGGTCGCCCGGCATGATCACGGTCGACTCGGGGGTCAGCCGGCGCAGCACGTTCGGCAGGGTCATCGCCGCCACCAGGGTGTCCTGGCTCTCCCGGTCGAGCAGGTCGGGATTGCCCAGCACGAGGTTCGCCTCGACCGCGTCGAATTGGGCCCGCACGGTCGGGGCAGCGAGCAGCCGGTCGGCCGGGAGCGCCGCGGTGATCACGTCCGGCAGCTTGGCCAGTTCGGCCCGGACGGCTTCGAGGTCGGCCGGATCCACCTCGTCGCTGGACGCCCGTTCGAGCGTGGAGACCCGGTTCGCGATCACGGCGATCACCTTCGCGTGGTGGGCCCGGAACTCGGCCAGGCCGCCCTCTGCGGCCGAACGGATGTCCTCCGGCGTCCGGTTGCGGCCCGAGACGACGAGGATCACCGGGGTGTTCAGGTTCGCCGCCACCCGCGCGTTGAAGGTCAGCTCGGTCGGGGAGGTGGTCGCGGTGTAGTCCGAGCCGAGGATCACCACGGACTCGTAGCGCTCCTTGATCAGCGCGTACTTCTCGACCAGGACGTGCAGCGCGGCGTCGGGGTCGTCATGAACCTGCTCGTAGGTGACGCCGACGGCCTCGTCGTAGGTCTGCTCGACGCCCGGCTGGCTGATCAGCGTGTGCAGGATGGCGTCCTCGCTCCCGCTGGCCACGACCGGGCGGAACACGCCGACCGAGCTCACCGTGCGGGTCAGGGCCTCAATCATGCCGACGGCCACCATGGACTTGCCAGTGCGTCCCTCCGGTGCGGCGACGTAGATGCTGTTGCTCACGAAGGTCAGGCTATCGCCGCTTGCGGGAACGGATTGACCAGGGCACGTTAAAACGATTCAACGGTCCATCTGTCGAACCCTGGTGCAAGGAATTGCCGCGTTCGCGGCTCAGCCCATGTGCGCGCGCAGCCAGTCGAGGTCGGCGCGCTGGCCGTCCACCCCGCCGGGGGTCTCGACCACGATCGGAGCGCCCGCGGTCGCGACCACCTCTGCCACTCCCTGCGGATCGCAGTTGCCCTGACCGAAGTTGGTGTGCCGGTCGGCGCCGGAGTCGAAGGCGTCGCGGGAGTCGTTGGCGTGGATGAGGTCGATCCGTCCGGTGATCGCCCGGATCCTGTCCACCAGTCCGGCCAGCTCGATCCCGCCGGCGTGCGCGTGGCAGGTGTCGAGGCAGAAACCCACCCGGTCGGCGTTGGGTGAGGCCGAGATCGCCTCCCACAGGCGTGCGATCCGGTCGAGTTCGCGGGCCATCGCATTGGCGCCGCCCGCGGTGTTCTCGATCAGCAGCGGAACGTCGATGGTGAGCCCGTCGATCGCCTTGCGCCAGTTGTCGAACCCCACCGCGGGGTCGTCGGAGGCGTGCACGTGCCCGCCGTGCACGATCACCCCTGCCGCCCCGATCTCCGCGGCCGCGGTGAGCTGCTTCTGCAGGTGTTGGCGGCTCGGGATCCGGATGCGGTTGTTCGTCGAGGCGAGGTTCAGCACGTACGGCGCATGAACGTAGAGCGCGACGCCCGCCTCCTCCGCGTCCCGCCGCAGGGCCGCGGCGCCGCCGGGGTAGGCGACCTTGGGCCCCTTCCACGCCTGGGGATCGCCCAGGAAGAACTGGCTCAGGCCCGCCTCGCGCGCCTGCGCCTCGGCGATCGGATCCTCCTGGTCGACATGCCCGCCCATCAACACCATGGGCAGCAGTGTAGGCAGCGGCGCTGACGCCGTCCCCGCCCACCGTGGGCCGCCGTCAGGGGTGAGCCCCAGGTGCTACGGCCGGTCTCCGGCCTCGGACGCGGACGCGGACAGGTGCCGCAGCGCGGCGATCGCTTCGTTGGCGCGATCACTGGGTACCAGCAGGTGGTCGTGGTGGAAGCCGGCCAGCACGTTGCAGGGGATGTCGCGGTCGGCGAGCGCCCTGGCCACGGCCGCGGTCAGCCCGACCGCCTCGAGCGAGGAGTGCACGGTGAGGGTGATCCACGCGAAGGTGCCGACGTGGCCCAGGCGGAACGCGTCCGCCTCGTGCCGCTCGAGTACCAGCGTCCTTCCCTCGTCCTCGTCCACGGTCGCGAGCGCCGGCAGCGTGACCTCGCTGGTCGTGCTCACCACCACGAATTCACCCGGACGCAGGACCGGCTCCAGTCGTCGCAGCAATTCGTCCAGGTCGCGCAACCCCGGGTCGTTCATCGCAAGACCTCCTCAGCCCCAGTCTGCCCCTTTCACAGCGCTGCGAAAGCTACCTACGCTGGAGTAGGTTGGGACTGACAACACGCCGCGAAGGAGCGCCGATGGACGCCGGACACCTGGCCGTCAGGTTCGCAGAGACGGCAGCGCTCCACGCGCGGCGCCCGGCCACCCGGATCGCCGCCGGCGAGGAGTGGGAGGTCCGCACCTACGCGGAGCTGCTGGACGACGTCCGCCGGCTGGCGGCGCGCCTGATCAGCCTCGGCCTCGAGCCGGGCGAGCGGGTCGCGATCTTCTCCACCAACCGGCCCGAGTGGACGCTGGTCGACCTCGCCTGTGCCTCCGCGAGGCTGGTCTCGGTACCGCTGTACGCCACCAGCACCGCTGACCAGGCTGCGCACATTCTGGCCGACTCCGGTTGCCGGGTCGCGTTCGTCGCCGGCGAGACCGAGCTGGCGAAGCTGGACGCGGTCCGCGCACAGCTGCCCGTGCTCGAGCGGGTGGTGGTGTTCGATGGCCCGGCTGGACCGGGAGCCACGAGCCTGGCCGACGAGCTCGCCGCCGGCGGAGACACCGCGGCTGTCGACGACCGTCTCGCCACCGCGGCCGCCGACGAGCTGGCCACGATCATCTACACCTCGGGCACGACCGGCGAGCCGAAGGGCGTGATGCTCACCCATCGCGGCTTCACCTTCCAGGTGGACGTGCTGAACCAGTACTTCGCGATCACCGACGCCGACTCCTCGCTGTGCTTCCTGCCGCTCAGCCACGCCCTCGAGCGCGCCTGGACCTATGTCGTGCTCAGCAACGGAGCCATGAACACCTATGTGTCCGATCCGCGTACGGTCGCCGAGGCGATGGCCCGGGCCCGCGCGAGCCTGCTGGTCAGCGTGCCGCGGCTCTACGAGAAGGTCTACGCCGCCGCTTCGGACAAGGTCGCGGACTCCCCGCTCAAGCAGAAGCTGATGGCCTGGGCGCTGCGGGTGGGCACCGAGTTCCACACCGCGGTCGCGGAGAACCGGCCCCGCAGCAGCTCGCTGATCGTGCGGTTCAAGCTGGCCGACACGCTGGTCCTGAGCAGCATCAGGGACGCGATGGGCGGGCGCAAGAAGGTGCTGGCCTGCGGCGGAGCGCCCCTGCGGGCGGACATCCAGGAGTTCTTCTTCGCCTGCGGCCTGCTCCTGCACTCGGGTTACGGACTCACCGAGGCGTCTCCGCTGGCGAGCTTCCCCTCCCCTTCCGGCTACCGGTTCGGCTCGGTCGGTCGGGTCGTGGACGGCGGCGAGCTGCGGCTCACCGAGGAGGGCGAGATCTGCTACCGCGGCCCGAACGTGATGCTCGGCTACTGGAACAAGCCGGATGAGACCGCCGCCGTCCTCGTCGACGGCTGGCTTCACACCGGCGATATCGGGCACCTCGACGACGACGGTTTCCTCTACATCACCGACCGGATCAAGGACCTGATCGTCACCAGCAACGGCAAGAACGTGGCACCGTCCCCGATCGAGGCACTGCTGGCCGCTGACCCGCTGTTCGAGTACACCCTGTTGCTCGGCGACAACCGTCCCTACCTGACCCTGCTGGTCGCCCCGTCGCTGCCGCACCTGGAGGACATCGGACGCCAGTTGCAGCTCACCTGGGCCCAGCGCGACGAACTGCTCTCCCACCCGGCGATCCTGGAGGAGTTGCGTCGCCGGGCCGGGGAGCTGACCGCGAAGCTGGCCGCGCACGAGCAGATCCGCGACCTCCGCCTGCTCGTGGAGGAGTTCACCCAGGAGAACGGCCTGCTCACGCCCACCTTGAAGGTGAAGCGCAAGGAGGTCGAGCGCCGCTTCGCGCAGATCGTCGAGGAGATGTACGCCCGCATGGGCAAGTCGAGGAAGTGACCGGGTAGGGGATCCTGCGCCCGCTTGCCGGAATTCCGCCCGCGCGGGGGTCCGGCGTGGTTGGCTGAGAATGTTCCCGATTTCTCAGACGAATACCCCGGGGGGTATGGTGCCAGGCATGAAGACGGTGATTGTCGGTGGTGTCGCGGGCGGTATGTCGGCAGCGACGAGGTTGCGCAGGCTGGACGAGAAGGCCGAGATTGTGGTGCTGGAGCGGTCCGGCCACGTCTCCTTCGCGAACTGTGGCCTGCCCTACTACGTGGGCGGGGTGATCCAGCAGCGCACGGCACTGCTCCTGCAGACCCCGCAGAGCCTGCAGGCCCGGTTCGGTATCGACGTGCGCGTCGACTCCGAGGTGACCTCGATCGATCGCGCGGCGAAGACCGTCAGCGTCCGCAACCTCGGCACCGGGGTGGAGTACACGGAGAGCTACGACAGCCTCGTCCTGGCTCCCGGCGCCGCCCCGTTCGTGCCGCCGATCCCGGGCGTCGAGCGTGCCCTCGTGCTGCGCAACATCCCCGACACGGACAAGATGGCCGCGATCGTCGACGAGATCCTCGCGAAGGCCGAGCGGGAGCGCGTCCGCGCCGCCGTCGACGAGGACGTCGCCGACACCACGCCCACCGCCGTGATCATGGGCGGCGGCTTCATCGGCGTCGAGCTCGCCGAGAACCTCACCGACCGCGGCCTGAAGACCACCATCGTCGAGCTGGCCGACCAGATCATGGCGCCGCTGGACGTGGAGATGGCGACCCTGGTCGAGAAGAACCTGGTCAAGAACGGCGTCACGGTGATCACCGGCGCCTCGGTGACCTCGGTCGAGGCCGACACCGTCACCCTCTCCACCGGGCAGACCCTCTCGGCGAGCCTGGTCATCGCCGCGATCGGCGTTCGGCCCGAGACCGGGCTGGCCGAGGCCGCCGGTCTCGAGCTGGGGGAGCGCGGCGGCATCCTGGTCGACGAGCACCAGCGCACCTCCGATCCCTCGATCTACGCCGTCGGCGACGCCGTGGTGAAGCGGGATGCGCTCACCGGCAACCAGGCGCTGGTGCCGCTGGCCGGACCGGCGAACCGTCACGGACGGCTGGTCGCCGACGTGATCGCCGGACGCCCGGTCGCGGCGGCCCCTGTCCTCGGCACGGCCATCGTGGGCGCGTTCGGGCAGATCGCGGGCGCCACCGGCTGGACGGAGAAGCGCGCCCGCGCCGCGGGCCGGAACATCCGCGTGATCCACACCCACCCGGCCAACCATGCCGGCTACTACCCGGGCGCGCAGGGCATGTCGCTGAAGCTCGTGGTGGACGCCGATACCGACGCCATCCTCGGCGCCCAGGGCGTCGGCGGCGTCGGCGTGGACAAGCGCATCGACGTGATCGCCACCGCGATGCGGGGCGGCATCACCGCGTCCGAGCTGACCGACCTCGAGCTCAGCTATGCGCCGCAGTTCGGCTCGGCGAAGGATCCGGTGAACATGCTGGGGTACATCGCGGAGAACCTGCGGGACGGGCTCACCGAGACCATCCAGTGGCACGAGGTGGCCGACGAGGTGGCCAAGGGCGTCCAGCTGATCGACGTCCGCACCCCCTCGGAGTATGCGCGCGGCACGGTCGACGGCGCGGTGAACATCCCGGTGGATGACCTGCGGGCCCGACTGGACGAGGTGGCTGACGACGTGATCGTGCACTGCCAGGTGGGGCTGCGCGGCTATCTGGCTGCACGAACTCTGGCCCAGCATGGCCGCCACGTGCGCAATCTGGATGGCGGATATCGCACCTGGGCACGCATTTAGCCCGGGCGGGGGGATCCCAGACGCGCCGAAGGTGTATGAGTCTGTACGAACTCGGTGGACTGAGCCCGTTTTGCCCATGTCGGAGCGGTTCACTAGGTAGCGCAGGCACGGACACCAGGGCTGGGGGGCGCTGGTTTCACCCGGTCAGCTTCAGAGGGGACATGCGGTCATGGCGGTGATCGCGGTCAGACGTTGGTGTGGTGAAACGCTCATTTCCCTGGTGCCTGCCTGTGCATTCGTCTGTCCGCGTCGGTGTGCGCACACACCGGCCCACCCCCGACAGGAGCCTTGTGCAATACCGGCCCACCCGATCCGAACTAGCCCGAATGATCAACCAGGCCAGGCTGGACCGGCACATTTCCATCCGGTCGGCCGCGCGGATCGCGGGCGTCCCTGCAGCGACCGCCCAGGGATGGCTCGCCGGGAGGCACTTTCCGACACCAGCCCTGCGTCCCAAGTTCCTGTTGCTCGTGGAGGCGCTCGACCTGTCCGACCAACTCCATCCCGCCCTGTGGATGGACGATCTCGCCGACCGGCGGATTTCCGAATAGGCCTCGGTTCTCAGGCGGGCGCTGAGACAATCCAGGCATGCCCGCCCCCGCCAGTCGCCAGGAGTTCGCGGCACTGGTGAACGACGCCAGGCGCCGTCAGCATCTGTCGATCCGCGCTGTCGCCAGGATCGCCGAGGTGCCTGCCACGACAGCGCAGGGCTGGCTGAACGGCAAGCACTTCCCGACGCCCGCCCTGCGCGGCAACTACCTCAAGCTGCTCGACCACCTCGACCTCGCCGACGCCGTCCCGCGCGACCTGTGGGACCTCACCTGGGGCGGGGTGGAACCGGCGCTGAAGAGCGGGCGTTCGCCGTACCTCGGCCTGCGCCCGTTCCGCGTCGCCGACCAGGCCCTGTTCTTCGGACGCGAGGCGCTCAGCGCGCAGATCGCGTCCGCCGTGGTCGAGCTGGCCGAGCGGGACGGGCACGGCATGCTGGCCGTGGTCGGGCCCTCGGGCAGCGGCAAGTCCTCCCTGCTGGCGGCCGGCGTGCTCGGGCGCGAGGTGAGTGAAGGCGCTCTGGTGGGGTGGCACGCGACCGCGATCCCGGTGATCCGGCTGCTCGCGACGCCGCGTCCCGAGCTCCCCGGCGAGCCCCCGCACCAGCTGGTGGTCGTGGACCAGGTCGAAGAGGCGCTCGCCCTGCCTGCCGCACCGCGGCAGCAGTTCCTCGACGCGCTGGCCGCGCTGGCGGGTCGGGCGGTCGTCGTCCTCGGTGTCCGCTCGGAGGCGTTCGGCACGGCGGGGTCCGAGCCGGTCCTCGCTGCGGCGATGGCTGCCCCGATCCTGCTTCCCCCGCCGGGCCTGGACGACCTGCGTGACGTCATCCTCCACCCGGCGGAGTCGATGGGGATCGCCGTGGACGACGACCTGCTGCGGGTGCTGCTGGCCGAACTCGCGCCAGGGCCCGACGACCGCGTCGCTCCGGGCGCGCTGCCCCTGCTGTCGAACGCGCTGCTGCTGATCTGGGCGGTCAGCAACGGCCGGCGGCTGACCCTGGCCGACCACCACACCGCGGGCGGCATCGCGCGGGCCGTGGAGCGGCTCGCCGAGCAGGTCTACCTCTCCCTCGAGCCGGCCCAGAAGGCGGCGGCGGAGCGGATGTTCCTGCGGCTGGTCCGGGTCAGCGGCGACTCGCTGGTCCGGGAGACCCTGCCGCTTTCCGAGGTGGACGCGAGCACGCGTCCGGCGATGGACGCGTTCGTGGCTGCCCGGATGCTCACCACGGTCGAGGGTGAGGTTCGGATCAGCCACCAGGCGCTGCTCAGCCACTGGCGACGGCTGCAGGAGTGGCTGGCCGAACACCGCGACGACCTCTCAGTCCTGGAGAAGCTCCGCAACGCCGCGGAGGTGTGGGTGTCCTCCGACCGCGACCCGGCCGCCCTCGTCCCGGTGCGACGGCTCGGCCTGTTCGCACCCTGGCTCGACCGCAGCAGCAGCAAGCGGCTGCTCACCGATGCGGAGCGGGAGTTCGTCGCCGCCTCGGACGAATACTTCACCCGGGCCGGGAGGGCCGACGAGGCCGAACACAGGGCGCTGGCGCGCTGGAAGGCCGCGACCGCCGTCCTGGGTGTCCTGGTCATCGCGCTCGCCGTGGTCGTGCTCCGGCTGCTGGCCGGCGGCTGACGATCCTGGTCGGGCCCGTCCCGACGATGTGGCCGAAAAGGGGACGGTTCTCCTTTTCGTCCAACTGCTGTTCGGTGGACGGGAAAGGAACCGTCCCCTTTTCGGCCGCGGACCTCAGCCGGCGGCGGTGACGGTCACCGGTTCGGAGAGCACGTAGCGGGTCGTGTAGCCGGCGCGGGTCGCCCGCACCTTCACCTGGACGGCCATGCCGAGCCGGCTCGCACCGACGACGAACGAGGACGCCGTAGCCCCCTTCACCTTCGCGCCGTCCACGTACCACTGCCAGGCGAACCGGGTCGGGACCGGCTCCCAGGTGCCCGGGGCGGCGGTGAGGGTGCCGCCCACGACCGCGTCCCCCGAGATGAGCGGGACGGGGGCCGTGGTGAACTCCGCCTTCGCGACCTTCACACTCGCCGACGTCTGCGAGACCGTGTAGAAGCCGGCCCGGCGTGCCGTCACCGTCACCGAGAGCTTGTTGCCCGTGTCGGACGGGGTGAGGGTGTAGCTGGTCAGGCCCACCCCGGAGGCGCCCTTGATCGCCTTGCCGTTCCGCTTCCACGTGATCGTGAGGCTGTCCGGGGCGGGGAGCCACCCGTCCACGTTCACATCCACCACCTGGTCGGTGGCGATGGTTCCGGTGATGCCCGGTCTCGGCGTGGTCGCGAACCGGGCCTTCAGCACCTCGGTCATCACGTCCGAGGTCTTCGTGGTGGTGCCGGCAGCGGTGGTCGCTGCCACCCTCACGCGGATGCCCTTGCCGACGTCGGCAGCGGTGACCTCATAGGTCGACCCGGTGGCGCCGGCGATGTCGTGGGAATCCGCTGTCCACTGGTACGCGAGGGTGGCGCCCTCTGGCACCCAGGTGCCGGGCACCACGGTCAGCGTCCGGCCCACCTGGGGGTCGCCGCCGATGCCGGGACGGGTCCAGGGGGCCGGAAGGAAGGACGCCGGCACGTCGGTGTGCTGGTAGGGCCACGACAGCGACGTGCGCGGGATCGTGGGCAGGCAGGCACGCGATCCTCCCACACCACACTTGCTGTTCAGCGGGGAGGTGATCGGCACTCCCGTCCACCATGACGTCTGCTTCATCGCGCCGTCCCAGGACAGCGAGATGTGCACGTGGTTCTTGTGGTTGGCCGTGTAGGACCCCCGGTTGGCCATCTTCCGCCAGCCGAGGCCCGGGTAGTAGAGCGACCAGATGCGCTGGTTCCAGATGATGTACATCACGCCGAGCCGGTAGGCCACCTCGCCGTTGTTCGCGGTCAGCCAGGCCAGTGCCTGGTCCACCCGCTTGCGCTGGCTGGAGTACTTGACGTCCATGTGCCAGTCGAGCGCGCGTCCCTCCTTGTGCTCGGACGTGGTGCCGACGCTGCAGCCCCGCGAGATGCCCAGCGAGCCGCCGCCCCAGGTCGCGATCAGGAGCTTCAGCAGGGCGGTTGTGCCGGGCTTCGCCGATGGCGAGCAGGTGGACTGCGCCATGTAGCCGAGGTGGGCGTCGATGGTGTTGGTGGCCAGCGATTCGGGCGGCGGTGGCGTCTTCGCCGTGGCCGCCGGTGCGGGCACCGTCCAGAGCACGGTCAGTGCGGTGAGCGTGGCGATGGCAGCGGACAACGGTCGGCGCACGGTTACTCCTTCCCTGTCTGCGCGGAATGCTAGATGACGAGCGCCCCGGGCCGGGTCGGTGACCGGGGAGCGTCGCGTCGTCCGGTGCGTTGGGCTGAACGACGACACGCAGCGGGGAGGTCGACGCTGTTGCAGGTACCCGGCCAGCAATTGGCCCTGGACGCTCCACGACCGGTAGTCTTGCCCTTCGGCCGTCCCTGTGGTGGCCGTTGCTACGCCCTCCTGCCATGGGAACCGCCCATGGCCGCTCGAGACCAGAGGAGGTGGAGTTCGCGTATGCGCAAGTACGAAGTCGTGGTGATCATCGATCCCGACGTCGACGACCGCCAGGTGAGCGGCTTGCTGGACAAGCCACTGGCCGGACTGACCAAGGCCGGCGGCACCGTGGACAACATTGATGTGTGGGGCCGGCGTCGCCTGGCCTACGACATCCGCAAGAAGTCCGAGGGCATCTACGCCGTCATCAACGTGACCGCTGAGCCGGCTGTGGTGAAGGAACTGGATCGCCAGTTCACCCTGAACGAGCAGATCATGCGGACCAAGGTGATCCGCCCCGACCTGCACTGATTGCCTGCTGACCTCTAGCCGGGTGTCAGTGCCAACTGACAGGCTGAGACGGTCATCAAGCCCACGTCCGATCCGAAAGACATCCACACATGGCTGGCGAAACCATCATCACCCTGGTCGGGAACCTGACCGCCGACCCGGAACTGCGCTTCACCCCGTCCGGGGCTCCCGTGGCGAACTTCACCGTCGCCTCCACGCCACGCACGTTCGACCGCACCACGAATGAGTGGAAGGACGGCGACGCCATGTTCCTCAACTGCGCCGTCTGGCGCCAGGCTGCCGAGAACGTGGCCGAGTCCCTCACCAAGGGGATGCGGGTCATCGTCCAGGGCCGCCTGCGCTCGCGCAGCTACGAGACCCGGGAAGGTGAGAAGCGCACCGTTTTCGAGGTGGACGTCGAGGAGATCGGTCCCGCATTGAAGTACGCGACTGCCAAGGTCACCCGCTCAACCGGTGGTGGCGGCGGTTCGTACTCCGGTGGCGGCTCGTCCGGTGGCGGCTCCTCCTGGGGCCAGTCGTCGGGCGGATCGCAGCAGTCCGGTGGTGCCGACCCCTGGGCGTCCGCCCAGAGCGAGGAACCCCCGTTCTGACCCAACCCGCCGCCGTCTGAGCGGCGCAACATCCACGTCATTCCGGCAGTAGCCGGGCTTTCGAAACCAAGGAGAGCACCACAATGGCCTCACCGCGCAAGCCAATGAAATCGAAGAAGGTGGCGCCGGCGAAGAGCATTCGCATCGGCCACATCGACTACAAGGACACCGCCACGCTGCGGAAGTTCATCTCCGAGCGGGGCAAGATCCGCGCTCGTCGGGTAACCGGACTGTCGGTGCAGGAGCAGCGCAAGGTCGCGATCGCCGTGAAGAACGCGCGCGAGCTCGCCCTGCTGCCCTACGCCTCGACCGCACGCTGATCAGGGGGAACGCAGATGAAGCTGATTCTGACCGCCCCCGTCGATCACCTGGGCGTGCCCGGTGACATCGTCGAGGTGAAGGACGGCTACGGCCGCAACTACCTGCTCCCGCGCAGCTTCGCGATCAAGTGGACCCGCGGAGCGGAGAAGCAGATCGAGGGCATCAAGCGGGCCCGTGACGCCCGCGAGATCCGTGGAGTCGAGCACGCCACCCAGATCCGTGAGCAGCTCGAGGCGCTGGAGGTGTCCCTGCCCGCGCGCGCCGGTGAGGCCGGCAAGCTGTTCGGTGCGATCACCCCGGCCGATGTCGCGCTGGCGGTGAAGAGGGCCGGTGGCCCCGCCATCGACAAGCGCTCGGTGGAGATCGCCAAGCCGATCAAGGTGGTGGGTACCCACACCGTGGGCATCAAGCTGACCTCCGGCGTGATCGCGCACATCCAGCTGGGTGTCGTCGCCGCCTGAGTCGCGTCGTCCGGAGCGCCGGTCACCTTCGGGTGACCGGCGCTTCTGCGTCCCAGCCGGACGGGAAGAGGAACCGTCCCCATTGCCGTGCAGGGCGGGTCGCGGCCGCAGGGACGGCTCTGTCGTCGCCTAGTCTTGACGGGTGACCGAGCCCACCCCGCAGAGCCGCTGGACGTCATTGCGAGGCCGGCTGAAGGGCTCGCGGTTCAACCCCCTGGTGCTCGCCTCCGTGCTGGGTGGGATCGTGCTCGTTGCTGCGCTCGCGGTCTGGGTGAACGCCCTGACCGTCCCCGTGCACCGCGAAGGGCGTCCGACCGCCTCGGTTTCGCCACTGCCGGCACCGACCACGGCCGCGGTCCCGACCCAGACGCCCGCGACCACGGGGACGCAGTCGGCGAGCCCGGAGCCCGCCGAATCCGGACCGACACCGAGCGCCGGTCCCACGATCAAGGCGTCCGGGAAGTTCGACACCGCGGGGGTGTCGGTGGGCGCGTCCGGCTCAGCCGGCACGCTGCAGCGCTACGCCGTGCAGGTCGAGACGTCGACGAAGCTGAAGGCCGACAAGGTCGGCACCCAGATCGCCGGAGTGCTGAACGATCCGCGCAGCTGGGCCGGCAGCGGTAACGTCCGCTTCGCGCTGGTCGCCGACCCGGCCAAGGCCAACTTCACCATCGTGATCGCGGCACCGGCCACGGCGAAGCGCATGTGCAAGCCTGAGCCGAGCACCTGCCTCAGCAGCGGCGATCCGGTGATCGATGCGTCCTACTGGCTGGGCCCGCCGCCCGATTACCCGAGCCGTGCGCAGTGGCAGGCGTACCTGGTCAACCATGCGCTCGGCCACTTGTTGGGGGAGAGCCACCAGGGCTGCTCGAAGCAGGGCAGGCCCGCGCCGGTGATGATGTCGCAGGAGGGCGACCTGAAGGGCTGCACGCCGAATCCCTGGCCGTTCGCGTAGCGCCTCAGTGGACGAAAAGGGGACGGTTCTCCTTTTCGTCCACCGGCCCAGTGGCCGATAAGGAGAACCGTCCCCTTTTCGTCCACTGAGGCAGAAGATCAGGCGCTCGCGGGGGTCGGCAGAGCCGAGGACGGTAGGTAGGCCTCCGGGCCGGGCTCGCCGCCGAGCGCGCCGGCGAGGAGCTCGCGGGCGCGGGACAGGTGCTCGTCGAGCAGCGCCGCGGCCGAACCGGCCTCACCGGAGGTGATCAGATCGAGGAGCTTCGCGTGCTCGGCGACGATGATCTCGGGGCTGAGCCGCTGGCTGCCCTGCAACTGAGCCATACAGAGCTTCACCTCGAAGGCGAGGGACGCGTACGCGGAGCTGGTGCGTTCGCTGTGGAGCGAGTCGATCAGGACGGTGTGGAACCGCATGTCGGGCCCGACGATGTTCCAGCTGCCCTGCTGCCACAGCGCCGCGATCTCGGCATTGGCGACCCGGGCCTCGTCGGGGACGATGCCGCTCTTCGCCAGTCGCCGCAGCACCTCGGACTCCAGGTAGATGCGGGTGTTGTAGATGTCGCGGACGTCGACCGGCCCGAGCTTCACGACCCGGGCGGTCTTGTGGTTCCGGCGCACCAGCACCTTCTCGGCGACCAGGCGTTCGATCGCAGCCTTCGCCGTCGCCCGGGCCACGTCATAGCGAGCGGCCACGTCGGCTTCGGTGAGGGGGCTGTTCGGCGCAAGATCCCGGGAGAGCACCTGCTCCTTGAGGTCCTCGACCACGGCGTCGATCACCGAGGTCACCACGATATTCCGGACCAAGTCCCCACCTCCGGTCGCCTTGTTGCCGAATTCTACGCCAACAAGTTGCCCCAGACCTCTTGCAGAGTTGGTCTACTTGTTCGACAATCCTACCTGTCGGTCAAATCTCAGTGAGGAGATACACGGTGACTGCTCTGTTCATCCAGCCCTTGGCGCCGGTCGGCGGGAGTGCTGCCCTTTCCGCCCTCGTCGCAGCCGTCCCCCTGATCACGCTGTTCGTGATGCTCGGGGTGTTCAAGATCGCCGCGTGGAAGTCCGCACTCGTTGCGGTGACCCTCGGCTTCATCCTCGCTGTCGCCGTGTGGGGCATGCCGTTCGTGACCGCGGCGACCACCACCTTCCAGGGCGTCTTCATCGGCCTGTTCCAGATCATGTGGATCCTGATCAGTGCGATCTTCCTGTACAACCTCTCCGTCGCGCACGGCTGGGACAAGGTGCTCGGCGAGCTGCTCCAGTCGATCTCGACGGACATGCGCGTGCTGGCCATCCTGATCGCCTTCTGCTTCGGCGCCCTGCTCGAGGCGCTCGCCGGCTTCGGCTCGCCCGTCGCGATCACCGCGGCGATGCTGGTGGCAGCCGGCATGAAGCCGATCCGGGCCGCCGTGGTCTGCATGGTCGCCAACACCGCGCCGGTCGCGTTCGGCGCCATGGGTGCCCCGATCACCGTGCTCGGCACCACGACCTTCCCGATCCTCACCCAGGGCGCCTTCGCCAACGCCGCCCAGGCCTCCATCACCTACGGCCACATGGCCGGCCGCCAGTCGCCGATCATGGCGCTGTTCATCCCGCTGTTCCTGGTCGCGCTCGTGGACGGCGTCCGCGGGCTCAAGCAGACCTGGGGCGTTGCGCTCACCGCCGGTGCGGTGTTCGCGGCCTGCCAGTTCGTCGCGTCCAACTTCATCGCCTACGAGGTGACCGACGTGATCGCGTCCGTGGTCACCATCGCCGTGATCGTCGTCCTGCTGCGGTTCCGCAAGGGCGGCAACACCCACGCTGACCACGTGGCCACCAAGGTGACCGTCGAGAGCCACCTCAAGGCCGCCTCCGCCACCGGCGCAGCCCGGGTGTGGGGTGCCATCGCTCCCTACGTGATCGTGGTGACCGTGTTCGCGCTCAGCCAGATCCCGGCGATCAAG
>PHEV01000026.1 GCA_002843035.1 Actinobacteria bacterium HGW-Actinobacteria-5 | reverse complement strand
AGCGGTCGAGCAGCGCTTCGGCCCGGGCCACCGCCCGGGCGGTCGGGTCGGGCTCGGGCGCCGGCAGGATGGACCAGCGTCCCGTGGTCTCGGGTGGCCCGGTACGGCGCGGCAGCGGCGCCCGCGGCAGCCGGGCGTAGCGCCCGCCGTAGTGGCCGCGGGACGGCGCGGGCGTACGCGCCCGGTGCGTGGTGCGGCCCTGCCCGAGGAGGGCGCGCAGCGGGGCGAGGGTGTCGTTGCCGAGCCTTCCGGCCCAGACCAGGCCCCACAGCGCCCGGGTGAGCTCGTCGTCGTCGGCGCCCAGTTGGTCGGCCAGCGGACGGAAGAACCAGCCGCCGGCTCCGATCGTCTCGAGTACCGACGCGCTCAGCTCGTCCGGTACGGGCTCCGGCTCGGCGAGGGTGAGCGGGGCCAGTTCGGCGATGTGCAGCGAGACCCATCCGTCCGTGCCGGCCAGGGCCCCGTGCCCCTGCCAGAGCACCTCGCCGGAGGAGGTCAGCTCGTCGAGCAGGCCCGGGTGGTAGTCGCTCACCCGGGCCGGCAGGACGAGTGACTCCAGCGCGCTCGCGGGCACGGGGACGCCGGCCAGCTGCTCGACCGCGCGGAGCACCCCGTCCACACCGTGCCGTTCGCCGACCCCCTGCCAGGTCGGAAGGAAGCGCGCGTAGTCGGTCGCGGAAACCGGTTCGACCGCCTCGCGGAGCGCAGCAAGGGAGCGGCGCCGCAGCAGCCGCAGCACCTGCGCGTCGCAGAACTGTGCGGGATCGCCGCCCTCGGCGCCGCGTGATCCGCCCCGGCTCGCGAGCTGCACGGGCTGCTCCGTGGGCACCGAAGGGGCGGGTGGTGCCGAAGATGTCGGCGTCCAGCCGGGGGGACGCAGATCGCCCTCGACCAGGCGTCCGGAGGCGACCAGCCGGCGCAGCACGTCTCTCACCACCGAGGAACCGATGCCCAGCCAGGTGGCGGCCTCCGCTGCGGTGAACACGGCGTGACCGCGGGCGTAGCGCGCGAGCAGGTCGCCGAGCGGGTCTGGCACCGGGTCAAGGAGGGCCTGAGGTATCCCGACCGGGAGCGCCACGCCGAGCGCGTCGCGCAGTCGCCCGGCGTCCTCGACCACGGCCCAGCGTGAGCCGGCGACCCCGGGCAGCTCGAGCACGCGTCGGGCGTGCACCAGCCCGGCCAGCCAGGACTCGGCGGCGTCCGGCTCGGTGCACCGGGTGCGCACGGCCTCGGTGCTCAGCGGGCCGAGCGCGCGCAGCACGTCGGTGAGGTCGTCGGCGTCACGGGCGCGGCGTGGCCCGTCCAGGTGTTGGAGCTCGCGCTCGGTGCGGGTCAAGGCGTCCGGGTCGAGCAGGTCGGCCAGTGCCAGGCCCTCCCCTGTGCCCAGCAGCTCCGCGAGCAGCGACGGGTCCAGCGACAGTGCGGCCGCCCGGCGCTCGGCCAGAGGCGAGTCTCCCTCGTACAGGAACTGGGCGACGTACCCGAATGCCAGGGACGCGGCGAACGGGGACGGCTGGGGCGTCTCCACCGCCACCGTCGTGATCCGGCGCGTCTGGACGCCCCGCAGCAGGTTGACCAGGCCGGGCACGTCGAAGACGTCGTTCACGCACTCGCGCACGGCCTCGAGCACGATCGGGAAGCTCGGGTACCGGCTGGCCACTTCGAGCAACTGGGACGCGCGCAGCCGTTGCTGCCACAGTGCCTGTCGGCGGTCGGGGCGGCGCTTGGGCAGGAGCAGGGCACGTCCGGCGCACTCGCGGAACCGGGACGCGAACAGCGCCGACCCACCGATCTGATCGGTGACCAGCCCCGACACCTCGTCGGGGTCGGGAAAGATGAGCTCGAGCAACTCGTCCATCGGACCGCTGGCGCGGCCCGGGCCAGCTCTGTGGCGGCGACCCTTCGGGGTGCTTCCCGGCCTCGTTGCCCGGCCACGGAACTGCTCGGGGACGGTGGAGGCCGCGTCCGCCCCCATCGACGACCAGTCGGTGTCCGGCAGGCGGAAGACCAGGCCGTCGTCGGCGTGCATGGCCTGCACGTCCACGCCGTAGCGCTCCCGCAGCCGGGCCGCGACGACGAGTGCCCACGGTGCGTGCACTTGCGCGCCGTAGGGGGAGTGCACAACCACCCGCCAGTCGCCGAGCTCGTCGCGGAACCGCTCCACGACCAGCTCGCGGTCGTTGGGTACGCGCCCGATCGCCTCGCGCTGCTCCTCCAGGTAGCCGAGCAGGTTGTCCGTGGCCCACTCGTCGAGCCCGGCCGCCTGGACGCGGACCCGCGCGTTCGCCGGTGCCAGCCCGGTCACCTCACGGACGAACGCTCCGACCGCCTCGCCGAGTTCGGCGGGCCGGCCCAGGGTGTCGCCCTTCCAGAACGGCAGCCGGGCGGGGACCCCGGGTGCCGGGGTGACCAGCACCTGGTCGTGGGTGATGTCCTCGATCCGCCAGGTGGAGGTGCCGAGCGCGAACACGTCCCCCACCCGCGACTCGTAGACCATCTCCTCGTCGAGCTCGCCGACGCGGCGCCCGTCGCCCTCGCCGGCGAGGAACACGCCGTACAGGCCGCGGTCGGGGATGGTGCCGCCGCTGGTGACCGCCAGCCGCTGCGCGCCGCGACGCGCGGTCAGGGTGCCGGCGGCGCGGTCCCAGACCAGCCGCGGGCGCAGCTCTGCGAACTCGTCGGACGGGTAACGACCGGCGAGCATGTCGAGCACGGACTCGAGTACGCCCCTGGTGAGGCCGGCGAACGGGGTGGCGCGGCGGACGAGGGCCTCGAGGTCGGAGACGGACCAGTCGTCCATCGCGGTCATCGCCACGATCTGTTGGGCGAGCACGTCGAGCGGGTTCGCCGGGACACGCAGCGCCTCGATCTTCCCCGCGCGCATCCGTTCGGCGATCACGGCGGTCTGGACGAGGTCGCCGCGGAACTTCGGGAACAGCACGCCGTGCGAGACTGCGCCCACCTGGTGCCCGGCCCGTCCGACCCGTTGCAGCCCGGACGCGACCGACGGCGGCGCCTCCACCTGCACCACGAGATCTACCGCACCCATGTCGATGCCCAGCTCCAGGGAGGAGGTGGCGACCACGGCCTGCAGCCGTCCGGCCTTCAGGTCCTCCTCGGTCTGCAGGCGCTGCTCCCGGCTCACCGAGCCGTGATGCGCCCGGGCCAGCACCGGGGGTGCGCCCTGGCCGATCGCCGACTGCGCCATCACCTGCGCGGGCGCCCGGACGTGGTCACGTGCCGGGGACGGGCCGTCGCGCAGGGTGCCGCGGACCCTCTGCGACGCGGGACTCCGAGCGAACTCCGATTCCGGCTCCGCAGGCGCCGGTGAGGCCTCCAGGCGGTCCAGCCAGATCTCGTTCAGGCGGGCGGTGAGCCGTTCGGCAAGGCGGCGGGAGTTGACGAAGACCAGCGTGGAGGAGTGCGCGGCCACGACATCGACGATGCGCTCCTCGACGTGCGGCCAGATCGACGAATCCCGAGGGGAGTGTCGAGCTTGCTCGATCTCTCCCGTGGGCTGCCCGATCTGGGCCAGGTCGGGCACCGGCACGACCACCTCGAGGTTCCACTTCTTCTCACTCGGTGGCGCGACCACGGCCACGTCGCGTCCGCCGGCGAGGAAGCGGGCCACCTCCTCGATCGGACGCACGGTGGCGGACAGCCCGATCCGCTGCGCCGGCCGCTCCAGCAGCTCGTCCAGCCGTTCGAGGCTGAGCGCGAGGTGGGCGCCCCGCTTGGTGCCGGCCACCGCATGGACCTCGTCGACGATCACGGTCTCGATGCCGCGCAGCGCCTCGCGGGCGGCGGACGTGAGCAGCAGGAACAGTGACTCCGGGGTGGTGATCAGGATGTCCACCGGCTCCCTGGCGAACGCCCGGCGCTCCTCGGAGGGGGTGTCTCCGGAGCGGATCGCCACCCGGATGTCGGGCGGGGCGAGGCCGAGCCGGGTGGCGGCATGCCCGATGCCGATCAGGGGTGAGCGGAGGTTGCGTTCGACGTCCACCGCGAGGGCCTTCAGCGGTGAGATATACAGCACGCGGCAGCGACTGGCCTTGTCGGGAGGCGGTTCCGTGGTGAGCCGGTCGAGCGCCCAGAGGAAGGCCGACAGCGTCTTGCCGGAACCGGTCGGCGCGACCACGAGCGTGTGACGTCCGGAGGAGATCGACTCCCAGGCGCCGGCCTGCGCAGCGGTGGGCGTGGCGAAGTTGCTCCGGAACCACTCCCGAGTGGCCTCGGAGAACCCCCTCAACTCGTCCTTCGCCATGGTGCGACACACTCTGCCACCACCGTCCGACACCCGGCCGACCCATCGCGCGACCCGTGCGCGGCCGGGGCGTCAGCGAAGGTCCGCGGCAACCTCGTGGTGCCGGGCGTCCAGGTCGGCGAACGTCACTCGGTGGTGGCCGCCTGCGCAGCGACCGCGGCCTCCGCAGCAGCCCGGCGCTCCGCCGTCTTCCGGGCCCGCTTCTCCCGCCAGGTCTCCAGCAGGTCGTAGAGCACCGGCACCAGGACCAGGGTGAGCAGGGTTGAGCTCATCAGTCCGCCGATCACGACCACAGCCAGCGGCTTGGAGATGAAGCCTCCGCCACCGGTGAGACCGAGCGCCATCGGGATCAGGGCGAAGATGGTGGCGAGAGCCGTCATCACGATCGGCCGAACCCGCAAACGGGCACCCGAGCGGATCGAATCCTCGACGCTGGCACCTGCCCTGCGCTTCTGGTTGATCAGGTCGATCAGCACGATGGCGTTGGTGACCACGATGCCGATCAGCATCAGCAGGCCGATCATCGATGGCACGCCGAGGGCGGTGTCGGTGATCAAGGACAACGCGAGGGCTCCGGTTGCGGCGAACGGGATCGACACCAGCAGGATCAGCGGCTGCAGCAGCGAGCCGAAGGTGGCCACCATGATCAGGTAGACCACGAAGATCGCCACCACCATGGCCAGACCGAGCTGGGAGAAGGACTCTGCCTGCTGCTGGGACACACCGCCCACCCGGACGGTGACACCGTCGGGAAGGTTGAGCGCGGCGATTCCGGCGTTGATCTCGGTGGTGGTCGCGCCCAGGTCCGAGGACTCCGAGCTCGCCGACAGGGTGGCTGCCCTGGAGCCGTCGACCCGCGTGACCGAGGCCGGTGCCGCCACGACCGTGACGTCGGCGACGGCCTTGAGCTGGATCGGATCGGCCGTGGCCTCGCCCGCGTCCTTGCCGGCCTGAGCGATCTCCTCCTGCTTGGCCTGCGCCTCAAGGCTCTTCTGCCGCCCCTCGACGACCCCGTCCAGCTGCTTGTTCACTGCGGCGACGCCAGCCTTCGACTGCGCGAGAGCCGCGCTCAGCTGCGCCACCTGCGCGGCCGTGGCGGAGATCTGCTGCGAGATCGTGAAGATGCCGGTCGCCACGGGGAGGCAGTCCGGGTCGCTCGGACTGCTCGCGCACTTCGCGGGGATGGCGGCGAGTTCTGCCTGTAGCGACGCGAGCTTCTTCTCGGCCTTCGAGACCTGGCTGGTGAGGGTCCTGATGGCCTTCTGCGCGCTCGTCCGGCTCTTCTTGAGTGCCTCCACCTGGGAGTTGTAGGCGTCCGTCGCGGACGCCTTGGCTTCGGCCTGCAACTCGTCAGAACGCTTGGTGACCGCGTCGCCGGCGGCGGTCTTGGCATTGATGGTCATCACCTGCGTGACCGGCAGGTAGATGTCACGCAACTCTTCGATGCTCTTCACCGGAGGCTGTGAGCGCAGGTAGACGTTCAGTGTGGTGTCCCCCTGCGCCAGGGTGCCAATCTGCTGGCCACGCACCGCCCGGGCCACCGCCTGGCCGATGGACACCTGGGTCATCCCGTTCTTGGCGGCCTGCTTCTCCTTCACGTCGACGGCCAGCTGCTGGCGGGCGTCACTGAGGTCGCTGGTGACGTTGGTGAGTCCGGGGATGCCCTTCATCACCGCAAGCACCTTCTCGCTGGCGGATGTGAGCAGTGCCGGGTCGGAGCTCTCCACGTAGAGCACCACGCCGGTCGCGGAACTGGGCCCGCCGGTGCCGATTGAGACCTCCACCTGGCCCACGGACGGGCCGAGGTCGGCGATGTCCTGGCGGAGCCTGGTGGCCGCATCGGTGGCCGAGGCCCCAGACTGGAGCGGAACGGTGTAGAGCGCCTGGTTGGTGTCGGCCTGGCTGCCCATGAACACCGAGGTGGTGCCGCCGATGGTGGTGGTGTAGGACTTCACCGCCGGATCAGCGGCCAGGACGGCTTCGATCTGCCGGGCTGCGGCGTCGGTCTGCGCCAGGCCCGTGCCCGAGGGCAGCTTCTGGGTGATGGTGAGGCTCTCGTTGCCCATCTGGCCGATGAAGTCGGTCTTGAGTCGAGGGGCGAGGGCGACCGTTCCCGCGAACAGGCCGAGCGCGATCAGCAGGGTGATCCAGCGGTGCGCCAGGGACCAGCCAAGCACAGGCAGGTAGGCCCTCTGGACGAGGTTGTCCTTCTCCGGCAGTTCCCGCTCGGCGGCGAGCCGGGTCTGCTGCTTGGCCGTCGGCCGCATGAACCAGGACGCGAAGACCGGCACGACGGTGAGCGACACGAACAGCGAGGCCCCGAGAGCTACCGAGACCGCCACTGCGAAGGGGCGGAAGATGGCCCCTGCCTGACCACCGACGAGTCCGATCGGCAGGAACACCGCCACGGTGGTCAGGGTCGAACTGGTGATGGCCCCGGCGACCTCACGGACGGCGTTCGTGATCGAGGTACGGCCGAATTCGCCATAGCCCTGATGACGTTTGATGTTCTCGATCACCACGATCGAGTCGTCCACCACCCGCCCGATGGCGACGGTCAGCGCCCCCAGGGTCAGGATGTTGAGGGTGTAGCCGCCGACCCAGAGCCCGATCAGTGCGATCAGCAGTGACAGGGGAATGGAGATCGCCGTGATCAGGGTGGGACGGATGGAGCCGAGGAAGACCATGATCACCAGCACCGCCATCGCGAGCCCGATCGCGCCCTCGACGCTGAGATCCCGGATCGAGTCCTCGATGTACGGCGCCTGGTCGAACACGACGGCGAACGAGGCGCCGTTGCCGAGCTGCCGGGCGAGTCCGTCCAACTGGTCCTCAACGGCGTGGGAGACGCTGACGCTGTTCGCGTCGGCGTTCTTGGTGATGGTCACGGCCAGCGAGGTCTTGCCGTTCACCCGCGAGATGCTGGTGGTCTCAACCGGCTGTTCCCTGACCGTGGCCACGTCGCTGAGCAGCACCGGGCCGTCGGTTCCCGGGAGCCGCAGGTTGGAGATGTCGTCGACGCTTGCGTAGGTCGTGCCGGTCTGGACGTCGTAGTTGGCGGAATCGGTACGCATGGTGCCGGAGGGGAACGCGGTCGAGTTGGCCGCGAAGAACTGGCCGATCAACGTCGGATCGACCCCGTACTTGGTGATCTGCTGCCGCTTGTAGGTGATCACGATCTCGTTCTTCTGCTGGCCCGAGACTGCCGCGTCACGAACGCCGTCGGTCGCCTTCAGAGTGGGCGCGACCAGCTCGGTGACCTTGTTGGAGAGGTCGGTGAGGCTGTCGTTCGACGAGATGGCGATGACGACCACGGGGATGTCATCGGTGCCGCCGGTGAGCACGGTCGGATCGACGTTGCTGGGCAAAGAGGTCGAGATCGAGTCGATCGCGCTGCGGATCTTGTTGGCCATGTCGTCCGCAACCAGACCGTAGTCCCACTGGGCGGTGACCTGGGAGACCCCGCTGGAGCTCTTGGAAGTCACCGAGGTGACACCCTGCACGCCTTTGACAGCAGTCTCGATAGGCTTCGTCACCTGCGCCTCGACGACGTCCGGGGCCGCTCCGGGGTAGACCGTCAGGACGCTGCCGCGGGGGATGTCGATCGAAGGGATCAGCTCCTGCTTGAGGGCGCCGGCCGCGTACACGCCCAGGCCGATGGTGAGCAGGCTGAGCAGCAGGATCACGGTGCGGTGGGCCAGGCTGAGCTTGGTCAGACGAACCATGAGTCTCCCTTCTTCTGCAACGGGTGGCGGGCGCCGTGTGGCCCCGGCAGGGGCGTATCAGTTAGCATAGCTCTAACTATTTGTGGGCAAGAAAGCGGTGTGGAGTGCAGGCTCTCCCGGACTTCGGGCTCGATCCGGAGCGCGCGGCGCTCGCTGACGAGCTGTTCGCGGTGAATCTTCGGGTGCATGACCGCGCCATGAGCCTGGTCGGCCCGATGCCCACTCCGCCGGACCTGACCATGCAGCAGGTGCGGGTGCTGGGCCACGTGGCCGCACAGCCCGGCATCGCCGGCCACGAACTGGGCCGACTGCTGGGGGTGAGCGCTCCGACCGCGAGCGGGCTGATCGAGCGCCTGGTCGAGAAGGACCTGATCACCCGGGTCGACGACGCGGACGACCGGCGGGTCCGGCGGCTGCACCCGACCGAGGCCGGTCTGGACGTGATGCGGGACATGGACTCGATGTTCGGCCGCGCCCTGGGCGTGGTGCTCCAGCGCCTGTCTGTCGAGGACCTCGATCTGCTTCTGCGGAGTGCGCGCGCGATGCTGGCGGCCCTCGAGCGCCTGCAGGCCGAAGAGTCCTAGACCCCTCGCAGTGTCGCCTCCACGGCCAATTGTGGATCCTCCCCGTCCGCCTGGTCACGGTTGTCACACGACACGCCGACGACACGCCGAAAGCCGACGAATTGCTTCAGGAACTTTCCCGGAACCACTTGCGGGCCCGCATTTCCGGGACTAGAAATAGCGATACCAAATCACTTCGGTGATGCGGTGATCGGAAGCAGGAAGTCAGCTTGTCAGTGGGTTCGCCTGCTGGGGCCCCGGTGATGCGTGGGTGCGGGCTGGCTGGTGGTTTCCGGTGTGACGAGGTCATCACGCCGAGTCTCCAGAGGGCCCCGGTGACTCATACTCCCCGGGGCCCTCGCCTTTTGTCAGCCGGGGGGCTGCAGGGTCGGGGCGAGCGATCTCGCCGCCCGCTCCGACCGCACCGGACGCCGACTCGTGGCTCAGTCCTGGCGCCGCGGTACCTCTTCACCATCGATCCGGTAGTTCACCGGAGCGGACAACTGCACCGTCCGCGACACCGTGCACAACCGGTCGCGGGACTGCGAGACCGCCCGCTCCAGGATAGCCCGCGCGCTGTCGCCTTCGGGACCCTCGGGAAAGGCGATGCGAAAGTCCAGCTGCACTTCGCCGAGGTGATGCCCCTTGTCATCGTCCAGTTTGGGGGCATGAGCCGTCACCTCGGAGCTGATCGGCTCGGCCCGCCGGGTGGTGATGTAGTCCACGTCGATCGCGCTGCAGCCGGCGATCGCGACCAGGAGCAGCTCCACCGGTGTGAAGTCCGTGTTCTGGCCCTCGCCGAGGCTGATCCGCCCTCCCCGGGTGTTGGTCGCCTGGTAGGTGCGGGGGCCGGTTCGGGTGATGCGGATGCTGCGCAGGTTCTGGGTCACGCCGACCAGTATCGCGGCGTCCGGGCAAAGGCGAGGGCCCCGGGGAGTATGAGTCACCGGGGCCCTCTGGAGACTCGGCGTGATGACCTCGTCACACCGGAAACCACCAGCCAGCCAACACCCCCCATCACAGGGGCTCCGACCGGGCAAGCCCTGTCGGGAAGCTGACTTCCTGCTTCCGATCACCGTTCCACCGAAGTGTTCCGGCAAGACGTATTTCTAGTCCTGTTCACACATCCCCGCAAGTGGTTTTCGATAATCCCATCACGGTATTTCCCGGGCCCCGGCGTGTCGTCGGCGTGTCGTGTGACAATCGTGACCAGACGGGCGGGGCGGGCGCGTCTGCACAGGCGGGCCGGCGTGCTGCGCGAGTCAGCCGACCAGCCAGCGGGTCGTGGCGAGGTACTCCTCGCCGGGGCGCAGCACCGTGCTGGGGAACTCCGGGTGGTTGGGCGAGTCCGGGTAGTGCTGGGTCTCCAGGGCGATTCCGGGACGGCGGACGTAGGGCGCTCCGGAGGTACCGATCTGGGTGCCGTCGATGGTGAAGTGCTCTCCGCCGTACACCTGGATGGCGGGCTGGTCGCTCTCGACGGTGAGGGTGAGGCCGGAAGCGCCGGTGAGCCGGCAGTGCTCGCGCATGCCTTCACCGTCCACCACGAAGCTGTGGTCGAACCCCTCGTTGCGGGTGATGCCCTCCGCATCAGCGGCCAGCCTGGCCTCGCCGAAGCCGCGTCCCGCGCGGAAGTCGGCAGCCGATCCGGTGACGTCGCGCACCTCGCCGGTCGGGATGCCGTCGTCGCGGTTGGGCGTGTAGGCCGACGCGTGCACGGTGAGCACATGCGCGTCGGTGCTGCCGGACGCCTCGCCGTCCAGGTTGAAGTACGGGTGCGTGGTCAGGTTCACCACGGTCGGGGCATCGGTGGTGGCGCGGTAGGTCACCTGCGCACCGCCGGGGACGAGCTCGTAGCGGGCGGACACCGTGAGCTCGCCCGGGTAGCCCTGGTCGCCGTCCGGACTGGTCAGACCGAACTCGACCCAGTCGGACCCCTGTCCGGCGATCGTCCACGTGCGGGTGTGGAAGCCGTCCGTCCCGCCGTGCAACTGGTTCGCGCCCTCGTTCGCGTCGAGGACGTACTCGACACCGTCGAGGGTGAACCGGGCGCCGTCGATCCGGTTGGCGAACCGGCCCACGGTCATGCCGAGGTAGCGGCAGGTGGTCAGGTAGTCGGCAGGGTTCGCCGCACCCAGCACGATGTTGCGCCAGCTGCCGTCGGCGAGCCGGACCTCGAAGCGGCGGACGGTGGCCCCCAGGGGCATCAGTTCGAGCCGGACGGAGTCGCCGGCGAGCGTGATGAAGGTGTCCTCGTTGATCACGGTGATAACGCTATCACCGTCAGAGTTCGTCGGTGGGCTCGTACGCGGGGGCATCGACCGAGCCGTGGGGATCGGCGTGGGTGACAGCGAGGTGGCGGCGCCACAGCAGCCACGCCACCACGGTGAGCGCGACAGCGGTGAGGGCGAGGCTCGGCAGCGAGAACCCCACCAGGGGCGCGAGGATGCCGGCGATCGCAGCGTTGGCCAGCAGTGACACGAACGACTGGATCGAGGACGCCGCACCCCGCGAGTGCGGGAAGAGGTCGAGCATGGCCAGGGTGAGGATCGGGAAGGCGAGCGCGATGCCGAACGAGTAGAACGGCAGCACCAGTACCGACCAGGGCAGGCGGGCGGTGGCGGGCAACAGCGCCAGGCCCAGGTTGACCGCCCCCGCGACCAGGCTGATCACGTAGCCGAGGCTGGCCAGCCGGCGTCCGCTCATCCGCCCGGCGAGCCGTCCGCTCACCCAGGAGCCGCACACCATGCCCGAGATCAGCGGAACGAACAGGATCCAGAAGTCCTGAGCGCCCTTGCCGAGCAGGCCCACCACGAACAGCTGGGCCGAGGAGATGTAGAGGAACATGCCGGCGAAGTTGAACATGCCCGCGAACGCCAGCCGTCGCCCGTTCGCGTCCCGCCAGACGCCGAGCAGGCCGTTCGCGATCGTGCGGCCGTCGAAGCGGGTCCTGCGCTCGGCGGGGTGGGTCTCCGGCATCGCGAACACCACCAGGACGAGGATTGCAGCGCCGAAGACGACCAGGAACCAGAAGATGCCGCGCCAGCTCCCGATGCCGAGCAGCAGGCCGCCCACGATCGGCGCAAGGGCCGGCGCCAGGCCGAAGATCATCGCGATGTGGCTCATCGTGCGCTGGGCCTGCGCGTCGGAGAACACGTCCCGCACCATCGCGCGGCTGATGATCTGGCCGGCGCCGGCGCTGAGTCCCTGCACGGCCCGGAAGAACAGCAGAACGCCGAGGCTCGGCGCCACCGCGCAACCGACGGACGCCGCCACGTAGAGGATGCCGCCGGCGATGATCACCGGCTTGCGGCCCAGCGCGTCGGAGAGGGGGCCGTGCAGCAGGCTCATCACGGCGAAGGCGAGGATGTAGACGCTGACCACCTGCTGCAGCGCGAACTCGGAGACGCCCCACTCGGCCCCCATCTGGCTGAACGAGGGGAACATCGTGTCGATCGAGAACGGCCCCACCATGCCGAGGCTGGCCAGGATCACCAGGAACAACCACCGCGGCCCGATGTCCGTGGACGCGTCGTGCGGTCCGGTGGTGGAGTCGGCGGTGGTCACCCGTGCATCCTGTCATGGTCGAGAGCGCTCTCGACGTCGTGCCGCCGGGGGTGGCGGCGACTATGCTCCGTCCGTGCCCGCCTCCTCGATTCCGGATCCGCGCCTGGGTCGAAGCAATGACCATCGGTCCGGACTGAAGATCTGCTTCGTGTCGATGCACACCTCGCCTGCCGCGCTGCCCGGCACCGGAGACGCGGGCGGCATGAACGTGGTCGAGCGTTGCCAGGCCGACGCCCTGGCCCGGCTTGGTCACCAGGTGGAACTGGTCACGCGCCGCTCCCACCCCGACGACCCGGACGAGGTCGAGCTGATGCCCGGCGTGGTGCTGCACCACGTGAATGCCGGCCCACAGACTCCGCTGCCGAAGAGCGCGATCGACGACCACATCGAGGAGTTCTCCGCTGGTCTCGCCGCGCGCTGCGGCCCGGCCGACATCATCCACTCCCACCACTGGATGTCCGGGGTCGCGGCGCTGCCGGTGGCCCGGGCGTGGGGCGTTCCGCACGTGCAGAGCTTCCATTCGGTGGCCGCGTTGCCCGGTTCGCCACTGTCGGCGGGCGAGCCGCCCGAGTCGCCGCGGCGGGTGCCCGGCGAGGCTCTCGTCGCGAGGGAGTCGCAGGCCGTGGTGGCCATCTCGGCCGCGGAGGCCCAGACGGTGATCGACCGGTGCGGGGCGGACGCGGAGCGGGTCCAGATCGTCTCCCCGGGTGTCGACCGGGAGCTGTTCCGCCCGCTCGCCCCGGGCGAGCGGCGCTGGAGCTGGCCTGCAGAGAGCCCGGAGACCTGGCCGCTGGGCTATGTGCTGGTGGCGGCACGGCTGGAGCCGCTGAAGGGACCCGATCTGGCCATCCAGGCGCTGGCGAACCTCGACCCGGAGATCCGTCCGCACCTCGTCGTGGCCGGCGACGCCTCCGCGGCCTTCGCGTCCTACGAGCAGGAACTGCACCAGCTGGTCACCGAGTCCGGACTGGTCAGCCAGGTCACCTTCGTCGGGGCGCAGCAGCGTCCTGAACTGGCCCGGCTGCTGCGCGGGGCCCGCGTGGTGCTGGTGCCGTCGCATTCGGAGACGTTCGGGCTGATCGCGCTCGAAGCCGCGGCCAGTGGCACTCCGGTGATCGCTGCCTCGGCCGGCGGCCTGCGCGAGGCGGTCGCGCACGGCGTCACCGGGCAGCTGATGGACTCCCGCCGCGGTGAGGACTGGGCGCTGGCGCTGACCCGGCTGCTGATGGTGCCCGGCCTGCTGGAACGGATGAGCAAGGTGTCGCGCGTGCACGCCCGCCGGTTCGACTGGGGCTGGACGGCGCATCGCCTGGCCGCGGTCTACCGGGGCCTGCTCGATGCCTGACTCCCCCGCGGCCGAAGCCGGGGTCGACGGCCTCCGGGACGGCGAGTGGGACGGCGTGACGCGTCCGGTGTTCCTGCACGCCCACCCCGACGACGAGACGCTGGCGACCGGCGCGCTGCTGGCCTGGCTGGTCGACCACGGTGTTCGCGCGGCGGTGGTCACGGCCACCCGCGGCGAACGGGGCGAGGTTGTGCCGGGTCCCCTGTCGGCGCTGGCGGGGACGCCGGAGCTGGTCGCGCACCGCGAACGGGAGCTGGCCGGGGCACTGGGCGTCCTCGGCGTCGCCGACCACGCCTTCCTCGGAGCGCCGCCCGCCCGGGCCGCCGGTCGCGAGCCGCGCCGCTACACCGACTCCGGCATGCGCTGGCTGGACGCCGCCGAAACCCTGGCCGGGCCGGGGGAGAGCGCCGGACCGGACAGCCTTACCGCCGCGCCGGTGGACGAGGCTGCGGCCGACCTCGCTGCCTTCCTCGCCGTCCTCGGCGCGGACGCGCTGGTCAGCTACGACCGGCACGGCGGGTATGGGCACCCCGACCACGTCGCCTGCCACCGCATTGCCACCGCCGCGGCCCGGCGTGCCGGCGTCCCGCTGCTCGAGGTGGTCTCCGAACCGCTGCTGCCCGCGAGCGGCGCGCGGGCGTATGCCCTGCCGCAGTACCTCGACCGGGTCCGGGAGGCGCTGGGCCACCACACCAGCCAACTCACCGTGGACGGCGACGAGGTCGTCCACGTCGGCGGGCAGCGCCAGCCGATCCTGACCACCTCCTGGTTGCGGCGCCCCTAGCCACCGACCCCGTCCACTTGCCAGACTCAGGCGACGGGTAGCGTGCGGAGGCCCGGCGACAGGAGGCGGGCGAATGGATGCGCCGAGGCGGGTCGCGATCGTCGGTGCGGGCCCGGCCGGGCTCTTCACGGCGGCAGCACTGCTTGCACAGGCCGGGGATGACCTCGCGATCGACATCTTCGACCGGCTGCCCACGCCGTTCGGGCTGCTCCGCTACGGGGTGGCGCCCGACCACGCGAGTATCAAGTCTGTCGCCACCACGCTGGCCAGGGTGTTCGAGGCGCCGCACGTCCGGTTCCTCGGACTGGTCGAGTGCGGACGCGACGTCACCCCCACCCAGCTGCGGGACGCCTACGACGCGGTCGTGTACGCCGTGGGAGCCTCCGATGACCGGCACCTCGGCATCCCCGGGGAGGACCTGCCGGGCAGCCGCTCGGCCCGACAGTTCGTGGCCTGGTACTCCGGCCACCCGGACGCCGAGCCGCAGCCGCTCGCCGGCGTCCGGAACGCTGTGGTGGTCGGCGTCGGGAACGTGGCCGTCGACGTGGCCCGGATCCTGCTCAAGGACCCGGCCGATCTCAGTGCCACCGACATGCCGGACGCGGTGCTGGCCGAGTTGCGCTCCGCGCAGGTCGAGCACGTCTGGCTGGTCGGACGCCGCGGGCCCGAGCACGCCGCCTTCACCACACCCGAGCTGCGCGAGCTGCTGGATACGCCGCGGATCGGAGTGACCCTCACCGGTGCGGACCCGGCGTCCATCGACCTCGATGCGCTCGAGCGGCACGCCCGCGCGAACGTCGCGGCGATCGCGGCCGCCCTCGCCGAACCGGCCATCGACCCGGTGCGCTGGCTGCACCTGGTGTTCTGGCACCGACCGGCGGAACTGCTCGGACTCGGCCAGGTGCAGGGGGTGTTGCTGGAGCCGACCGGCCCGAGGCCGGCCTACGGCGGCTTCGTCGTTCCGGCCGACCTCGTGCTGCGTTCGATCGGCTATCGCGGCGTCCCGCTGCCCGGCGTCCCCTTCGACAACGGGCGGATTCCGAACCTCGAGGGCCGCGTGCTCGAACTGGACGGCTCGGCGCGTCCCGGCGAGTATGCGGTGGGCTGGGTGAAGCGTGGCCCGGTCGGCCTGATCGGCAGCAACAAGAAGGACGCCGCCGAAACGGCTGCCTGCGTTGTCGAGGACTTCGAGTTCCTGCCCCGGCGTCCACTCGCCGACCTGGACTCCGAACTCGCCGCGCGCGGCATCCGTCCCAGCACCCTGGCGGACTGGCGCCGGATCGACGCCGCCGAGATCGACCGTGGGGCGATCCGGGGCCGCGAGCGCACCAAGATCGAGGCCTGGCACGACCTGCTCGACCTGGTCGGGAACTCCTGACCGCCGGATCTGTCGGGGACGGTTCCCTTCCGGTTCGCGGGGACGGTTCCCTTCCGGTTCGCGGGGACGGTTCCCTTCCGGTTCACTTTCCACCCGCCATCGGCCGAATGAACGGAAAGGGAACCGTCCCCATTCCGTTCACCGGGTGCGGCCGCCGCCAGGGTGTCTGTGCGTAGGGTGGGGCGTGTGATCAAGCACATCGTGATGTGGACGTTCGCCGACCAGGCGGAAGGGGCTGACAAGGCCACGAACCTGGAACTGGTGCGTGACCGGCTGCTCGCTCTGGACGGCCTCGTCCCCGGACTGCTCACCCTCGAGCCGGTGATCCCTGTCGATCCGTTCGAGCACAGCTACGACCTCGTGCTCTACTCCGAGTTCGAGTCCCCGGATGCGCTGCGCGAGTACGCCACCCACCCCGAGCACGTGGCCGTGGGCGCGCTGATCAAGGCGGTTGCGACCGCTCGGGTGTGCGTCGACTACGAGGCCTGAGCGCCGCGTAGCAGGCTGCGCATCGTCTTCGCCGCCAGCCCGGCCGCTGCGTCCAGGTCGGAGAAGATCCCGACCAGGTGCATGGACGCGGCGCCGTGCGCCACGGCCATGAATTGCGGGACCACGCCGACTCCGGCCCGGTTGTCCCCTCCGGTGGCATCGATGGCGCGGAGCAGCACGATGTCGCTGATCGAGCGGGCGGCGTCGCGCAGTTCGTCGACGTGGACGCCGCGCAGCTCCGGGGAGTAGATGACGTCGAAACCCGTCCGTCGGGTGGCGGCGAACCGCACGTACGCGGCTGCGGCTGCGGCGATGGCCTCCACCGGGTCGTCGCCGACGGCGTCCGCGGCCTCGCGCATGGCCGCTTCGAGATCGCGGGCGGCCTTGGCTGCGACCGCGACCACGAAGTCCTGGCGGCACGGGAAGTGCCGGTAGGGGGCCGCAGCGCTGACTCCGGTGCGTCGCGCAGCCTCGGCGACCGAGAGTGCCGGCAGGCCCCCTTCCGCGACCAGTGCCGTGCCTGCCTCGACCAGTGCGGCACGCAGGTCGCCGTGGTGGTAGCCCACGTCGCACCTCCCTTCGATGTAAGGCAGATCATACTTTCGCGCTTGCGCCGGATGTAAGTCTACTCTTACAATGTTAGACGTCACTAACACGAAGGGCCGCACGATGAGCACGACACCTTGGGGAACGATGAACGGATGGCTGCGGGTCGAGACCGAGCAGCGCGGGGCCTGGCGGCAGCAGCGGGTGCAGGACCTGCGTGCGGCCCGGGTCACCGGACTGCCCGCAGTGACGCCGGTACGGACCACACCCGAGCCCGTGCGGTGCCCTGCGTCCGTGGACGTCGACCGGGCGGCGGCGGCCTGAGCGCGGGCGGCCGGGCCCGGTCGGAGCCTGCCGCGACGCTGTGAATCCGCAGTGAACAACCTCCCGGGGCGTGCGTTGAGCGGAATGGCCTCGGCACGGCCCTACCATTGTGCGGGGAGCGTGGCGCTCCCGGTTGCCCGTGGCGACCAGCAGCAAACGGAGGAAGTCCATGGAACCGGTGAGTCGTCGCGCTGCGATGCTGGGCGCAATGGGGGTCGCTGGAGCCGCACTGGTGGGGTGCTCGACCGAGGCTCCGGCTGCCGGCAACTCGCCGCAGACCAGCACCACCCCGGCAGAGAGCGCGTCCGCGACGCCGACCGCGACGGTCGACACCACACCGCGCTGGCCGCTCACCGGGAAGGTGCTGAAGAACGCTGCCGACGCCCAGCACATCGCCGTCGCCGTGAAGGTGCCCGACAACCAGGGTGAGCACCCGCAGCTCGGCATCGACAAGGCCGACATCGTCTACGTCGAGCTGGACGGCTACCCCGCCTCGGTCGGCCAGTCCGGCACTCGCCTGGTCCCGATCTACCACTCCCAGTTCGCCGAAGTGGTGAACCCGGTTCGCTCGATCCGTCCGGTCGACATCCCCATGCTCAGCCCGATCACGGCGATCATCGGCAGCACCGGCGGCTACCCGTGGGTGCTGCGGTACACCAAGCTGTTCTCCGAGTACATCGTCTCGAGCAAGCAGTACATGTCCACCAAGGGCACCGGCTCCTACGGCATCCTCAGTAACCGGGTGCGGACGCTGAACGGACGGACGTACTACGACCGCGCCGTGGCGTGCTACCCGAAGGTGCTGGCCAAGCAGACCAAGAAGTTCCAGTCCGGCCCGCAGCAGATGTACTTCCCGTGGGCGTCCAGCGACGAAGAGGTCAGCACGGCGGTGTCGGGCAAGACGGCCAGCTTTGTGAGCGTCCCCTGGAAGAAGGGGAACACCTACCCGATGAGCTACACGTGGAGCGAGAAGTCCGGTCGCTACCTGCGTTCGGTGCCGTGGGGCAAGCATGTGATGGCCGACGGGACGCGGATCTCCTGCGACAACGTCCTGGTGATCAAGGCCAAGCAGGTGTTCGGCAAGATCTACCCCAGCGGGAGGATCGACGCCAACTACGGCGGCCACAGCGAGCCGATCCACGACATCATCGACACCAAGGGCACGTTCTACTACGCCAACGGCGGCAAGTACGTGAAGGGCACCTGGTCGAAGGGCAAGGTCAACGAGGTCTTCCAGTTCACCCTGGACGACGGCAGCCCGCTCAAGATGGCTCCCGGCCAGACCTTCGTCGAACTGCCGAACACCAGCGCGAAGATCACGATCAAGAGCTGAGCGCGGTTACGCCCGGCGCGAAGCCCGGGTGGCGTTGTCGGGACGCCGTGAGATCATCGCCGACGTGCGTCCCCTGCTCCGGATTCTCGGCGTCGCTCGCGAACTGCTCGCGTCCTACGCGGCGATCGTCGCGTCCGGCGTGCTCGTGGCCGCCACCGGACTGGCCGTCCCGTTCATCATCAAGGCGGCAACCGACGAGGTGGTCGCCTCGATGTCCGGCACCGGGGTCGGCGTCCCCGCGGTGCTGTGGCTGGCATTCCTGCTGCTGCTGGTCGATCTGGCGAACACCCTGATCACCAACGTCGGCGGCTACCTCGGCGACGTGATGGCGGTGCGGCTGCGCTCGATCCTCTCGCGTAACTACTTCGAGAAGCTGCTCCGGCTGCCCCAGCGCTACTTCGACTCCGAGCTCACCGGCACGATCATCTCCCGGCTGCAGCGCTCGATCACCGAGACCACCGGCTTCCTGAACATGTTCGCCAACAACTTCCTGCCGATGCTGCTCTCGCTGGCGGCCGCGCTGGTGATCATCGGCTGGTACTCGTGGTGGCTGGCCCTGCTGCTGTTGGCGGTGTACCCGCTGTTCACCTGGCTCACCGCGATCACCTCGAAGCGCTGGCAGCGGCTGGAGCGGGAGAAGAACGCCGAGTTCGACATCGCCGGCGGACGGTTCGCCGAGGTGGCCGGCCAGATCCGGGTCGTGAAGAGCTTCGTCGCTGAGCGGCGCGAGCTCGACCACTTCGCCGGGCGCTACGACACCACGATCGCCCTGACCAAGGAGCAGTCCGCGTTCTGGCACCGGATGGACGTCGCCCGCCGCGGCACGCTCAACCTGATCTTCTTCGGCATCTACGCGATCATCTTCAGCCTCACGATCACCGGTGACTTCACCCTCGGCGTGATGGTGCTGCTGATCCAGCTGGTGAGCATGGCCCGGCAGCCGGTCCAGTCGATGAGCTTCCTGGTGGACGCATCGCAGCGGGCCATCACCGGCAGCCGCGACTACTTCCAGGTCATGGACGCCGCGGTGGAGTCGGCGGCCGTCGAGGCGGACGCGCCCCGTCCGGTCGAGCCGTCCACAGCCCCGGGCGAGCCGATCGTGGAGTTCTGCGACGCCCGGTTCGGCTACGGCGACGAGGTCGAGGTGCTCAAGGGCGTCAGCTTCGACGTCCGCCGTGGCGAGCGGGTCGCGTTCGTGGGCGAGTCGGGGGTCGGCAAGACCACCCTGTCCAGCCTGCTGCTCGGCCTCTACCCGCTGACCGGGGGCCGGTTGGTGGTGGACGGGCGCGACGTCGGCTCGATTCCCCTTCCCGAGCTGCGCGCCCAGGTCGGGGTGGTGTTCCAGGATCCGTCCCTGTTCTCCGGGACGATCCGGGAGAACATCGCCTACGGCCGCCCGGACGCGAGCGAGGACGAGATCGTCGAGGCCGCCCGCCGGGCCCACGCGCACGGCTTCATCATCGGGCTGCCCGGCGGCTACGACGCCGAGATCGGTGAGCGGGGTGTGAAGCTGTCCGGCGGCCAGAAGCAGCGGATCGCCGTGGCCCGGGCGCTGCTGAAGGACGCACCGATCCTCGTCCTCGACGAGGCGACCAGCTCGCTGGATTCCAAGGCCGAGCGGCTCGTCCAGGAGGGACTGGACGAGCTGATGGCCGAGCGCACCACGCTGATCATCGCCCACCGGCTGAGCACGATCAGCTCCGTCGACCGGATCATCACCCTCGCCGACGGACGGATCGACGAGATCGGGACCCCGGACGAACTCGCCCGCACCGGCGGCATCTACGCCGAGCTGCTCGAACTGCAGCACGCCGGCACCAAGGCCGGCCGCAGGCGCCTGCAGCGCTACGAGATCCTGGGCTGAGTCGCCTCCCGACCAGCCGTCCCGCGGGGGTGGGACCTCGACGACCTCAGGGCTGCCTCGGGCCGTGGACGTGCCCGCTCCTGCCCCGTCCCGCGGCGGGCATTGGGGCGTGGCAGGATGGCGCGGTGAACCGAATCCGCCTGCTCGAGGCCGATGACGCGGAGGCGCTCGCCGCCGTCGTCGTCCGAAGCCGGGAGTTCCTCGAGCCGTGGGAACCCGTCCGTCCCGACCACTACTTCACAGTCGCGGGACAGTCCGACGTGATCGCCGACTCGTTGCGCCGCCACGCCGAGGGCACGCTGCTGCCCCAGGTGATCCTCGACGAGGCCGGGGCGGTCGTGGGCCGGATCAACCTGAACAACATCGTCCGCGGACCGTTCCAGTCGGCGAGCGTCGGCTACTGGCTCGCGCAGGAGGCCGGCGGGCGGGGGCTCGCCACCGCAGCCGTCGCCGAGATCGTCCGGGTCGCCTTCACCGAGGAGGGCCTGCACCGCGTCGAGGCCGGCACGATCCCGGAGAACTTCCGCTCGCAAATGGTGCTGCGGCGCAACGGTTTCACCCAGTTCGGCTACGCGCCGCGCTACCTCAACATCGCCGGCACCTGGGCTGACCACCTGCTCTTCCAGAAGCTCGCCGACGACTGAGGTGGCTGTGCCATGCTTCTAGGTGCAAGGGCAGGAGTGCCCACTGAGACGGAGAGCGCATGAGCGAGCAGGGGCTCGACGAGCCGGGCCCGAAGAAACGCATCCTGTTCCTGTTCTCGGACACCGGTGGTGGCCACCGTTCGGCGACCGAGGCGATGATCGAGGCGCTGGAGCTGGAGTTTCCGGGTCGGTTCGAGCCGCGGATGGTCGACTTCTTCCGTGAGTACTACCCCAGCCCGCTGCGGTTCGCGCCGGAGATCTACCCGCCGATCTCACGCGTTCCCCAGGCGTGGCGATTCACGTTCCGGGCCTTCGACAGCAAGGGAAGGGCGCGCGCGGTCACCCAGATCTCCTACCCGTACGTGCGCCGCGGCGCGAAGCGGCTCGTCCGGGAGAACCCCGCCGACCTGATCGTCTCGGTGCACCCGCTGGTGAACGCCCACCTCGTCCGGGCGATGCGACACTCGCCGATCCCTTACCTCACGGTGGTCACCGACCTGGTCTCGACCCACGCGCTCTGGTACGACCGGCGCGCCGACCTGGTCGTCGTTCCCACCGAGGAGGCCCGTGACAAGGCCGTCGAGTACGGCATCGCCGAGGGCAACCTGCGGGTGATCGGCCTGCCGGTCGCGGATCGGTTCAGCAAGTCCCTGGACGACCGGAAAGCCTGGCGGGAGCGGATGGGTTGGCGGGTCGACCTGCCGGTGATCCTCCTGGTCGGCGGCGGGGACGGCATGGGTCCGCTGAAGCGGGTGGCGAAGGCCGTCAACGAGGCGCGGCTGAAGGCGACGCTGGTCGTGATCTGTGGACGCAACGCCGAGCTCAAGGCGGATCTCGAGAAGGTGGACTGGAAGCTGCCCGTGCACCTGTACGGGTTCACCACGGAGATGCCGCAGTTCATGGCCGCGTCCGACATGCTCGTCACCAAGGCAGGCCCGGGCACGATCAGCGAGGCGTTCATCAGCGGTCTCCCGCTGGTGCTGTACGCCCGGCTGCCCGGCCAGGAGGACGGCAACGTCAGCTACGTCGAGAAGCTGCGGGCAGGGGTGTGGGCACCCCGTCCGCGCGAGGTCGTGGACGCCCTGCGCCGCTGGGTGGACGACCCCGCTGCACGGCAGCGGGCCGCCGAGGCGAGCCGGCGCGCGGCCAAGCCCGACGCTGCGCGCCAGATCGCCCGGCTGATCGCGGACCAGGTGGGCATCGAAGCCTGACGGTCACGGCCTGTCCTCAGCCCGCTCACAGGGACGCTTGGGAAGGGTCGCTACGCTCGAAGGCCGGACGTTCGAGGATGTGACACGGGTAGTGACCGAAGACAAGCAGGAACCCCCCAGGGAGAAGGAACCGATCAGGGTCTCCTTCTCCCTCCCGCAGATCACCGGAGGTGCGCTCGCGGCCGCCACGGCTGCAGCGATCGGCTCGCAACTGGGAGTGGCCGGCACGATCCTCGGTGCGATGGTCGCCAGCATTGTCGGCGGGGTCGCGGGCACCCTCTACAGCGCGGGCATCGATCGCACCCACCGCAGGGTGAGTGATGCGATCCTGCGTGGTTACGACCGGCTGCGCCACGACCCGTCCCACGACCCGGACGAGTTGCGCGTGCTCGAGGCGGACGGCGGCGCGACCCGGGTGCTGCCGGGTGCGGGCACCGCGGGGGACGCGCCCACGCAGGTGCTGCCCGGCTTCGACGACACCGTCTTCCGACCCGGACCGGACGCGACCCGCGCAGAGCCGGCGCCGGTGCCGTCCGAGACCCCGCGCAGGCGCACGCCGGTGCGGACGGTGATGGCCCTGACGGTGGGCGCGATGTTCCTGGTCGCACTGTCGGTGATCACCGTGGTCGAGCTCGGGCTCGGCCATTCGCTGGGTGGCGGCTCCGGCACGACGGTCGGGCAGGTCGTGCAGCCGCGATCGAGCGTGAAGCCCACCCCGACGCCGACCGCCACGCCAACGCCCACCGCCACCGCGACTCCGACCGCGACCGAGACCCCGACCGCGACCGAGACCCCGACCGCGACGACGGACCCCACGGCGACCCCGCCCACCGCGTCCGTGACCCCGACCGCGATCAGCACCGAAACCTCGGTGCCGGCGGGCAACGCGCAGCCCAGTCAATCCGCCCAGCCCGTGGGCTGAGCCCGGAAGACCCGGATCCCCATCCCGGGGACGGTTCCTTTCCCGTTCACGTGTCGACCGGCGCGGGCGTCCTGGGGACGGTTCCTTTCCCGTTCACGTGTCGACCGGCGCGGGCGTCCTGGGGACGGTTCCCTTCCCGTTCAGCTGTCGACAAGGGACGATGCGCGGTGAACGGGAATGGGGACGGACCCTTGAACGGGAAGGGAACCGTCCACGTGAACGTGAACGTGAACGGAACCGTCCCCGTGAACGGAAACGGAACCGTCCCCGGGGAAGGGAGCCGGACGGTCCTGCGAACGTCGGGCTCAGTCGAAGCTGTTCACCAGGAAGGCGGCAGCCCGGGTGACGTACTCGCCGAACTCGGCGCGCTCGGCGTCGGGCAGGGCGAGAGTGTCGAGGGCGGCGTTCATGTGCCGCAGCCAGCGGTCACGCATGTCGGACGTCACCGCGAACGGCGCATGCCGGATCCGCAGCCGGGGGTGGCCGCGGGTCTCGGAGTACGTGTGCGGGCCGCCCCAGTACTGCTCCAGGAACATCCGCAGGCGTTCGGCCGCGGCAGCGAGGTCGTCATCGGGGTAGATCGCGCGCAGCGGGGGATCGGAAGCCACCCCGCGATAGAACTCGTCAACGAGCCGCACGAAGGTCTCGTGTCCGCCGACGCGGTCGTAGAGCGGGTCCGGTGCGTCCATCCGCCCATTCTGGGTGACCCGACTCCCGGACGCCACCGGCGGGCTACGCTGCTGCGGTGAAGCCAACCCCCCGTGGCCGGCTGGCGGCCATCGCGCTGATCCTCCCGCTCGCGCTCTCGGCGTGTGCCGCGGGCTCGGCACGCGAGGTGGCGGTCTCGACCGGTTCGACCGGCCGGGCAGGGCAGCCGGCCAGCCCGGCCCGGGACTCCACCAGCACAGCGAGTGCCCCCGACGACTGGGCGCTGTCCGTCAGGCTCGGCAGCGGTGCGAGCCTGGGTGGAAAGCAGGTGTTCCCGTCCGACAACCCGTGGAACACGCCGGTCGATGACGCGGCGGTCGACCCGAACTCGGACGCGCTGATCGCCTCCATCGGCGGCAATCTGCACGCTGACTTCGGCGCGCACTGGAACGGCGGACCCTTCGGCATCCCCTACATCGTGGTGAAGGGCAGCCAGAAGAAGGTGAAGGTGAAGTTCGGCTACGCCGACGAGAGCGACAAAGGGCCCTACCCGATCCCGAAGAACGCGCCGATCGAGGGCGGCTCCGCGGCAAGGGGCGATCGGCACGTGATCGTGCTCGACCGCACCCACTGGAAGCTCTACGAGCTGTACGACGCGCACCGCAAGGCAGGCGGGAAGTACTGGACGGCAGGTTCTGGTGCGATCTTCGATCTGAACTCCGACGCGCTGCGTCCGGCCGGCTGGACGAGCGCGGACGCAGCCGGCCTGCCGATCTTCCCCGGACTGGTCCGCCACGACGAGGTGAAGGCCGGCGTGATCACCCACGCGCTGCGCTTCACCGTCGCGCAGACCCGGCGAGCCTACGTCTCGCCGGCCCGCCACTACGCCAGCAGCAGCACCGATCCGAATCTGCCGCCGATGGGCATGCGAGTGCGGCTGAAGGCGGGATTCGACATCTCCGGCTTCCCGACCCAGGCGCGGGTGGTGCTGCAGGCGATGAAGACCTACGGGATGATCGTGGCCGACAACGGCTCGAACTGGTTCGTCTCCGGCGCCCCCAGCAAGTACTGGGACGACACCGCGCTGAACACCCTCAAGACCGTGCCGGGCAGTGCGTTCGAGGTCGTCGCGATGGGTGCCGTCACGACCGGGTAGCCGCACTTCGCAGGTCGCAACCCGCCGGGCATTACCGTCCGTTTCGGATGGTGGGTTACCGTCGGGGGCATGGGAGGAGCGGTTCGGGCGGTTGGCGTGCTCATGGGGCTCGCCTTGCTGGCCGGAACGGCACAGCAGGCACCGCCCCCCTCCGCCCTGGCGAGCGCGCCCGCAGTCGCTCCCGGCCGGATCCAGGCCTCTGGCCTGGCAGTGCTGTTGCCCTCCGGCGCCGCGACATCCTCGGACGGAGCCGCCACACCGTCGGACGGGTCCGGTGGGCCCCCGGCGTCCGGCCCCGAGTCCCCGGACTGTTCAAAGCTCAAGTGCGTTGCCCTCACCATGGACGACGGCCCGGTGCCGCAGACGGCGAAGCTGCTGAAGCTGCTGCGCAAGGAGCACGCACACGCCACCTTCTTCGTGGTCGGCATGAATGCCAAGCGCCACCCCGCGATCGTGCGGCAGATGGTGGCCGACGGCAACGCGGTCGGCAACCACTCGTGGGACCACCCGCAGTTCTGGAAAGTCAGCAAGAAGAAGATCCGGCAGGAGCTGGCCCGGACCGACAAGCTGCTCAAGAAGCTCACCGGCTCGCGACCGGTGCTCGTGCGCGCACCCTTCGGTGAGGTGGACGCCCGCGTCCGCGCGATCACGAAGTCGCGGGGGCAGGTGCTGGTCCAGTGGAGCGTCGACCCGGTGGACTGGCGCGATCGCAATCCCAAGCTGGTCACCAAACGGATCCTGAAGCAGGCCCGGCGGAACTCGATCATTCTCAGCCACGACATCCGTCCGACCACACGGAAGGCCTACGCCGGCATCATCCGCGGGCTCAAGGCGAGGGGTTTCACCCTCGTCACCGTTCCGGAACTGCTCGGCGTGCACGCGAAGCCGGGCCACCTCTACTTCCACGGCTGACCATCCGGTTCCGTCCGACCGCTTGTCGCGATCTGCCCGCTCATCGCGTCCCGGATGCCTCCCCTGTCACAGGTGGCGGCGCGCGTGGTCGGATCGCGACAGCCGTGCCCGCTCGTAGCGGGCGAGGGCTTCGACACGCTCCGCGGCGTGGTCGACGATCCGGACGGGATAGCCGTGCGCGTAGCCATCGGGCACCTGCCACGGACGGTGGGCCGCTGCCCCTGCGAGGTGCGCGAGCTCGGGTATCCAGCGCCGCACGTACACGCCGTCCGGGTCGAACCGCTCGCCCTGGGAGATCGGGTTGAACACCCGGTAGTACGGTGCCGCGTCGGTGCCGGTGCCGGCGACCCACTGCCAACCGTGGCTGTTGGACGCGAGGTCGCCGTCGATCAGGTGGGCAAGGAAGTGCTCTGCGCCGTGCGGCCACCACACGTGCAGGTCCTTGGTGAGGAAGCTCGCCGTGATCATCCGCACCCGGTTGTGGATCCAGCCGGACGCGAGCAGCTGCCTCATGCCGGCGTCCACGATCGGATAGCCGGTGCGTCCCTCGCGCCAGGCCTCGAAGCGGGCGTCCGGCTCGTCGTAGGCGACCTCGAGCGGATTCAGGTCGGACGCCAGCGAGCCCGGGTGGTGGTGCAGGACATCGGCGTAGAACTCCCGCCACGCCAGTTCAGTGATGAATCGCTGGGCGCCGTCGCCCTGGCGTCCGGCGAGGTCGGCCAGGAGCGTGCGCGGGTGCAGCACGCCGAACTTCAGGTAGGCGGAGAGCCGGGACGTGCCGTCCAGCGCGGGCAGATCCCGGTGCTCGTCGTAGTGGGTCAGCTCCCTCGACCGGAATTCCTCCCAACGGGCCAGCGCCGCTTCCTGCCCGGCCGGCGGCAGCTCGATCGGGCAGGCGGCAAGGGCCGCGTCCACGGCGTCCCATGCGGACGCGTCGCTGGGTGCGTCGGTCAGGGCGAGCGGGTCGGGTTCCACGGCGGGGTCGCTCCAGCCGTGCGTCCGCCACGCCCTCAGGAACGGGGTGAACACCCGGTAGCCGTCCCCGGCAGCGTTCCGCACCCGTCCGGGGGTGACGGCGTAGGGCGAGCCTGTGCCCACCCAGGCCACGCCGATCGCTTCGAGGGCCGCCCGGACGGCCGCGTCTCGTGCCGCTCCGCCCGGCTCGGTCTCGACCGAGGTGTGCACCTCGCGGGCTCCCACCTCGAGCGCCAGGGCAGGGATCACCGTGCGCGGGTCGCCCCGGAGCAGGCACAGGTGCCCGTCATAGCTCGCCTCGAGGGCGCGCAAGGTGGCGGCGAGCCAGCCACGGCGCACGGGCCCGGCGGGATCGAGGAACTCCGGATCCAGCACGAAGACGGGCAGAACCGGTCCGCTCGCGGCCGCGGCGACCAGCGCCGGATGGTCGCTCCGACGCAGGTCGCGCCGCAGCCAGAGCAGGGAGGGCCTGCTCACCGCGCCCCTGCTGCTTCCGCGGCGAGGAGTGCGGCGGCTGCCGCGATGGAGTGGCCGAGCCGGCCGGCGGGCGCACCGACCAGGTGCTGGTAGCGGCCGCCGATCCGGACCGGGACCGCGTCTCCCTCTGCGAGCCGGTCGACCACGGCGGAGGCGGCGGCGGCGTCGCGCCGGCGCGGGGCGTTGGTGACCGCGAGCCGCGGCTTGAGTCGCACGGCGGCGTCCGTCCATGCGTCCAGCGGCACCTCCGCGCCAAGGTAGACGACGGGCAGCCCGGCGCGCGCGACGGCGACGGCGAACGCGAACAGGCCCAGCTGGTGTTCGACGCCGGGCGGCGTGCCGATCAGCACCGGGTGCCCGCCGTGGCGCTGGGGCGTCGCGTCCATGATCACGGAGAGACGCCGGCTCACCGTGTTGGCGACGAGGTGCTCGCCGGCGACGGACACCGTGCCGGTCGCCCAGGCGCGTCCGAGTCGCTCGAGGGCGGGCATCAACCAGTGGTCGGCCACCGCGTCGAACGGTCCTCGCGAGAACCGGTCGCCGACCTCGCGGGCGACCCGCCCGGCGTCCAGTTCGGCGGCGGCCTCGATCAGGTTCTGGTAGGGGTCGACGTCCCTGCCGAACCGGCCCAGGGCCACCTCCTGAGCCGCTGTCCGGGGGGCCCAGCCCGCCGCGACCAGGCGGTGCATCGCCGTGATCCGGGCCAGATCCGCGTCGTCGTAGACCCGGTAGCCGGATTCCGTCCGGGAGGGGCGCAGTAGGTCGTAGCGACGTTCCCAGGCCCGCAGGGTGTGTTCCGGGACGCCGGTGAGCGCCGCGGCCCTCCGGATCGTCAGCGGCTCGGCACCAGAGTGATGGACGGGGCGATTCACGGACGACAGATTACTCACTTTGTCCAAGGTTGGCCGGTCGGTTTGTGGCGCTGCAATGCCGCCTGGTTGCGAGCCTGTCGAATCTTCTCGTTGAACGATGGGGACGGTTCCTGCGAACGGTATTGGGGACGGTTCCTGCGAACGGTATTGGGGACGGTTCCTGCGAACGGTATTGGGGACGGTTCCTTTCCGGTTCGGTGAACGGGATAGGAACCGTCCCTCCGGGAGCGCATTCGGGTGAACGGGAAAGGAACCGTCCCCGTGAACGGGAAAGGAACCGTCCCCAGGATCGGGGTCAGGCGATCCAGCGCTCCCGAGGCCAGCCGTTGGTCTGCACCACGACGCCGCCGGCGTGCACGAGTCGGGCGGGCAGTTCCCGCTGGGTGAGCCAGCGGGGGGCGCCATCGCCCATCCCGATCGCGGCACCGGCCGCCGTACTCGCGCGCTCGCAGGTCCGGGCGGCGACGGTCACGCTGCGCCACTCCGCGGATGCGGACGAGCGCGTGGCCAGGCCGCCCGGCCATCCCATCGAGATCACCGGGTGGCGGTGCGGCCTGGCCTGGCCGTCGTCGACCTCGACCTGCCAGCCGCCCTCCGGCACCTCGCCACGCACGGCGATGTCGCCGCCGAGGTTCACCAGGCAGCCGACGCCGAGGACGTCAGCGCAGTCCCGGGCGATCCAGTCCGCCGCCCACCCCCGCACGCTCGGGCCGATGTCGAGGACGGTCCCGGCCGGGACGGTCACCGAAGCGGCGTCGAGATCGAGGACGCTCGCCTCCCAGCCGGGAGCGACCAGGCCTTCGGTGAACTCGGCGGCCCGGCGCGTCGCCGCGAGCGCGTGCGCCAGGATGCGTCCGACACGCTGCGGACGCCCGATCGCGAGTCCGGCCAGTTCCGAACCTGCTCCCGTACAGGCCGCCTCCAACTCCTCCACCCGGCTGCGGGCGAGGGCCGCGACCCCGGGCAGGTCCTCCTCGCGCACCGTCAGCACCTCGCACCAGGTGCCCAGTGCATCCCAGGCGCCCTCGCCCTCCATCAGGCGGCACCCCCGGTGCGGGTGTGCACGCGTCGGCTGCCCGCGCGGATCCGGACAGCCTCGGGGTAGTCGGTCACGGTGCCGGTGGCGACAACAGCGGTCTCGGTGGACGCCGCGGAAGGCGCGAGCGTGAACCACCCGGCCACACCGAATGTCGCCCCCAGGATCCCGAGTCCGACACCGGCTACCCGGAGCGCCGAATTGCTACGGACCCTGTCGTCGTTGGGCTGCTCCATGGCCCAACCCTCGACCCCGGGGATGTGGGCCGGCTGTGGGCCGGCTGGCGGTTCGCTGCAAGCGTCCGGACGCTGCGTCCGCTCAGGACGGCGCTCCCGCGGTCACGCTGATTCCTGAGCCGTCGTCGGCCTGCAGAGCCTCTCCCCGGACGCGCTTGGCGATCCGGCTCAGCGCGACGTCGGTGATGTTCAGGAAGCTCGCGAGGTCTCGCTGGGTGACCCGCTGGACGAGTCCCGG
>PHEV01000213.1 GCA_002843035.1 Actinobacteria bacterium HGW-Actinobacteria-5 | reverse complement strand
CGGGATCGGACTGATCACCGACACCTGGAACCTTCCCTCGGAGTGGCTGGTGCGGACGCCGTTCACCACCTGGGTCGGCCCGGGATGGCTGCTGCTCCTTCTGGTCGGGCTGCCGCAGGTGCTTGCCGCGATCCCCGTCCTCGCGCTGCCGGGCCGTCCGCGACTCGGCGTCCTGGCAGGTTTCCTCGCGGGGATCTCGCTCCTGGTCTGGATCGCCGTCCAGCTCGCGGTGCTGCAGGTCTATTTCTTCCTGCAGCCGGTGATCGCCGTGATCGGGCTGATCGAGATCGGCCTCGCGTACTGGTGGCGCCGCCGGCTCGGCACCGCCGCGGTCGCGACACCCCGCGAATAGCCACCCGGTCGGACGGTGCTCGCCGGCTCTGGGGCAAGGCTCGCCCGTCCCGGTCTTGTTCAAGATTCCCTGAGAACCGGGTCCGGAAGGTACTCCATCGGTCGCCGCGGCGTCTGACGGGTGACGAGCGGGTCGAGGTGACCCGCAACGACCAGGAGGTACCGAGATGGCTACCCTGCCCGTCTTCCAGACGACCGGCGGCCGACCGGGCGACATCGACGTCGAGCGGCTGGCTCACACGACCCTTGGCGGCGGCGAGCTGAAGGTCGAATCGAACCAGTCGAGGACGACCGTCCGCGGTCCGGACGTGATGATCGATCTCGACCACGCGCGCGGAGGTCTGTGGGCCGGCGACACCGCTCGAAGGTGGAGCGCCGGCGCCGTGGAACTGCCGATGCGGTCCGTGGGCCGGATCGCGCGCGCGGCGCTCACGGGCGCCAACGTGCTGCCCAGGCTGGGCTCGGCCTTTCGGTACGCCCGGCCGAGGGTGATGCGCGCCCAGACCGTCACCGAGCAGGACGGACGGCGGACGGTGGCTGCGGGCGAGGCCACCTACACCCAGGAGATCGTCGTCGACGTGTCCGGGAATCGAGGGGTGAAGGCCGATGTGTTGCCCTTCTTCGGCGGCGGTGCACGGTTCGCGGCGACGATCGGCGCGGGAGGTCATGTCGTGGGCGTGCGGGGGACCTGGCGTGACGCGGTCCAGGCCGACGAACGAAAGGTGCTCGCCGTGCGGGAGGCGATGGAGGCCGCCGGGGTGACGCCCGGTGACGACATGCGGGTCACCGGCTCCACCCTCGGGTACTACGCCGCGCCGCCGTTCGTGGCGCAGGACCTTGCCTTCCCGGTGTATGCCGTGACCGCCGAGGTTCGTGCGGGAGACCGGTGGGTGCCGTCCCGGGTGCAACTGGTGCCGGCCACCGATATCGGTGAGATCGGCGTGCGTGAGTCGCCGACCCGGCCCAGGGCTGACCGGGTGCCGTGGGTCGCGCCGACGCCGGTTCTGCGGCCAGGGGAGGCGCTGCCGTCCGGGCTGTCGGTGAGCGCCGCGGTGCTGCGCACGCGCGGGTTGTCCCCCGAGGACCTCCTGTTCAGGGACGTGTCCGGCAAGATCTTCCTCAAGCCCGGCCTTTCCGGTCTCGATCTCGGCGCGATCTTCGAGGCGCTGCGTCCGCGCTCGTTCGGCACGTCGTGGATCGGCTCGCTGGGCGGGCTCGGTGGCAGCCAGGCGAACGCCCAGGGCTTCGTCGACCAGATGGCGGCCGAGGGGTGGCAGCGCCGGTTCAACTGGGGCAACGCCGCGGCGTGGAAGTCCGACTGGACCGTCCACGACGACGACTGGGTGGACGACGTGGACTTCGTGTTCTACACCGGTCACGCGGGTCCGGACGGCTGGATGCTCGCCACCAACGGCGTGGGGGACTGGATCAACCACTCCGAGGTCGGGTCGGTCGCGAACGTGCCGAGTGACCTGTGGGGACAGGACAACCTGGAATGGGTCGTGATCGCGGCGTGCGGTCCGCTCGAGGACGACGTGATCAACGGCGGCGGGAACGTCCACAGTCGCTGGATCGGCGCCTTCGACGGCCTGCACCTGCTGCTCGGCTACGCGGCGGTGACCTTCGACAACACCGAGGAGGGACGCCGGGTGGCGCTGTACGCGCGGCAGGGGATGACGATGCGTCAGGCGTGGTTCCGCACCGCGGAGGAGATCCAGCCCTCGACGAACGGCTATGACGATCCCTACGGGCCCGACGTGTATGCCGCCGCGATGTGGGTGGGGAACGCAACCGCCAACAATGCCGACGACCATCTGTGGGGTCACGGCTCGGTCGGCCCCGACATCCGCAACCATACGTACTCGGTGGCGCACTTCACGCCCTGCTGAGCGTCGGTCCGGGGGGTGGGCGAGCGGTCCTTGCGAAGCCGGGGGACGGCGCGGCGGTAGCATCGGGGTCATCCCGGTGCCGCGCGCCGCCCTTCGGCGGTGTGGCTGTGCCGTGCCTGAACTGAGAAGGATCGATGCCGGATACCGCCGTTGCCACCACGCTGCCCAACTACCCGATCGACCTGCGGCTGGTCGTGACCGACCTCGACGGGACGCTGCTGGACGGGGAGGGTCGGATCCCGGACCGGTTATGGAGCGTGCTGCCGAGACTCCAGGAGCGCGGGATCCTGCTGGCTCCCGCGAGTGGCCGCCAGTACGCGACGCTGCGCCGGCTGTTCGCCCGCAACGCCGAGGGGATGGCGTTCATCGCGGAGAACGGGACGCTGGTGGTGCTGGACGGCACGGAACTCAGCTGCACGCCGCTCGAGCCGGAGTTCGCCTTCGAGTTGGTGCGCCTGGTGCGGGAACTGGTCGGGGAGGGGCACGACCTCGGCCTGATCTGGTGCGGACGCGAAGCGGCCTATGTCGAGCGGACCGATCCGGCCTTCGTCGCGGAGGTGGCGAAGTACTACTCGGCGCTGGTGCCGGTGGAGGATCTGCTGCAGGTGGATGAGGCCGCGATCAAGTGCGCCGTCTTCGACTTCGGGCAGGCGGAGGACGGCGCCGCGCGGCTGCTCGCCGAGCGCTGTGCCCCGCACCAGGTCGTCACGTCGAGTGAGCACTGGGTGGACGTCATGAGCGCGGACGCCAACAAGGGGTCGGCGCTGGGGTCGCTGCAGCGGGAGCTCGGCATCACGCCGGAGCAGACGGTCGTGTTCGGCGACTACCTGAACGACCTGGAGATGCTCGCGGAAGCACCGCACTCCTTCGCGATGGCCAACGCCCACCCCGACGTGATCGAGGTGGCCCGCTTCGTGGCGCCGGCGAACGACGAGCACGGGGTGGTGCAGGTGCTGGAGCGGCTGCTGGAGGCGTCCGAGCCCGCGGCGTGATCACCTCGCCCGGCCAGCCGGACGCCCTGCAGCCGGACGCCCGACAGCGCCGGCGGCATACTGGGTGACCGTGCCCGAACCGAGCGCTGCCGCGCTGCCGAGTGGTCCGCCCCGAATTCCCCGCGAGATCTGGGTGCTGATCGCCGCGGCGTTCGTGATCGCCGTCGGGTACGGCCTGATCACCCCGGTGCTTCCGTCCTTCGCGCAGAGCTTCGGGGTGGGCGCCTTCGCGTCCAGCGTGGTGGTCAGCGCGTTCGCGTTCTTCCGTCTCGTGTTCGCGCCGGCGGGTGGGCGGCTGATCGCCCGGCTGGGTGAGCGGCCGGTGTACCTCACGGGCCTGGTCGTCGTCGCGGTGTCGACCGGGGCAACGGCGTTCGCCCAGGACTACTGGCAGCTCCTGCTGTTCCGGGGTGTGGGCGGGATCGGGTCGACGATGTTCACGGTCTCCGCGATCGCGCTCCTGGTTCGCCTGGCGCCGGCGACCATCCGGGCCCGGGTCACTGCGGCGTACGCGAGCGCCTTCCTGTTCGGCGGGATCGGCGGGCCGGTGATCGGTGGCCTGCTGGGCAGTCTGGGCCTTCGAGTGCCGTTCCTCGTCTACGCGGTCACGCTGCTGATCGCGGCAGGCATCGTTGCGGTGTTCCTGCGGCGCGCGTCCCTGCGTCCGGAGCCGGGCAGCCCGGTGCTCGCCGCCGTGACGGTGCGCGAGGCATGGGGTGACAGCGCGTATCGGGCGGCGTTCGGCTCCGGATTCGCCAATGGTTGGTCCAACTTCGGGGTGCGCAACGCGATCGTGCCGTTGTTCGCCGCCGCGGTGATCGCGACGCAGCCCTGGGCGGCGGGGGTCGCGCTCGCGGTGTTCGCCGTGGGGAACGCGGTAGGGCTTGCGATCGCCGGACGCCGTTCGGATCGTGCGGGCCGCAAGCCGTTCATCGTGGCTGGACTGGTCGTGTCCGGCCTGGCCACGGCCGCGACCGGGCTGGCGCAGAGCCTGCCGCTGCTGCTGATCCTCTCGGTGGTCGCCGGGATTGGCGCGGG
>PHEV01000212.1 GCA_002843035.1 Actinobacteria bacterium HGW-Actinobacteria-5 | reverse complement strand
GGCCGGAGTGGTGCCGCTGCAGGCGACGTGGGGCGAGCCGGAGCCGAGCCCCGATCTGCGCCCGGGCATCGACGTCCCTGCGTCGGTCCGGGCCCTGACGTCCACGTCCTGACCCACCCGGACCGGTGCTCCTGGCTAGCTGAGCGACTCGGGCTCGTAGTCGGGGAAGGTGACTTCCTCCACCTCGGCCACGTTGGTGCCGCGGGCCTGAGCGATCACCCGCATCAGGTGGTACAGCACCAGCGCGGTGATGGTGCCGACGGTTACGCCGCCGAAGGTCATGTCGCCGAGGGTGAAGGTGAAGTTCGCGATGCCCATGATCAGGCCGATCGCGGCCGGGATCAGGTTCACCGGGTTGGTGAACGCCACCTTGTTGTCGATCCAGATCCGGGCACCGAGCAGGCCGATCATGCCGTACAGGACGGTTCCGGCCGCGCCGATCACGCCCGCGGGGATGGTGGCGATCGCCTGGCCGAACTTCGGGATGAACGAGAGCAGGATGGCGATCGTTCCTGCGATCCAGTACAGCGCGGTGGAGTAGACCTTGGTGGCCGCCATCACGCCGATGTTCTCGGCGTAGGTGGTGGTGCCCGAGCCGCCGCCGAAGCCGGCGAGGGTGGTGGCAACGCCATCGGCGAGCAGGGCGCGTCCCATGGTCTTGTCGTAGTTGTGGCCGGTCATCAGCGAGACCGACTTCACGTGCCCGACGTTCTCGGCGATCAGCACGAGCACGACCGGAAGGAACAGGGCCGCGACGTTGAAGTCGGGCGTCGGCAGCTGGAAGTGGGGCAGGCCGAGCCAGGCGGCGCTGCCCACGGCGGCGAAGTCGACCTGGCCCTGGAGGAGCGCGGCGACGTAGCCCACGACCACGCCGAGCAGGATCGACAGGCGTCCGATCAGGCCCTTGAACAGGACCGTGATCAACACGATCGCGAACAGGGTGATCCAGCCGGTGACCGGGGCCGCCCAGAAGCCGGACTTGTTGGCCTCGCCCCACGCGGCACTGGCGAGGTTGAAGCCGATCAGCATCACGATGGTGCCGGTCATCACCGGCGGCATCAGCACGTCGATCCAGTGCGAACCGGCCAGGTGCACCGCCGCGCCGACGATGGCCAGCAGAATGCCGGTGAGCATGATCCCGAACAGTGCCTTGCCGATGTCCTTGGTGCCGTCTGCGCCGACGATGGTCGAGGCGAGCACCGGAGAGATGAAGGCGAAGGATGAGCCCAGGTAGCTGGGCAGCTTGTTGCCGGTGATCAGCAGGAACAGCAGCGTGCCGACGCCGCTGAAGAACAGGGTTGCCGGGATCGGGAAGCCGGTGATCAGCGGCACCAGGAAGGTCGCGCCGAACATGGCGACCACGTGCTGGGCGCCGAGCCCGAACATCTTGCCCCAGCCGAGGCGTTCGTCAGGAGCGACCACGGCCCCTGGTTGGATCGATCCGTTGCCGTGCAGCTTCCAAACAGCCATGCCGTAATCCCCTTTGTCGAGCAGCCGACGGCACTCTATTGGGGAGCCGGGCGACGACGTGCCGGATCGGGGATCTGGTGAGATGGCCCGCGGCGATGCCGGGAGAGCGGTAACAATTCAGGGGCCTTTTCCCTGCGTCCGGAAGCGTCCGGTGGTCAGATCCAGGAGCGCAGCCACATCCGGGCCAGCCAGTCCTTGTACAGCATCAACTGGTCGGTCAGCACCGGGTAGATGTAGGCGAAATTCAGCACGACCAGGGCGATCGCGACGCCCACGATGATCGCGCCGCGGCGTCGGTGCGGGCTGTCGGACGGGCCGAGGATCAGCCCGAGCGTCATCGCCAGGATCGTCACAGTGAACGGGATGATGCAGATCGCGTAGAAGAAGAACACCGGGCGGGTGCCGGCTGTGAACCACGGCAGGTAGGTCGACATCGCCGCGATGATCGGGACGCCGAAGCGCCAGTCCCGTCCCGCGATCCACCAGATCAGGCCCGCGAACAGGGCGATGAACGCCATCCACCACAGCACCGGGGTACCCATGCCGGAGACCACCCGGATGCAGGTGTCGTTCCCGCTCGCCCAGCAGCCGTCCACGGTCGGCTTGATGTCGTTCACCGCGTCGATGCCGATCGGACGCGCCATCACCAGCCAGCCGATCGGGTGCGCGTTGTAGGGGTGCGTGACGCCGGCGATGTAGCTGCCGGTGTGGAAGTTGTAGATGTCCTGGTGGTACTTCAGGAAGGACGCCCACATCTCGCCCAGGTGGATCGTCCAGGGGCTGTCCGGGTGGTTCTTCCCCCAGTCCCGGTCATAGCCGCCGGAGGTGAGCAGCCAGCCCGACCACGAGGCGACGTAGATGACGCCGGAGACCACGACCAGCGTGATGAATGCGGGGATGCCGTCCACCAGCAAGGCCTGCCAGGCTCGCCAGTCCGCTCCGGCCAGCCGGCGCGCCCCGACGTCCCAGACCACGCTGAGGATGCCCATCGAGGCGAGCACGAACAGGGAGTTCCACTTGGTGCCGATCGCCAGCCCGAACAGCACTCCGGCGGCGAGGCGCCAGGGTCGCCACCACAAGACCGGTCCGAACCGTCCGCCCAGGTCGAGTTCGCCCAGCTGGTCCAGGTGGTCGGCCAGCCGGCGCCGGAACCAGTCGCGGTCGGCGACGACGCAGGACACGGCCGCGACCAGGAAGAACGCCTGGAAGATGTCGAGCAGGGCGATCCGGGACATCACGAACGACAAGCCGTCGAAGGTGAGCAGGACGCCGGCGATGCCGCCGACCAGGGTCGAGCGGGACAGCCGCCGCGCGAACCGGATCGTGATGAAGACCAGGAGCGTGCCGAACACCAGCGGCATGAACCGCCAGCCGAACGAGTTCATCCCGAACAGCTGCTCGCCGACCCCGATCAGCCACTTGCCGACCGGCGGGTGCACCACGAACTCGGCGGTGCTCAGGAAGCTGTCCACCTGGCCGGCCGCGACCTTGGCGTCGATGTCCTTCGGCCAGTTCGTCTCGTAGCCGAACTTCCACAGGGTCCAGGCGTCCTTGGGGTAGTAGGTCTCGTCGAAGACCAGCTTGTTCGGGTAGGCGATGTTCACGATCCGGATCACGAACGCGATCGCGGTGATCGTCAGGGTGACCGCCCAGCCGGCCAGCCGGTCGCGCAGAGCGGCCTGCCCGTCGCGGAGCCGCTCGATCGTGCTCAGTTCGTCGCGGTAGACCGCGCGGCGCAGCCGTGGCCAGGCCCGGTGCGAGGCCGCCGGGGCGTCCGCGGGTAGGGCGTCGGCGTCGGTGTCGTCCGCGAGTTGGGCGTCGGCATCGATGGCGGCATCGGGAAGGTCCACCGGAGAGACCGCCGTCCAGGCCGAGGGGTCGGTGGCTTCGGCGTCCGGGGCGGGGTGGTCCGGGCCGCCGGACGTACCCGGGTCGCCGGGCCCCCACTCCGCTTCGGTCACGCCGACATCCTAGGTGGACCACGCGAGCGACAACCCGAGCGCGGCCGAATCGGGAATACTGCACAGGTGGACGACAGGCGGGACGGCGGGCTGCTGGTGCTGGCGGGCACCCCGATCGGGAATCTCGACGACGCCTCACCGGCGCTGAGACAGGCGCTGGCCAGCGCCGATGTCATCGCCGCAGAGGACACGCGGCGGCTGCAGGGGCTGCTCTCGCGGCTCGGCCTGACCAGTTCGGCCCGGGTGGTCTCCTACTTCGACGGCAACGAGGCGTCCCGGGTGGCGGGGCTGCTCGCCGCGCTGGAGGACGGGCAGACGGTGCTGGTCGTCTCCGACGCGGGCATGCCGACCGTCTCCGACCCCGGGTATCGGGTGGTGGCGGCGGCGGTGCAGGCGGACCTGCCGGTGCGGGTGATACCCGGGCCGTCCGCCGTTCTGGTGGCGCTGGCCCTTTCCGGGCTGCCGACCGACCGGTTCTGTTTCGAGGGCTTCCTTCCGCGCAAGGGCGGCGAGCGCCGGCGCCGGCTCGCCGAACTCGCCCTCGAGCCACGCACGATGGTGTTCTTCGAGGCGCCGCACCGGCTCTCCGACTTCCTCGTCGATGCCCGGGCCGCCTTCGGAGACGACCGCCGCGCCTCGGTGAGCCGCGAGCTCACCAAGACCTGGGAGGAGACCCGCAGGGGCGGCCTGGCCGAGCTGGCGGCCTGGGCAGAGCCGGGCGTGCGGGGCGAGATCACCGTGGTGGTCGCCGGCGCGCAGCCGCGCGAACTCGGGATCGCCGACGCTGTCGGGCTCGTGGCCGAGCGGGTCGCGGCGGGCGAGCCCCTCTCCGCTGCGGTGGCCGCTGTGGCCGCGGACACCGGCGTCCCCCGCAAGGCGCTCTACGGGGCGGCGCTGGACGCGCGAAAAGGAGCACAGG
>PHEV01000211.1 GCA_002843035.1 Actinobacteria bacterium HGW-Actinobacteria-5 | reverse complement strand
GGACGTGCTGGCCGCCATCTCCACCCTCGTCCACGAGGTGGGGCTCACCGTCGTCCTCGCCGAACACCGGCTCGAGCGGGTGATGCAGGCGGCCGACTCGGCCATCTGGCTGCCCGGCGACGGCACGGCCACCTGCGGAAATCCCGCCGACGTGCTCGCCCAGGCCACGGTGACGCCCCCGCTCGCGGAGCTGGCCCGGATCGCCGGCTGGAGCCGGGTGCCACTCAGCGTCAGGGAGGCGCGACGGCGCGCGCTGCGCGAGGACCTCGTCCCTGCCGCACCCGAGCTGCCCGTGAACGGCACCGGACCCGTCGTGCTCAGCGCGAGGGATGTGGAGGTGCGCTACGGCGAGGTCACCGCCGTCCGCAACGTCAGCCTCGACCTGCGCGGCGGCACGGTGACCACCCTGCTCGGCCGCAACGGCGCAGGGAAGTCCTCGCTGCTGTGGGCACTGCAGGGAGCCCTGACCTGCGCGGGCGAGATCACGGTCTGCGGACGCGACCCGCGCACGCTCTCCGCGGCAGGGGCCCGCCGACAGGTCACGCTCGTTCCGCAGACCGCCGCCGACCTGCTCTACCTGCCCAGCGTCGGCGCCGAGTGCGCACAGGCGGACGCGGAGAGCGACGTCGCGCCGGGCACGACAGCGAAGCTGCTCCGCACGCTCGGGGTGGACGTGCCCGACGATCGCGACCCCCGCGACCTTTCCGAGGGGCAGCGGCTCGCGCTGGTGCTCGCGATCCAGCTGGCCGTGCGGCCGCCCGTCCTGCTGCTCGACGAGCCCACCCGCGGCCTGGACTACCGGGCCAAGGCGGAACTGCGCCGGATGATCCGTACGCTCGCCGCACAGGGCGTGGCGGTCCTGATCAGCACGCACGACGTGGAATTCGCCGCGGGCGCGAGCCGGCGGACGCTGCTGATGGCCGATGGCGAGCTGATCGCGGACGCCACCACCGCCGACCTGCTCACCTCCTCCCCCGCCTATGCGCCGCAGATGGCGAAGGTGTTCGCCCCGGTCCCGGTGCTCACCCCCGACGACGTGGCGAGGGGGCTGTGATGGAGACCGACGCACGCAGGGTGCCCTGGGCAGTAGGGGTGGCGATCGTGATCGGCGTGGTCGCGTTCAGCTGGCCGCTGTTCCTGCGTCCCGACTCGGGCATGTCGGCCACGCAGGCCCCGATCATGTTCGCGATCGTGCTACCCGTGGTACTGGCGATCGTGCTGTCGGAGGTCGCGGGCGGCCGGATGGACGCGAAGGTGCTCGCCATGCTGGGCGTACTGGCCGCGGTCGGCACGATCCTGCGTCCGCTCAGCGCGGGGACGGCGGGTTTCGAGCTGGTCTTCTTCATCATGATCCTCGCCGGGCGGGTGTTCGGGGCGGGCTTCGGCTTCACCCTCGGCGCGATCACCCTGTTCACGTCCGCACTGATCACGTCCGGGGTCGGGCCGTGGCTGCCCTACCAGATGCTCGCCTCGGGCTTCGTTGGCCTGTTCGCCGGGCTGTTGCCCCGTGCGTCCGGACGGGCCGAGATCGTGCTGCTCGCCGGCTACGGGATGGTGTCGGCATTCGCGTACGGCTGGGTGATGGACTTCTCGTTCTGGCCGTTCGGGATCGGCAGCGACACCCAGCTCTCCTTCGACGCGGCGCTCGGCCCGCTGGAGAACCTGCACCGGTTCGTGCTGTACAACCTCGCCACCTCGATGGGCTGGAACCTGGGCCGGGCGCTCACCAACGCCGCGCTGATCGTCCTGCTCGGCGTCCCGCTGCTGCGGTTGTTCCGGCGCTCGGCCCGCCGGGCCCAGTTCGTACCCTCCACACAGCCCGCCCCTCTGGCGGAATAGGGGGTAGAGCGGGCAGGTTGGGGGTAGGTGAAAGCCAGTTACCTCAAAGGAAGGAAACCTGATGGCGTACACGCTGCCCGATCTCGACTACGACTACGGCGCACTCGCCCCGCACATCGCGCCCGAGATCATGGAGCTCCACCACAGCAAGCACCACGCCGCCTACGTGGCCGGCGCCAACACCGCGCTGGAGAAGATGGCAGAGGCCCGCGACAAGGGCGACTTCGCCAGCATCCCGAAGCTCGAGAAGGATCTCGCCTTCCACCTCGGCGGCCACATCAACCACTCGGTCTTCTGGAAGAACATGTCGCCGGACGGCGGTGGCCAGCCGGACGGCGAGGTCGCCGCGGCGATCGATGAGTTCTTCGGCTCGTTCGCCGGCTTCAAGGGCCAGTTCGAGGCGGCGGCGAACTCCCTGCAGGGCTCGGGCTGGGCACTGCTGGTCTGGGACCCGCTCGGCAAGCGGCTGAACATCAACCAGCTCTACGACCAGCAGAACAGCGTGCCGGTCGGCCAGTTGCCCGTCCTCCAGCTCGACATGTGGGAGCACGCCTTCTACCTGCAGTACAAGAACGTGAAGGGCGACTACGTCAAGGCCTGGTGGAACGTGGTCAACTGGACCGACGTCGCCGCACGGCTGGCCAAAGCCCGCGCCGCCGACGTCCTCTGACGGGTGACAACCGAACAAAACACCTAGCCAAACCGCAGTCCCCCGGGGAAATTCCTGAGAGAACTTGACCTTTCTCTCAGGAAGCGGCAGGCTTTTCTCAGGAAATGCTGCCGAAACCTCCCGGGGGACTGTGTCTTGAACAAGGCGATCACCGCCACCGCGCTGTCAGCTGTACTGCTGGCCGGCGGCGCGAGCACCGCCAGTGCCCTGTACAAGGACGTCGAGCTCAGCGTCGACGGCCAGGTGCAGGAGGCGTCCGGCTTCGCGCTCACCGTGGCCGACGTGCTCGCAGCCCGTGGCGTCACGCTGACCCCTGCGGACGTCGTCTCCCCGGCGCTCGACAGCGCCGTCGCGAACGGCGCGACCGTGACCGTCCGGTACAGCAAGCAGGTCACGCTGGACGTCGACGGCGTCCCCCACACCTTCGCCACCACGGCGGCAACCCTCAGCGAGGCGATCGCCAACGACGCGCTGCCGATGCAGCCCACCCAGTTGGCCGCGACCAGCGACGACCCCGCGCTGGACCTCGCCGATGCCCGGTTCAGCACCCCGCTGGCCACCGCGCTGCCGCGTGCGGGACTGACCGTCCAGGTGACCACGCCGAAGCAGGTCACGCTGGTCGTCGGTGGCAAGAAGACCACTCTCACCACGACCGCACCGACCGTCGCGGACCTGCTGGTCGACCAGGGCCTAACCGTCTCGCCCACCGACCGACTCGCTCCGGTGGGCCCGGCGACGATCAGCGAGGGCGAGACGATCACTCTCGACCGGGTCGTCGTGAAGACGAAGACCCGCACCGAGACCGTCGCCTTCGGCACGGTGAAGAAGAACAACTCCGCCCTGTGGAAGGGTGAGAGCCGCGTCCTCACCGCCGGCAAGAACGGCAAGGCCACCCGTACCTACGCGATCACCGTCGTCAACGGCAAGGTCACCAAGAAGGTCATGGTCACTGAGGTGATCCTGACCAAGGCCACCGACCAGGTGCTCTCCGTCGGCACGAAGACCTCCGCCAACGGCGTCGGGCTGAACCTCGCCCGGGCCGCCATGTGGGACCGCATCGCGCGATGCGAGTCCGGCGGCAACTGGCACATCAACACCGGCAACGGCTACTACGGCGGCCTCCAGTTCAACATGGCAGCGTGGAACTCCAACGGTGGACGCGACTTCGCCGCCCGCGCGGATCTCGCCAGCCGCGCGGAACAGATCACGGTGGCGAACCGGTACTACGCGAAAGCCGGCACCAGACCCTGGTCCTGCGCCTGATCACCCTCCGGCACAGGCTCCCTCCCCCGGTCCGACGGCCCCGAGAACCATCCCCCTCCGGTTCTCGGGGCCGTTGTCCGTCTTCTGAAGGCGGGTGCCGCCCGGCCGCAGGGCGGGCTCGTTGCCGGCCGGTTCACAGGCTGCCCACCGGAAACGGCCAGCGAAGTTGTGGCTCGCCCACAGGCTGCTCTGGGAATCGCGGCGGACGCTGGCGACCTACCCAGTAACCGGGAGGTTCCAGATGAACAGCAGGCCCGCACTCTCCACGGCGCGTCGCGCCGTGGCCGGCGTGATGGTGGCGGCGACCCTCGGCGCCGCAGGGATCGCGACCGCGCTGGCCGTCGGTGCCAACGGCACCACCACGAGTTCGAGCATCGACGACACCAGCTCCGCGACCGGTTCAGGGTTCACGTCCGCCGGCTCCGCGGGCAACTCCAGCGGCTCCGTCCAGACCACTACCCACGGGTCCTGACCCCCCTCAACGCCGCTTTCGAACCGACTTGACGGCGGCTTAGGACCGGCTTGATACCCCGGACAGCACACTCACAGGGAGGGGATCCACAGTGATCACCAACCGGAGGAACCCGTCTGGAGGAGAAGCCCGTGAACTCACCGGCACTGAGCAAGGCCCG
>PHEV01000025.1 GCA_002843035.1 Actinobacteria bacterium HGW-Actinobacteria-5 | reverse complement strand
GGATGCCGTCGGCTCAGGTGGCGGACGGGAGGCCGGCGGCCGCCCAGGCGGCCCAGCCGCCCTCGATGACGTAGACGTGCTTGTACCCGGCGTCGTGCAACGCGTCGGCCACCGGCTCCGCGTCCTTCCCGGACCCGTCGTAGAGGAACCAGCTGCCGGACCTGTCCAGCGTCGAGGCCTTCGCCACCACGTCGGCCGGAGTCGCCGCGATGTTCAGCGCGCCGTCGATGTGGCCTTTCGCAAAGTCAGCGGCCGGCCGCAGGTCGATGGCGGCGAACGAGTCACCGGTGTTGCGGCTGAGCAGCTCGTACGCCCCCTGCGGGATCAGCGGGATCACCGGTGCGACCCGGCCTGACGCGTCCGGCGCGGACACCTCGACGCCGAAGTTCGCCTTCAGGCGCTGCTGCAACTCGGCCTGGGTGAGCATGCCACCGGCGAAGTCGACCAGCTTGCCGGACGCGTCGTAGAACGCGGTCACCGGCAGCCCCTGCGAGCCGTACGACAGCCACAACTCCGACGCGGGATCGTCGCCGATGTCGTGGGCGAGGTGGAAACCGGCGCCGGCGAGGTCGAACCGTTTCGCCATCGCCACGCCGTCCCCGGAGTCGTTGGTGTCCACTCCCACGAACGACACCTGGCCAGTGGTCGCGTGCGCGACCTGGACGAACCCGGGAAGTTCCTCGTTGCAGTACACGCACCAGGAGGCGAAGAAGTTCACCACGACGGGCCCACCCGCGAAGTCGGCGAGCGCGACCGTCGTGTTCTGGTCGAGCAGGCCGGGCAGCCGGAAACCGTCCTTGGTCGCGACGTAGGCCTGGCCGCTGGCGTCCGTCCGGTTGGTCGAGCCCTGGCCGCCGAGCGCGAACACCCCGACGAGGACAAGGACGGCAGCGAGCCCGGCGATCACCCCGATTCTGAACGCCTTGCGCCGCTGCTCCTGACGGGCCAGTTCGGCAGCCCTGGCAGCCCTGCGGGACTGGGGCTGGGTCGCGGTGCGTTTGGTACTCATCGTGTGTTGCTGACCTTTCCGGCCTATCCGAGCCCCAGCAGTCCGCCGAGCCCGACGGACTCGAGGAGCGATTGCGTGAGGGTGGTGACCAACGACATCCGGTTGAGGGCGAGGAGTGCGCCGAAGACGGCGAGGATCACTCCAGAGGTCAGGGTGAGCGCGAAGAAGTGCCGCTTCACCAGCTGGAACGCGCCCGCGACCCGGTCCAGGGCGAGCGCAGCGGCGAGGAACGGCACCGCGAGGCCGGCGGAGTAGGCGATCAGCATCGCCGTGCCCCTGCCGAGGTCGCCGCTGCTCGCCGCGACGGCGAGGACGCTGGTCAGGACGGGGCCGATGCAGGGCGTCCAGCCGAACCCGAACGCGACCCCGGCGACCGGGGCGGCGAAGGGCCCGAACCGGTCCAGTTGCGGATGCCAGCGTGCCTCCTGGTAGAGCCACGGCGCCTTCAGGAACAGCGAGCCGAGCAGGAACAGGGCCATCGCGAGCACGACGAGCCCCGAGATCCGGGTGAGCAGGACGCGGTTCGCGTACAGCACCTGCCCGGCCGCGGTCACCGAGAGTCCGAGCAGGACGAACACCGTGCTGAAGCCGATGATGAAGCCCAGCGACGTCTTCAGCACCTGCGCCAGGTGCGCGCGTCCACCGGCCTGCACGGACGCGGCGCCGAGCCCTGTGACCACGGAGACGTACGCGGGGATCACCGGCAGGACGCAGGGGGAGAGGAACGACACCAGCCCGCCGAGGAAGGCGCCGAGCAGGGTGAGGTCGCTCATCGCCCGACCCGCCCCTCAGCGGCGGCGCGGTGGCCGGCGGCGGTGGTCATGGGGGGATCGGGTCCTCGGGCTCGGGGTCGTTCGACGATTGCAGTATACCCCTAGGGGTATGCGTGCCGGGCGATCCCCGCAGGGATCGCCCGGAGGTGGCGTCGATCAGGCCACGAGCCGGACCTCGTTGGCCCCGATCAGATCTTGATCGGGAACGTGGCCAGGATGCCCGCTCCGACCAGCGTCACCGCGATCGCCAGGCCCAGCAGCACCCAGTTCGCCCAGGGCACCTTCGCCCGCTGCGACATGGCGGTCAGGAACAGCACGAGGGCGAACAGCACCGTGAGCAGCGAGTAGTTGTCGCCGCGCTGGTTGTTCTCCAGGGCCTGGGCGAACTTCGCGTCGGCCGTCGCGTTCAGCTCCGCGGCCTCCCTGGTGCCGGCCGGAATGTAGGCCGGGTTGGCGAACGGGGACGCCTCGACCCGGCCGGCCGCGTCCCAGGCCTTGAAGGCGGCCGCGAAGTCCGGTGTGAACCGGGCCTCGATGTAGTCGGCGAGCTGGGTCTTGTTCTCCGCGACCGCCTGGACGTAGTTGGCCCAGATGACCAGGTCGAACATGCGGGCGTCCCGGGACCGGCCGTCCGCGTTCGTGGCCTGGACGCGGGCAGAGGACGCCTGGCTGAAGGCGATCGACATCTCGCCACCCCACTTGGACGCCTCGAAGCCGCACCAGGCCGTGATGATCGCGACGGCGGAGAGCATGAACACCCCGACCACGTCGATCAGGGAGCGCTGCCTCTTCTTCGACCGCTTCCTCGCCCTGGTGTCAGGGTCGGGCGGCGGGGGCTGCGTGGCGGGGGTCTCGGCGGTCATCGGCGGTTCCGTCCTCGACGCGGGCCGTCGCGTCGTCGGAGCCATCGTGGTCGAAGGTCGTCCGGACGGGCAAGGGAGTAGCCCTTGTTACACACTGGCTCGCTCCTCGGTGCTCCACAGGAGCGGGGGAGAGTGCGGGCTGGTTCCGGGACTCAGCTGATCCGGATGCCGTAGAGCTTCTTGGCGTACGTCCCGACCACGAGCATGTTGCCGTAGACAGCAGGCGATGCCTCGATGTTCTGGCTCAGCTGCAGGGTGGAGTAGTCCTCACCGGTGTTCGGGTTGAACAGGTGCAGCAGACCGGAGGAGTCGCCGACGATCCCGTAGGCGTGGCCGTCCGTACCGGTGAGGATCAGGGGCGAGCTCCAGCCGAAGTGTGCCAGCGCGCGCTTCCACACCACCGTTCCGGTCTTCCGGTCCAGCGCCAGCAGCGTTCCGGTCTTCTGCGAGCCGGTCTTGGCGAGGTTGAAGAACACCAGGTCGGACACCTCGCCGGTGCCGAGCACCGGGGTGGCCATCAGGCCGCCGTTCACGGCCTCGTTGTAGACGGCGTCGATCTGGTACTGCCAGACGGTCTTGCCGGTGAAGCCGTTGATCTTCTGGATGGTGATCGGGCCGTGGCTGGCGCCGTTGGCGCCCTCTCCACGCTTGTCCATCTCGTTGCCGGTGTAGAGGAACGGGGTGCCGTTGTCGTCCTCGAGGACGATCGTGGCGTCGGTGTCGTCTCCGCTCGGGTGCACCCAGACGACCTGGAGCGTGGTCGCGTCCCAGCAGATGATGTTGCCGTCGTTGTCGCCGGCGTACATCAGGTTCCGGTACGCCGCCGCGGAACTCTCGATGCCGTGCCGCGACGATTCCGGCGTGGTGTAGTTCAGCTTGGTGAACTCGGGGCTCACGCTGACTGTCTTCGCGGCCGGGTCGAACTGCGCGTTCAGCTTCACCTTGTAGACCAGGCCGTTCTCGGCCGGTTCGATCAGGGTGTCCGTGGCCGCGTTCACCAGGGAGGAGGAATCGAACGCACCCCAGTCCGGGGAGCACGCAGGCACAGGAGAACACCCCCTGCGCGGTGCGACCGGGTCGGAGCCGTCCCAGCCGGACACCTCCTTGTTCTGGATCAGGTCGAAGATCCGGTAACGCCAGGTGCCGGTCTTGTCCCCGTTCTGGTTCAGCCCCATGCCGGAGTAGAGCAGCGGGTAGCCGCGCGGGTCGATCGAGCCCGTGCCCTTGAACGCCCAGCCCACCTGGATCGGCGGCTTGGTCTGCCGGCCGGTGGCCAGATCGAGCCGGTACACGTTGCCGTCCACCACCGGGTAGACCACCTCGACGAAGTTCGGGTCGTCGATCTGGGCCTGGCTGAGCCCCATCGCCTCCTTGGTCGCCGTCGGCCAGTTCACCAGCAGCGGCTGGCCCGTCCACCCGGCACCCGCCCAGTGCGACTTCTCCGCGTAGACGTCGCCGGTGTCCTGCGTCCAGACGACCTGCAGCTTCTTCTGGCTCACGTCGGTGGTGCCGTACACGGGGGCGTCGCGGTAGTTGTTGCCGCGGAAGGTGAGCACACCCGGAATCTTCGTGTAGGTGGACGAATCGCCGAACGCCACGGGCTGGCTCGGGTCGTAGTTCTTGATCACCTGGTTGGCGCCGTCCAGCACCTTCCAGGTCACCTTGCCGCTGGTATCGAGGATGGGGCGACTGAATGTCCCGTCCCCCTGTGCCGTGGGTGCGGTCCAGCCGGGCAGCTTCGACAGGTCGAGCGCGAGCTTGGCCGGGTCGGTCTCGGCACTGCGGGACGGGGTGCTGGTCGCGGTGGGGGAGTTCGGACGCTCCCCGGTGACGACCGGGTCAGGGGTGGTGCAGGCCGCGAGCGTGACCAGCATCGACGCGCCGACCGCCGCGGCCGCGACACGCGAACCACCGAACCTCGCCATACGACAGCCTTCCGGGAGCAGGGATCCATCGGGAGTCTACGTGGCCTCCACGGCCCGTCCGGGAACGACGCGGGGCCGCGTCCTCAGCCCAGTGGTGACCAGCACGAACCCGGTGGTGAGGCCGGCTTCCACCAGACCCTGCGCGAGCGGGCGCACCCGGCACCCGACCGTGCCGAACAGGTAAGCGAGGGCCAGTGCAGTTTGCGTGCGGGCTTTGCTGTCCGGCCGGGCAGCCGCGCGGGAAGAAGGCCTAGCCAGCACGCTGAAAGTGGAAGCTGAGAAATGGCTGTGTCATCTGGACGGCTTACCTGGAAGTGCCCTACGATTTCTTCATCTAGCTCATTCGGGGGGAGGAGCAGGATGCGCTACGTCACGCGTATCAGCGGAATGATTGTGGGGGTCCTTCTGGGAAGCGCCGTTCTGGCGTCGTTCCTGGGTCAGTACACCATCCGGTACGCCGCCACGGCGGGCCTGGATGCGGGTGCGGTCTTCGTCGGGCTGGCCACGATGGGGTTCATGATCGCCATTCTGACCAGAGAGGCCTGGCTGGCAGCCTGACCATCAACAATGCGTGGGTCGACGTCCTGAGGACGTCGGCCCATTGCCGTTCCCGGGCCCGATCAGAGCGGATGACGGGAATCGAACCCGCATGACCAGCTTGGAAGGCTGGGGCTCTGCCATTGAGCTACATCCGCGTGCTGGCCAAGACTAACGGACGCCGCGGGGTGCTGGCGTCCCCAGGCATCCCGGACCATGACCCTCCGGGGGGTCGATATGACCTGCGCTGCCGGGCTGGCTAACATTGGCAGGTCTGTCTACGTCCGATCAGGAGCCAGCCTTGCCCAGCACCGTCGAGAAGCTCAGCCCGTCCCGGGTCAAGCTCACCGTTGAGATCCCCTTCGCCGACCTGAAGCCCCACCTGGACAAGGCGTACCACGAGATCGCCCAGCAGGTCACCATTCCCGGCTTCCGCAAGGGCAGGGTGCCGAACCTCGTCATCGACCAGCGCTTCGGTCGCGGCATGGTGCTCCAGGAGGCCATCAACGCCGCGCTGCCGACCGCGTTCGAGGCTGCTGTGGCCGAGTCCAAGGTCGTGCCGCTGGGCGAGCCCGACGTGGAGATCACCAAGCTCGAGGACGGTGACGTCGTCGAGTTCACCGCAGAGATCGACGTCCGCCCGGACTTCAAGGTGCCCGCCTTCAGCAAGCTCAAGGCCACCGTCGACCCGAAGCGTCCGGTCGCCGACGAGGTCGACGAGCGGATCGCGCTCCTGCGGCAGCGGTTCGCCACCTCCACCGAGGTCGAGCGTCCGGCCGCGGCGGGCGACCAGATCACGATCAGCCTGGTGGGCACCCGTGACGGCGAGGTACTGCCGGACGCGACCGCCGACGGCGTCACCTACGTGATCGGCTCCGGCGGCATGATCGAAGGCCTGGACGAGGCCGTGACCGGCCTGAGCGCCGGCGAGGAGGCGACCTTCGCGTCCACGCTGGTGGGTGGGCCGCTGGAGGGCGAGCCCGCGGACATCACCGTGACCGTCTCCAAGGTGTCCGAGCAGACCCTGCCCGAGGTGGACGACGACTTCGCCCAGCTGATCTCCGAGTTCGACACCGTCGAGGAGATGCGCGCAGACCTCGCCCGCAGCGTCGAGCAGATGATTGCGGCCGAGCAGGTCGCCAGCGGCCGGGACAAGGTGCTCGAGGCCCTCGTCGACGCCACGAAGTTCGATGTGCCCGAGCGACTGCTCGCCGCGGAGATCGCTTCCCGCAAGGAGCAGATCACCGAGCAGCTGCAGCGCGCGGGCCTCACCCTCGAGCGCTACCTGGAGCAGTCCGAGGAGGAGGCCGACAGCCCGGAGGCGTTCTGGGCCGACATCGAGAAGTCGACCGAGCGCAGCCTGAAGGCGCAGCTCATCCTCGACAAGGTCGCCGATGACGCTGAGGTCGGTGTGGAGCAGGCCGACCTGTCGGAGTTGCTCGTGCGCAAGGCCGCCCAGAACGGGTCCAGCCCCGAGCAGGAGGCGCAGCACATGATGGAGCACAACCACATCGGCGCCTGGATGCAGGAGATCCGCCGCAACAAGGCGCTCGTCCTGATCGTCTCGGACGCCAAGGTCACCGACACCGACGGCAACCCGGTGGATCTCTCCGGAGCGGTCGCCGAAGCCGAGGCCGAGAACGAGGCAGAGGCCGAGTAGTCACAGACCAGCGCGACGCCGCCACCGCACCGGTGGCGGCGTCGCTGCGTTCGCGGCCTGTCGCGATTCGGCCGCGAACGCCGTCCCGCCCGTCCCGCCCGCCTCATCCACAGCTCGCGGCGGTCGAATCGCGTCATCCACAGCTCCGCGCTGCCCGTGACCATCGCGTCCGCCGTCTGCCGAAGGTGTCGGCATGCGCATCGATGACCTTCTCCAGAACAGCCCCGTGCTCGCCCTGCGCGACCACCCGCGTCAGGCACGGACCATCCAGCGGGCAGCTGAGCGGGGGGTGGTGGCCGCGATCCTCCCCGGCGTCTACCTCCGGCCCGTGCTGCTCACCGAGCCGTCGGCGCGGCTGCTCGCTGCCTCGATGTGGACGCGCCGCGGCTCGATCGTGGGCGTCACCGCCGTGGAACTGCTGCTCGGCCGTCCCATCACGATGCCGATCCGCCTGCGCACGCCGACCCGTTCGAGACCCGTGGCGTGGATCGAGCCCTTGCGAGGCAGGGTGCCGGGCGAGCACCGCCGGCACTACCGCGGAATCAGCACGGTGACGGCGGAGTACGCCTGCCTCGAGGTTGCCGCGTCCGACCAGGGCGAGGCCGTCTTCGAGGCGCTGCGGCGTCGCCTGGTCACGCGGGCGGCCCTCGAGGCCACGCTCCCGGCCTTCGCGCACACCCCGGGCAACCCCGTCCGGGGAGAAGTGGCCGCTCGTGCGATGAGCAACTCCTGGTCGTTCGCGGAGGCATTGCTGCATGCGCTCCTGGGCGTGGCCGGCATCACCGGGTGGGTCGCGAACCAGCCGCTCCGGCTGGACGGGGAGCTACTGTTCCCGGATGCGTGGTTCCCGAGGGAACGCCTGGTCCTGGAGTTCGACGGGGAGTCCGTCCATTCGACCCACGAGCAGTTCGAATGGGACCGGGCGCGCCAGAACGTCTTCGTCAGGCATGGCTATCGCGTGGTCAGGATCACCTGGGAGATGCTCACGGAGCACCCGTACACAGTCATCGACACGATCCGCGCGGTTCTCGCGTTGTCGTGATCCGGCCACCCGCAGCCTCAGGTGCGGCAGCTGAGCAGGGTGGGACGGGATGCGTGGCCGGATCACGACACCCGTGCGCCGACAGCGAACAGGGGCGAGAACAGGCCCGAAATGAGGGGGGCAGCGGGTAGGTTCGCCTGCGTGAACGAACATCGAGCCATTCAGCGAGGGCTGTCCATGGCTGCCGGTCCCGGCGGCATCGGCATGACGGACAACGTCTACCAGGCCCTGCTCCTCAACCGGATCATCTTCCTGGGTTCCGAGGTCAAGGACGAGAACGCGAACGCCATCTGCGCGCAGATGCTCCTTCTCAATGCGGAAGACCCGACCAAGGACATCTACCTCTACATCAACTCTCCCGGCGGTTCGGTCGACTCCGGCATGGCGATCTACGACACCATGCAGTGGATCTCCAACGACGTTGCGACCGTCGCGATGGGCCTGGCCGCCTCGATGGGACAGTTCCTGCTCTCCTCGGGCGCCAAGGGCAAGCGGTTCGCGCTGCCGCACAGCCGGATCATGATGCACCAGCCGTCCGGCGGCCTCGGCGGCACCGCCTCCGACATCCGGATCCAGGCCGAGCAGTCGCTGCACATCAAGAAGACCATGTCGGGCCTGATCGCCGAGCACACCGGACAGACCGTCGAGCAGATCGAGAAGGACTCCGACCGCGATCGCTGGTTCACCGCGGAGGAAGCGCTCGAATACGGCTTCATCGACCACGTCTACGAGCGGGCGTCCCAGATCAAGACCGCCGCCCCGAACCAGTGAGGAACGAAATGCTCACTCTGCCTACTTCGACCGCCCCGGCCGGTCCGCGTATGGACTACTACATCCCGCAGTGGGAGGAGCGGACGTCGTACGGCGTGCGCCGCGTCGATCCCTACACCAAGCTGTTCGAGGACCGGATCATCTTCCTCGGCACGCCGATCAGTGACGACATCGCGAACGCCGTGATGGCCCAGCTGCTCTGCCTGCAGTCGATGGATCCGGAACGCCCGATCAGCATCTACATCAACTCCCCGGGTGGTTCGTTCACCGCGCTCACCGCGATCTACGACACCATGCGCTACATCAAGCCGGACGTGCAGACGATCTGCCTGGGCCAGGCGGCCTCGGCTGCGGCCGTGCTGCTCGCCGCCGGCACCAAGGGCAAGCGCCTCGCCCTGCCGAACAGCCGGATCCTGATTCACCAGCCGGCAACAGAGGGCGGCTATGGTCAGTCCTCCGACCTGGAGATCCAGGCGAGGGAGATCATGCGCATCCGTGGCCTGATGGAGGGCATGCTCGCCGACAGCACGGGGCACAGCATCGAGAAGATCAGCCACGACATCGAGCGCGACAAGTACCTGACGGCGGAGGAGGCGGTCGAGTACGGCATCGTCGACGACATCCTCACCTCCCTGAAGGACGTACCCCACTGATTTCTCCCCCCGGCCGTCCCCGCTGAAGTGGGTCGGCCGGGCTAGTGTTGACAGGCATAGACGGACGGAAGGCGCAACGTGGCACGCATCGGCGAGACCTCGGACCTGCTGAAGTGCTCGTTCTGCGGAAAGAGCCAGAAGCAGGTCAAGAAGCTCATCGCGGGGCCTGGGGTGTACATCTGCGACGAGTGCATCGACCTCTGCAACGAGATCATCGAGGAGGAGTTCGCTGAGGCCAGTGACTCCGGCCTGCTCGACGAGCTGCCCAAGCCCACCGAGATCCGCGAATTCCTCGACGCCTACGTGATCGGCCAGGAGACCGCCAAGAAGGCACTCGCGGTCGCCGTCTACAACCACTACAAGCGGGTCCAGGCGCAGGCCAGCACCCCCGGTCGCAGGATCGCCGACGACGAGCTGGTCGAGCTCGGCAAGTCGAACATCCTGCTGATCGGCCCGACCGGCTGCGGCAAGACCTACCTCGCCCAGACCATGGCCCGCATGCTCAACGTTCCGTTCGCCATGGCGGACGCCACCGCGCTCACCGAGGCCGGCTACGTGGGCGAGGACGTGGAGAACATCCTGCTCAAGCTGATCCAGGCCGCCGACTACGACGTGAAGAAGGCCGAAACCGGCATCATCTACATCGACGAGATCGACAAGGTCGCCCGCAAGAGCGAGAACCCGTCGATCACCCGCGACGTCTCCGGCGAGGGCGTGCAGCAGGCACTGCTGAAGATCCTCGAGGGAACCACCGCGTCCGTCCCGCCGCAGGGTGGCCGCAAGCACCCCCACCAGGAGTTCATCCAGATCGACACCACGAACATCCTGTTCATCGTCGGCGGGGCGTTCGCAGGCCTGGAGGAGATCATCAACGCCCGCGTCGGCAAGCGTCCGCTGGGCTTCAACAACGACGCCGCGGTACGTCGGCCCGCGTCCCTGAACCCGTTCGCCGAGGTCCGTCCCGAAGACCTGCACAAGTTCGGACTGATCCCGGAGTTCATTGGACGGCTGCCGATGATCTCCACGGTCGAGCAGCTGGACGCCGAGGCGCTCGTACGCATCCTCGTGGAGCCGAAGAACGCGCTGATCAAGCAGTTCCGCAAGCTCTTCGAGCTGGACGGCGTCGACCTGGAGTTCACCGCGGACGCCATCGAGGCGATCGCCGCCATGGCGCTGCGCCGCGGCATCGGCGCCCGCGGGCTGCGGTCCATCCTTGAGGAGATCCTGCTCAACGTGATGTACCACGTGCCGAGCGACGACGAGGTGGCGCAGGTGCTGGTGGACGCGGACGTCGTCAACGACGGCGCGGCCCCCCAGCTGGTCAGCCGGTCACAACTGGCCCGCAGCGAGCGCCGCGACAAGAGCGCTTGATCCACACAGCTCGAACAGTCCGGTCACCTGGGTGGGAATGGTACTCAGTCTGCCGAACTGTCCCGGCGCCGGGCGCTGATATGCCATTGTGGAGCCCGAGACAATGACGCCCAACGAAGGAGTTCTCATGGCCACCCGTCAAGTCAGCATCGCTTCCTCGGTCGGTCTGCATGCCCGCCCTGCATCCCTGTTCGTGCAGGCCGCGACGGCGACCGGTCTCCCGGTGACGATCGCCAAGGAGGGCGGCAATCCTGTCGACGCCCGCAGCATCCTGATGGTGATGGCCCTGGGTGCGAAGCACGGCGAGACTGTGACCCTCGCCGCCGAGGGGGAGGGTGCGGACGCCGCGCTCGACTCTCTGGTGGAACTCCTGTCCCGCGATCTCGACGCGGAGTAGTCCGATGGCTGCCGACGCCGGTCAGCACTCCACTTTCCACGGCATCGGCGTCAGCGCCGGTATTGCCGTGGGTCCCCTCGTGGTGGTGACCCCGGCCCCGACCGCTCCGGCGGATGAGGCCCCAACGACGGACGCTGCGGCCGCTTCGGTCACCGTCCACGGTGTGCTCGACGAGGTGGCCAAGGGTCTTGAGGCCCGGGCCGCGGTGGCGGGCGACCACGCCAAGCCGATCCTGGAGGCGGGCGCCATGATGGCGCGCGATCCGGGGCTCGCGATGGGCATCGACAACCACCTCCAGGCGGGCAAGGGCCTGACCAACGCGGTCACCGCGGCGGTGGAGGAGATCTGCACGATGTTCGAGTCGCTGGGCGGCTACATGGCTGAGCGGGTCACGGACCTTCGTGACGTGAGGGACCGTGCCGTGGCGAGGCTGCTGGGCCAGCCCGAGCCGGGTGTGCCGACCCTGACCGTGCCGTCGATCCTCGCCGCGCACGACCTCGCGCCGGCGGAGACCGCGACGCTGAGCACGGACACCTGTCTGGGCATCATCACCGCGGCCGGCGGCCCGACCAGCCACACCGCGATCCTTGCCTCGCAGCTGGGCATTCCTGCTGTCGTGCAGGCCACCGGCATCCTCGGCGTTGCCGCGGGCACCACGGTTGCCATCGACGGCGGTGTGGGCGAGATCACCGTGAACCCGACCGCTGACGAAGTGACCATGCTGGAGGAGCGCAAGAAGCGCCGTGCCGCGGCCCTGGCCGGCGGTACCGGCAAGGGGGCGACCAAGGACGGCTACCCGGTGGCGCTGCTGGCCAACATCGGCACCGCGGACGACGCCCAGAAGGCCGCGAAGCAAGCCGTGGAGGGCGTGGGCCTGTTCCGCACCGAGTTCCTCTTCCTCGACCGCGACACGATGCCGACCGTGGAAGAGCAGACCGCGACCTACACCGCGGTGTTCGAGGCGTTCGGGGATCGGCGCGTGGTCGTCCGCACCCTCGACGCCGGCGCCGACAAGCCGCTGAAGTTCGCCGATCTCGGTCCGGAGGAGAACCCCGCGCTCGGACGACGTGGCATTCGGCTCGGCATGATCCGCACCGACGTGATGGACGCCCAGCTGGAGGCGCTGGCCGCCGCGTACAAGGCCACCGGGGCCGACGTGCGGGTGATGGCGCCGATGATCGCGACCCAGGCGGAGGCCATGTGGTTCGCGGAGAAGGTGCGCGCCCTCGGCCTGCCGAAGGTCGGGATCATGATCGAGGTGCCGGCTGCGGCGATCCGCTCGAAGGGGATCCTTTACCACGTCGACTTCGCCTCGCTCGGCACGAACGACCTGCAGCAGTACACGATGGCTGCCGATCGCATGCAGGGCGAGCTCGCCGACCTGCTCAACCCGTGGGAGCCGGCACTGCTGGACGTCGTGGCACTGGCCTGCGAGGGCGGTGCGGCGATGGGCAAGCCCGTCGGCGTGTGCGGCGAGGCCGGTGGCGATCCGGCGCTGGCGCTGGTGCTGACCGGTCTGGGTGTGTCCAGCCTGTCGATGGCTCCGGGCAAGGTGCCCGCGGTGCGCACGTCGCTCGGCCTGCACACCAGGGAGCAGTGCCAGCAGATGGCTGCGGCCGCCCGGGCGGCCACGAATGCCGCGGACGCCAAGGCGGCCGTGCTGGACATGGCTGATCCGGTGCTGCGCGACCTGCTGTAGCGGCAGGCCCGGCCACGGGTCCTCCAGAATCCGGTGGCGCTCTCGAGGACTCGGGAGCGCCCCCGGCGCTTCCGGACGGTTCGGCGTGGTGCCGAGGTGGACCGCGAACCGAGCTATCGGGCGGTGCCCCTGAGGGTGCCGGTGACACCACCGCCGGGGTTGCCGACCAGGCAGACCACGGCGCGGTCGTCGGCCTGCGCCCAGGTTTCACTCGTGGGTGTGAGCATGGTGAGGCCGAGCTTCGACTTCCCGGCGGTGACGCCGACGAAGTCCGTGAAGGCGTCCTGGCACGCCCTCGCCGCCTGCTCGCGGACGCCGGCGTTGCCGGGGAAGTCGTCTCCAGCGAGCGTTGCCGTGGCGAAGGCCTCCCAGTAGTGCGGCTCCTCGCAGGGCAGCAGCTGGAGCTTGGCGGCGCTCTCCGTGGGCAGCTTGCCGAGGCAGTCGCCCACCCGCACCGAGTACGAGTCCGTCGTGATCGGGGCGGTCACCCGGCCCGCGCTGTCCCGAACCCCGGACGCACACCCGGAGGCCAGCACGGACGCCGCCACGGCAAGCGCGACCAGGGGCACCCGGGCGGACGCCATCAGCCCTCGACGGGCTTCAGCTCGACGGTCACCTCGAGCGGACCGCCGGTAGCCCGCCACTCGATCGGGCTGCTGATCCTGCCGACGGCGCGCAGGTCGTCCTCCGCGGCGAGGAGCCGGGCGATCACGTCCTCGGAGCCGGCGAAGGTCGCGCGGGTCGCCTCGGTCTTCATCGACACCTTCGCCTGCGATTTCGCGCCGCGGATGCCGACCAGGGCGGCAGCGAGGTCGTCCAGCAGGGCCGGATTGCCGTCGCCCGCGGCGAGGTCGGAGACCTGCGGCCAGCGTGCGTGGTGCACCGAGCCCTTCCGCCACCACGACCAGACCTCCTCGGTGACGAATGGCAGGAACGGCGCGAACAGCCGCAACAGCACGTCGAGGGCGTCCCGCAGGGCGGCCCGGGCGGAATCCCTGGCGGCCTCGTCGATCTCCTCCTCGCCGGACGGCGTGCCGTAGGCACGCTCCTTGACCAGCTCCAGGTAGTCGTCGCAGAACTGCCAGAAGAACCTCTCGGTGGCGTCGAGCGCCGCAGAGTAGTCGTAGGCCTCGAACGCCTCGGTGGCGTACTCGACCACTTCTGCGAGCGTCGCGAGCATGGCCAGGTCCACGGGCTCGGACGGCTGCACCCGGGGCGGGGTGTCCGCCGCGATGCCGAGGATGAACTTGCTCGCGTTCAGCACCTTCATCGCCAGCCGGCGTCCGACCTTCATCTGGGCCCTGTCGAACGGCGAGTCCATGCCGGGACGCGCCATGGCCGCACGCCAGCGGACCGCGTCCGAACCGAACTCGTTCAGGATGTCGGTCGGCACGACGACGTTGCCCTTGGACTTGCTCATCTTCTTGCGATCGGGGTCGACCACGAAGCCGGAGATGGCGGCGAGCCGCCACGGCAGGCAGCCGTGCTCGAAGTGCGCCCGCACCACCCGGGAGAACAGCCAGGTGCGGATGATGTCGTGCGCCTGCGGCGCCATGTCCATCGGGAAGGTGAGCCTCCACAGCTCCTCGTCGCGCTCCCAGCCGCAGGCGATCTGCGGCGAGAGCGACGAGGTGGCCCAGGTGTCCATCACGTCCGGGTCGCCGACGAACCCGCCGGGCACGCCCCGCTGGTCCTCGGTGTAGCCGGGCGGGCACTGGCTGGACGGGTCGACGGGCAGCGTGTCCTCGGCCGCGGTGATCGGGTGCGCGTAGTCGGGCTCGCCGTCGGCGTCGAGGGGGTACCAGACCGGGAACGGGACGCCGAAGAACCGCTGCCGGCTGATCAGCCAGTCACCGTTCAGGCCGTTCACCCAGTTCGCGTAGCGGTGCCGCATGTGGTCCGGCACCCAGATCAGCTCCTCGCCCCGAGCCAGCAAGGCCTGCTTGAGGTCGTCGTCGCGGCCGCCGTTGCGGATGTACCACTGTCGGGTGGAGACGATCTCGAGCGGCTTCTCGCCCTTCTCGTAGAAGTTCGCCATCCGCTGGGTGGGCCGGGGCTCGCCGTCGAGGTCGCCGGCCGCCCGCAGCAGGCCCACCATCGCCTCGCGGGCGCTGAAGGTGGTCTTGCCGGCCAGTTCGGCGTAGGCGTCCGCGTTCACCAGCCACTCCGGTGTGTCGGAGTGCAGTCTTCCGTCCCGACCGATCACCGTGCGGGTGGGCAGCTGCAGCTCACGCCACCACTGGACGTCGGTGAGGTCACCGAAGGTGCAGCACATCGCGATGCCGGCGCCCTTGTCAGGCTCGGCCGCGGAGTGCGCGAGCACGGGGATCTCGACGCCGAACACCGGCGAGGTCACCGTGGTGCCGAACAGGTGGGTGTACCGCTCGTCGTCCGGGTGGGCGATCAGCGCGCACACGGCCGGGATCAGCTCGGGACGGGTGGTCTCGATGTGGACCGGGCTGCCGTCGGCGGCGTGGAACGCGACCCGGTAGTAGTGGCCCGGGTAGTCGCGCGCCTCCAGTTCGGCCTGGGCGACCGCGGTCTGGAACGTGATGTCCCACAGCGTGGGGGCCTCCGACAGGTAGGCCTCGCCGCGGGCGAGGTTGCGCAGGAAGGCCTTCTGTGCGACCCCGCGCGACTCGTCCGAGATGGTCGCGTAGAGAGCCTGCCAGTCCACGCTCAGGCCGAGCGTCCGCCACAGGTTCTCGAACGCCTGCTCGTCGACGGCGGTCAGGTCGTGGCAGAGGTCGACGAAGTTGCGCCGGCTGATCGGCAGCTGTCGCTTCGGGTCCGGGTTCTCGGGCGGGGTGAAGCTCTCGTCGTAGGGCAGGGACGGGTCGCAGCGCACGCCGTAGAAGTTCTGCACGCGGCGCTCGGTGGGCAGGCCGTTGTCGTCCCAGCCCATCGGATAGAAGACATGCTTGCCGCGCATGCGCTGGTACCGGGCGATCAGGTCGGTGTGGGTGTAGCTGAACACGTGGCCGACGTGCAGTGAGCCGGACACGGTCGGCGGGGGCGTATCGATGCTGAACACCTGGTCACGCGATGCCGGGCGGACGAACGCGTACGTGCCCTGCTCCCGCCAGATGGCCGACCACTTGGCCTCCAGCCCCTCCAGCACCGGACGCTCCGGTACGCCGCCGGTGCCCGTGGTTGCGGGGGGCACGGCGTCGGTCAGGGGCTGATCAGTCATGGGGTGCATCTTATTGAGCGGTCGGGGATAGTTCAGAATCCGCCACTCACCGGGGCACCGGTTCAGCCCTTGGCCGCGGCCTCGATGATCTTCTTGACGTCCTGGCCGGACTTGCCGACGAACTCCGAGTTGGGCACCTGCTTGCCGTTGACGGTGATCACCGGGAGCTCGTTGCGTCCGGCCTTCGACGCTGCGTCCTCCACCCCCTGCACGAACGCGGACAGGGACTGCTTGGTGTAGCAGGCGCGGAATGCGGTGAGGTCGGCCTGGGCGATGCCGACCTTGTCGGGGATCGTCTCCAGGAACAGCTGGTCGGTGTAGGGGCCACTCGACGCGGCCTCCCAGATCGCCGTGGTGTAGGCCGGGTAGTAGCCGACGACGTCCGCGCAGGCAGCCGCAAGGGCGGCCTTGTGGGACAGCCCGCCGGCGTTGCCCTTGTCGAGGGCCACCCGGGTGTGGTCGACGAGCGTGATCTCCTTGGTCTGGCCGAGCAGGCTCAGTGCGGAACCGAAGCTCTGGTCGAACTGCAGGCAGCCCGCGCACTGGTAGTCGGAATACACCGCCACCACCGGCTTGCCCTCGTTGGAGTACACGGTGATCCCGTCCTTGTCCTTGGTGGCGTTGGGCGGGTAGGGGATACCTGCGGTGGTCGAGGCGGCCGCGTCAGCGGCGGACTTCGCGGACTGCTGGACGAACACGATGACCATCACCGCAACGAGCACCACGGCCAGGGCCGCGGAGCCGATCACGATGATCCGGCGGAAGCGGGCGGCGCGCTGGTTCGCCAGCTGGGCTTCGCGCAGGCGTTGCCGCTGGCTCGTTCCGGTCATCTGGGCAGGGCTCCTGGTGCCGTCAGGCGTTCTGCTTGATCAGGTCGAGCAGCCCGGAGGGGTCGCCGAGACCGCTGAACGGGAGGTTCTTGCCGTTGACGAACACCGTCGGGGTGGCCACCTGCTTGGTGACGGTCTGCATGTCCTGGACGCCGAGGTCGCCCATGGTGGTCACGAAGGCCTTCGTGGCCTGCTTGTCGTAGCAGGACTGGAAGGTGGTCAGCGAGTCGCCGGTGATGCCGATCCTGGCCGGGATGGTCGCGCGCAGGGTGGCATCGGTGTAGCCCTCGCCCTCCGTGGCGGGCTGTTCGGCGTAGATCTCGTTGTGGAATGCGGAGTACTGACCCACCGTGTCGGCGCAGGTTGCGGCGATGCCGGCCCGCAGGGAGGCGTCGTTGGCCAGGCTGGCGTCGAGGAAGCTCATCGTCCGGTAGTGCAGCTCGATGTCACCGGAGGCAGCCAACGTGTTGAGGGTGCTGCCGTAGATGCTCTCGAACTGCTTGCAGACCGGACACTGGTAGTCGAAGAAGAGTTCCACCACCGGGGCCCCCTGCTTGGCGACCCCCGGGCTGACCACGACAGCCTTTCCGTCGGAGGTGGCGTTCGGCGGGGTGATCGCGGACGAGCTGTTCACTGCCTGCTGCGACTGGTTCTGCATCAGGACGCCGACGAAGACGGCGATCAGCACGATCACGAGGATCGCGGCGCCGACGCCGATGATCCGGTTCAGCCGCTGTTGCTTGGCCGCGTCCGCCTGGGCCTGGCGCAGCCGCTCGCGGTTGTTCTGGGTCATCGGGCTGGCTCCTTGTCGTCAGCGATGGTCGGATCGGGGTCTTCGGCGGGTTCGGTGACCGGGGCGAACAGCCAGTTGTCGACGGCGAACGGTGAGCGTGGCCGCCAGGCGGCCCACGCGCCGCAGAGCAGGAGCCCGGTGTCCCGGAGGAGCTCCAGAGGGTACTGGGTCTGGCTCGCGTCCACCTCGGCTCCGGGGGAGAAGCAGCCGCAGTCGATGTTGATGCCCCGGGCCCACACCGAGGAGATCCCGATGATGAAGGCGAGCATCAACAGGGAGCCGACGACTGCGGAGACCCTCACGAAGGTGCCGGTGACCAGCAGCAGGCCGACCGCGATCTCGATGATCGGCAGTGCGGAGCCGACGGCAGCGGTCACGTCCCACGGCAGGATCTGGTAGAGCCGGACGGACTGGATCGATGCGTCCAGTCGGGTCACCTTGAGCAGCCCTGCGACCATCAGCACGACGCCGAGCACGAGCCGGGCACCGAGGGTCACCCACTCCGGCCAGGGTCGCCGCGAACGTGGGGCGGCTACGGAGTCGGACACCCGGTCAGTATACCGAGCGGCTGTCCGGCCCCTCGCAGGCGCAGCCCGGCCCTGCGGACGCCCCCACGGGCCCGCGTCTGCACTGGATCCCCCTCGCGGGCGGGGCGCGGTTAGGCTGAGCCCACCATGAGCAGAACTCACGCCGAGATCGTCAACCAATTGCAGGCCAGGTGGCCCGAGCACCGGGTGGCGCCGAGCCAGGCGAGGGTGCAGGCGCTGTGCGACCTGCTGGGCTCGCCGGAGCGGTCGTGCCCGGTGATCCTGGTGGCCGGCACGAACGGCAAGGGCAGCACCGCGACCATGATCGACTCCCTGCTGCGCGCCCTCGGCCTGCGGGTCGGCCGCTACTCCAGCCCGCACCTGGTCGACATCACCGAGCGGATCAGCATCGACGGCGAGCCGATCACGACCGAGCGCTTCGACGAGCTGGTCGAGACGATCGAGCCGCTGGTGGCACTGGTCGACGACCAGCTGATCGACGGCGTCGCGATGACCTTCTTCGAGGTGATGACCGCGCTGGCCTACGCAGCCTTCGCCGACGCACCGGTGGACGTCGCGGTGGTGGAGGTCGGGCTCGGTGGCCGCTGGGACGCCACGAACATCGTGGAGGCACAGGTGGCGGTGGTGTGCCCGATCGACCTCGACCACACCCACCTGCTCGGCAGCACCGTGGCCGAGATCGCCGCGGAGAAGGCCGGCATCATCAAGGCGGGCTCGAAGGCGGTGCTCGCCGCGCAACAGCCGGACGCGGCCCGCGTCCTGCTGGCCCAGTGCGCGGAGGTGGGCGCCGAGGTGCTTCGCGAAGGGCTGGAGTTCGGGCTGATCAGCCGGGCGCCGGCGGTGGGCGGGCAGGTGCTGCGGCTGGAGACGGCCGAGGGCCCCCTGGGCGACCTGGTGCTTCCGCTGTTCGGTGCGCACATGGCGCAGAACGCGGCCCTTGCCGTCGCCGCAGCAGAGGCGTTCCTCGGCGGCAAGCCGCTGCCGGCCGACGTGATCGCCGAGGGGTTGGAACAGGTGCGGGCGCCGGCCCGCCTTGAGGTGGTGCGCCGTTCGCCGACGGTGGTCCTGGACACCTGCCACAACCCCCACGGTGCCCGCGCCACGATCGACGGGCTCGTCGAGGCGTTCGACTTCCACCCACTGGTGTGCGTGGTCGCGATGATGGCGGACAAGGACGTCGACGGGGTGTTGTCGATCCTCGCCGAGGCGGCCTCGACGCTGGTCTGCACGTCCATCGCGTCCACCGATCGCGCGCTCCCCGCGGAGGCGCTGGGGGAGCGGGCCGCCGGGATCGTGGGTGTCGACCGGGTGCGGATCGCCCCGACGATGGCCGAGGCGATCGACGAGGCCGTCCGCCTGGCCGATGAGGCCGGCCCGGGGGCAGGCGTGCTGATTGCGGGATCGGTCTACGCGGCCGGAGAGGCGCGCGCCCTCCTGGTGCACGAGTCCCCAGCCGCGAGCGATCGATTCGACCTGGTCGACCTCGGCGAATGGGCCGTGGGCGAGGCGGACGAGTCGTGAGGCTGGCCGCGTCCAACCCGATGGGACGGGTGATGCTGAGCATCCTGGGCTTCGAGGCCATCGTGTTCGGCCTGGCCATCCCCGGGATGATCCAGGTCTCGGAGGTGTCGGTCGGGGCGGCCTTCGGGCTGGGGCTCGGCGCCGCGGCCTTCGCGGTCCTCGCCGCGGCCATGCTCCGGCGTCCACCCGGCTACCTGCTGGGCTGGCTGACCCAGGCGGTGGCGATCGCGCTGGGCTTCGCCACCCCGATGATGTTCGCGGTCGGCGGCATGTTCGCCCTGCTCTGGGTGGTCTGCTTCGTGCTCGGTCGGCGGATCGAGGCAACGCCGCCGGCCGGACCTCCGGGCTGAGGTGCCGGACGGTATGGTGCGGGCCATGACCGATCTGCAACGGACCCTCGTCCTGCTCAAGCCGGACGCGGTTCGCCGCGGCCTCGCCGGCACGATCCTCGCCCGCTACGAGGCGAAGGGCCTGGCCGTTGTGGCCATGGAGTTCCGGCACGTCGACGCCGCGATGGCCGACCGCCACTACGCCGACCATGTCGAGAAGCCGTGGTACCCGCCGCTGCGGGAGTACTTCACCAGCGGGCCGCTGATCGCGCTGGTGCTCGAGGGCACCTCCGCTGTCGAGGTGGTCCGCCTCATGAACGGCGTGACGAACTCGGTCGTCGCTGCGCCGGGCACGATCCGTGGAGACTTCTCGCTGTCGAATCGGGAGAACCTCGTGCACGCGTCCGACTCGGAGCAGTCGGCGGCCCGGGAGGTTGCGCTGTGGTTCCCGAACCTGGCCTGAACGAGCCGGAACCCGGCCAGCCGAGCCCCAGCGTCCCACCGGGCCCCGGCGCACCCGTGCCGCCGCAGGAGCCGGACGCGTCGCACGGCTGGACGGCCCAGGGCTGGCCCGCGCCGCCCCCGCTTCCGGGCTACCCGCAGCCAGAGTGGGGTTATCCGCCGGCACCGTACCCGCCCGCCCCGGCGTACTACGGCGTACCTCAGCCGACCGGTCCCGCGCCGAAGCCACCCGCGCTGCCCACGACACCGCGGGAGTACCACGAGTTCTTCCGGGCGGCCCGCTACCGCTGGTGGAAGTCCCTGCTCGCCCTGGCCATGTTCGTGGCCACCTGGCTGGTCGGCAACATCGTCCTGACCGGCACTGCCCTCGTGGTCGACATCGCCACCGGACGCACCAAGATCCCCACGCTGCAGCCCGGGACCAGCACCGAGCAGCTCATGAACGACATCATGACGCCGTTGATGTTCACGGCGAACAACCTCTCCCTCGCGCTGGCGATCCCGCTGGCCGGCCTCACTGGCTGGGCAGTGTTCGGACAGCGTCCGAAGTGGATCTCCTCGATCACCGGAGGGTTCCGCTGGGGGCTGTTCGCGCGGTTCAGCCTGGTCGCCGTGCCGATCTTCCTGCTCGGCCTGGGCATCGACATCCTGCTGGGCGGCATGCCCACCTTCACCTGGAACAACGACTCGCTGTTCCTGATCTTCGCGATCATCCTGACCACCCCGTTCCAGGCCGCGGGCGAGGAGTACGGGGTGCGCGGGCTGATCGCCCGCAGCGTCGGCTCCTGGTTCGGCTCCCGCCGCCTCGGGCTGGTGGTGGCGGCCGTGGCGTCCTCCGCGCTGTTCATGGTGCTGCACGCCGCCGACAACGTCTGGCTCAACATCTACTACTTCACTGTGGGCCTGACCTGCTCGGTGCTGATCTGGCGAACCGGGGGCCTGGAGGCCGCGGTCGCTCTTCATGTGTGGAACAACCTGATCAGCGAGGTCACCATCCCGTTCGGCGGGTTGCAAGGCATGTTCGACCGGGGAGCAAATGCGGTCGGCCCCGAGATCCTGTTCCAGCTGGTCTTCACGCTCTCGGTGATGGCAGCTGCGCTCTGGATCGGGCGGAGGCTCGGGTTGCCGCGGGCTACGGCGCCCGCCGTCCCGACGCAGGCGGAGCTTTCCGGGCCCGGCGGGGTATTCTGGGACTCTTCGCGCACGATCGCTTGAGGTGGGGCGAAAGATGACCAATGACGTGATGAACCGGCTCGATGCGGCGAGTGCACTGAAGTGGCTGCGGGCACAGATCCGGCCACGGTCAGGGCGCACACTGGTCGGAGTCGATGGCGTGGACGGCGCGGGCAAGACGACCTTCGCCGATGAGCTCGCCGACCTGCTCCGTGAGTCGGGGCTCGAGGTGATCCGGATCTCGATGGACGACTACCTCAACCCGCGCTCGGTCCGCTACGCGCAGGGACGCTCGTCCGCGAAGGGCTACTTCGAGGACAGCTACGACTACGAGCGGTTCACCGACGAGGTGCTCGAGCCACTCGGCCACGAGGGATCGGGCCGCTACCGCACCGCAGCCTACGACCTGGATTCGGAGTCGGAGGTGCACTCGCCGTGGCGGATCGCCCCGGATGACGCGGTCGTGATCATCGACGGCATGTTCATCCACCGCGACGAACTGTGTTCCAGCCGCAAGAAGAAGGTCTGGGACATCTCGGTCTGGCTCGAGGTGCCGTTCGAGGAGTCCTTCCACCGGCTCGCGGAGCGCGAGCAGAAGATCACTCCCGACCCGGAGGACCCGGGCAACGCCCGCTACTACCAGGGCCAACTGCTCTACCTGCAGTCCTGCGACCCCGCGCACCGGGCGGACATCGTGGTCGAGAACGCGGCGCCGCACGCCCCGGTGATCAACTGACGGTGCTCCCGCCCGCGGAGGCATCCCAGGCGGCGGAGCGCGCCCGGGTCCTGCTCGATCGGCTGCGGGAACTCGCCGATCCGGACAACGTGGCCGGGATGGCCCGCTATGGCATCAACTCCAACGGCACGCTCGGCGTGTCCATGCCCGCGCTGCGTGGGCTCGCGCACGAGTTGCGCCGGATGCGCCGCACCCGGCCCGGGTTCGTGCACGAGGTGGCCGCCAACCTGTGGGCCTCCGGCGTGCACGAGGCGCGGATCCTCGCAGGGCTGGTGGACGTACCCGCGCTGGTCACGCCTGAGCAGGCGGACGCGTGGGCGGCCGACTTCGACTCCTGGGACGTCTGCGACCAGGTCTGCGGGCTGTTCGCGTCCACCCCTTTCGCCTACGCAAAGGTCGGGCAGTGGACGGCGGCAGAGGCAGAGTTCGTCAAGCGGGCGGGCTTCGTGCTGATCTGCGCACTCGCCGTGTACGACAAGGCGGCTCCCGACCAACGCCTGATCGACCTGCTGCCGCTGGTCGTCCGCGAATCCACGGACGCGCGCAACGTCGTGAAGAAGGCTGTGAACTGGGCGCTGCGTCAGGTCGGCAAGCGTTCGCCGGCCTGCCACGACGCCGCCGTCGCCATCGGCGAGGAGATCCTGGCCCGGCACCCGGACGTGGCGTCCGCCCGCTGGATCGCCCGCGATGCTCTCCGCGAGCTGCGTAGCGACGCCGTCCTCGCCCGCCTCGCTACCCGCGGCTGAGGGACGCCAACGCCGCGGCGTCGACGACCCGGGGCACGCCGCGGGGAGTCGGGGGGCAGTTCTTCGACCCGGCCCGGGTTCGGGATCGGGGCCGGCCTTGATTACGCTGGTGCGACCATGACCATGACCGTCGAATCGCTCTACCCGAGGCTCGAGCCGCTGCTGGCGCAGGTCAGCAAGCCGGTGCAGTACATCGGGGGCGAGGTGAACTCGGTGAGCAAGGACTTCGCTGCCGCCGAGGTGCGCTGGGCCCTGATGTACCCGGACGCCTACGAGGTGGGCCAGCCGAACCAGGGCCTGGCCATCCTGTACGAACTGCTCAACGAGCGCGACTGGATGCTCGCCGAGCGCACGTTCTCGATCTGGCCTGACCTGGCCGCGCTGATGCGCAGCCACGGCCTGCCGCAGTTCACGCTGGAGAACCACCTGCCGGTGCGCGCGTTCGATGTGCTCGGGGTGAGTTTCTCCACCGAACTCGGCTACACCAACCTGCTCGAGGCCATCGACCTGGCCGGGATGACGCTGCACGCGGCCGATCGTGGCGAGGACGAGCCGATCGTGATCGCCGGCGGCCACGCTGCCTTCAACCCCGAACCGATCGCGGACTTCATCGACGCCGCCGTCCTCGGTGACGGCGAGGAGGCGGCCCTGGTCGTCTCGGACGTCGTCCGCGACTGGAAGGCGTCCGGGCGCCCGGAGGGGCGGCGCGGGCTGCTGCTGCGGCTGGCGGCCAGCGGCGTGGCGTACGTGCCGAGCCTCTACGACGTCAGCTACGGGGCGGACGGCGCGATTGCGTCCGTGCGTCCGAACACCCCCGGTGTGCCGGCGAAGGTGGCCAAGCACACCCTGATGGAGCTCGACGAATGGCCCTACCCGGCGAAGCCCGTGGTGCCGCTGGCCGAGACCGTGCACGAGCGCTACTCGGTGGAGATCTTCCGGGGCTGCACGCGCGGCTGCCGGTTCTGCCAGGCGGGCATGATCACCCGCCCGGTGCGGGAGCGGAACATCGAGACGATCGGCACCATGGTCGCCGGCGGGATCGCGGCCACCGGGCTGGACGAGGTGGGCCTGCTCAGCCTTTCCAGCGCTGATCACTCCGAGATCGCGCCGATCACCAGGCAGCTCGCCGACCGGTACGAGGGCAGCTTCGTGTCGCTCTCGCTGCCCAGCACCCGCGTGGACGCCTTCAACATCGACCTCGCCAACGAACTCTCCCGCAACGGACGGCGCTCGGGCCTGACGTTCGCGCCGGAGGGCGGCTCGGAGCGGATGCGCAAGGTGATCAACAAGATGGTCAGCGAGGAGGACCTGATCAACACGATCACCGCAGCGTTCAGCCAGGGCTGGCGCCAGGTGAAGCTGTACTTCATGTGCGGCCTGCCCACCGAGACCGACGAGGACGTGCTGGGCATCGCCGACATGGCCGCGCACGTGATCGAGGCCGGACGCCGTGCCGCGGGCACCCGTGACATCCGCTGCACGATCAGCATCGGCGGATTCGTGCCGAAGCCGCACACTCCGTTCCAGTGGGTGGCTCAGGCCGACCCCGAAACCATCGACAACCGGCTTCGGCTGTTGAAGGAGAAGATCCGCGCCGACCGCAGGTACGGCCGGTCGATCGGCATGCGCTACCACGACGGCAAGCCGGGCCTGATCGAGGGCCTGCTCAGCCGCGGCGATCGCCGCGTGGGGGCGGTGATCGAGGAGGTCTGGCGCGATGGCGGCGTGATGGACGGCTGGAGCGAGCACTTCTCCTTCGACCGCTGGACCGAAGCCGCAGGGCGTGCGCTCGCCCCGTACGGCGTTGACGTCGCCTGGTTCACCACTCGCGAGCGCCCGCAGGGCGAGGTGCTGCCCTGGGACCACCTGGACGCCGGGCTCGATCGCGACTGGCTCTGGCAGGACTACCAGGACTCGCTCTACGGCGCCGAGGTGGAGGACTGCCGTTGGTCCGGCTGCTACGACTGCGGCGTCTGTCCCGAGTTCGGCACCGAGATCCAGATCGGTCCGACCGGGCGGTCGTTGCTCCCGCTGACCGTGGTGAACCGCGTCGGCTGAGTCGTCGCGTCCCTCCCGTCGGGGTGGCCGAAAAGGGGACGGTTCTCGTTTCCGTCCACTCGTGGCCGAGAAGGGGTTGGCCGATAAGGGGACGGTTCTCGTTTCCGTCCAGCTCTGGCCGAAAAGGAGAACCGTCCCCATTTCGGCCAGGGGGTCTGTGGCACTCTGGGGACGTGCGTAGCCACCCCTGGACAGTGATCGGCGTCGTCGCAGGCCTGCTGGCCGCCCTGCTGGCCGGGCCGGTGCCGACGGCACAGGCTGCGTCCGGCTACGTCCTGATCGCCCGGTACGGCACCGCTGTGACCACGACCGACAAGGCGATCACGCTGGGCGTGACCTACCTCCACAACGGCGCGAAGGTGAAGAAGGCCACCGCGAAGCTGCAGTACCGCAGGGGTGACAGCTGGGTCACGGAGAAGAGCGTGAAGATCACCCGCGGCAAGGGCGCCACCACGGTGAAGCACTCCGTGATGGCGCGCACCTACCGGTTCTCCGTGTCCGGAAGGGCGGTCAGTGAGGAGTTCACCGTCCGGTTCGTGCCGGCCCGCTTCACGGTCAGTGGCTCGGGCCTGGGTCACGGCACGGGGATGTCCCAGTGGGGCGCCTACGAGATGGCCCGAGAGGGCGCGTCCGCGTCCGACATCCTCAGCTACTACTACCCGGGCACCACTCTCAGCACAGCCGTGAACAACCCGCGGACGGTGAAGGTACAGGTGCTCGGCCCGCCGTCCGACGCTCGCACCACCACCTCGCTGAAGGTGACCTCCGGCGGGTTCACGGTGATCGGGGACGGGACGGTCCTGAAGACCTTCACCTCGCCAGGCACGGTGGCGATCGGGGTGAAGGGCACGCTCGTCAGCGCGAAGGTCACCCTCGCCAACGGCAGTGTGAAGAACAAGGCCTTGGCCTCGAGCAGCCGGCTCACGCTCACCTGGAAGACCGGGCCCGTCACCGTCACCGGAGCGCAGGGCAGCTACAAGGCCGGCAACCTGCAGGTGACGGTGATCGGCAACCGGCCCAACGTCGTCAACGAGCTGGCGATGAACACCGACTACCTCTACGGCATCGATGAGATGCCTTCCTCGTGGGGCAAGGCGTCCGCGGGCGGTGCCGCCGCCCTGCAGGCTCAGGTGATCGCCGCCCGCAACAACATCATCACCCAGGCCGTGCGGTGGAACGCCCAGCCGGGTGGGGTGAACGCCGCCTGCGACTGCCAGGTCTTCGACGACACCCGCAGTCAGAACTTCACGGGCTGGAAGAAGGCCGGCGGTACGGCGAACCAGCCATGGCGGGACGCAGTGGACGCCACGATCTCCGCCGCAGGCGTCCAGATCGTCAGGGACGCGGGGAACGGCATCGTGGAGACCCCGTACTTCGCGTCCTCCGGCTCCTACCTGGTGGGGGAGGCGCGCGAGTCGGGCACAGCGAGCAACGCCGACGTGTTCGGCACCCCGCCGCTGGCGTACCTCAGCCACGTGGACGACCCGTACTCGACGTCCGCTCCGGGCAACCCGAACCTGGCCTGGACCCGCGCGGTCAGCCAGGCCAGGGCGCAACAGCTGTTCGGGACGTCGGAGTACGTGACGGCGCTGACGGTCACCGCGCGCTACCCGGGCGGGCTGGCGCAGAGCATCGAGGCGACCACGCTCAGTGGAGCAGTGCTGCCCCTCACCAGGACTGCGGAGGGCTGGCGCACCGGCCTCGGCCTTCCCGGGGCCTGGATCGCGGGCATCACCGGCACGTAGCCGAGCGCGTGTCTGTGCCGGCCGCTAGCGTGTGCCCATGACCGGCTCGGACGCGGTGGGCTGGCGCCGCTGGGCACCTGGACTCGAGGTGCTGCTCTCCTATGACCGCTCCTGGCTGCGTGGCGATCTGATTGCGGGCGTCACTGTCACGGCCTACCTCGTGCCGCAGGTGATGGCGTACGCCGAGATCATGGGACTGCCCGCGGTGAGCGGGCTGTGGGCGGTGCTGGTCCCGATGCTGCTCTACGCGGTGCTCGGCTCCTCGCGGCAGCTGTCGATCGGTCCGGAGTCCACCACGGCCCTGATGACCGCAGCCGCCATCGCCGCGCTCGTCGGTCCGGTCGACGTCCAGCGCCGCGCCGAGGTCGCCGCGCTGGTCGCGGTGGCCGTCGGGGTGGTCTGCCTGATCGGTTGGCTTGCCCGGCTCGGCGTCGTGGCGAACCTGCTCTCCCGGCCGGTGCTGGTGGGCTACATGGCGGGCATCGGTCTGCTCATGGTGGTCAGCCAGTACGGCAAGCTCACCAGGCTGACCATCACCGGCAACGCCCCGTGGGAGGAGACCGCGTCCCTGTTCGCCCAACTCGGCGCGGTGCACGTGCCGACGCTGGTGCTCGGGCTGGCGGTCACGGCCGCCCTGTTCGCGCTGCGCCGCTGGGCGCCCACCTGGCCCGGGCCCCTGATGGTGATGCTCACCGCCGCGGCCGTGGTCTGGCTTGCCGGGTTGTCCTCCGAAGGCATCGCGGTGATCGGCGAGGTGCCCCGCGACCTGCCCGTCCCGGCCGTACCCAGCCTGGTCGGCATCGACATCGCCCAGCTCATGCTGGCCGCGCTCGGCATCGCCGTGGTCGGCTACAGCGACGTGATCCTCACCGGACGCGCGTTCGCGACCAAGCGCGGCGAGCGGATCGATGCCACGGGCGAACTGGCCGCCATGGGCATGGCGAACATCGCGAACGGCTTCCTCGCCGGATTCCCGGTCTCCTCCTCGGCGAGCCGGACGGTGATCGGCGACGCGGCCGGCAGTCGCACCCAGCTGCACTCCCTGGTCGCGGCGGCGATGGTCCTCGGCACGATCTTCCTGTTCTCCCCGGTGCTGGCGACGTTCCCCCAGGCCGCGCTCGGCGGGGTCGTGGTGTACGCGGGCCTCCGGCTGATCGACCTGAAGGAACTGCGAAGGCTCGGGCGGTTCCGGGTCAGCGAGCTGGTGCTCGCCCTGGTCACCTTCGCCGCCGTCCTGATCACCGGTCTGCTCTACGGCATCGGGATCGCCGTCGGGCTCTCGCTGCTCGACCTGATCCGGCGGATCGCGCACCCGCACGACGGCATCCTGGGCTACGTGCCGGGGATCGCGGGCATGCACGATGTCGACGACTACCCGACCGCCACCCAGGTGCCGGGACTGGTCGTCTACCGGTACGACTCACCCCTGTTCTTCGCAAACGCCGACGACTTCCTGACCCGGGCCCTGGCCGCCGTACAGGCGGCGAGACCGACCCCGCACTGGTTCCTGCTGAACGCAGAGGCCAATATCGAGGTCGACCTGACCGCCGTCGACACGCTCGAGCAGTTGCGGCACACCCTGGCTGACCAGGGTGTGGTGTTCGCGATGGCCCGGGTGAAGATGGACGTGCGCGAGCAGCTCGAGGCGGCGGGTTTCCTGGCCTCGGTGGGGGAGGAGCGCGTCTTCGCCACCCTTCCCACCGCCGTCGCCGGTTACGCGACCTGGCACGAGAACGCTTTCGGTACGCGCCCGGCAGGTATCCCCGAAGCCACCCGGACCCAACCGGACAAGGAGGAGCCATGACCCCATTGACCTTCCAGGTGACGCTCGACTGCGCCGACCCGCACACGCTTGCCGACTGGTGGGGCGAGACGCTGGGCTGGCAGGTGGAACCCTCGGACGAGGCATTCATCCGCCGGATGGTCGCCGAGGGCTTCGCGTCGGAGGCGGACACCAAGCTGCACAAGGGCGTCCTCGTCTGGGCGGAGGGTCAAGCCATCCGGCAACCGGTCGCGCCGGAGGGCAGCCCGTGCACGCGGATCCTGTTCGTGGCGGTGCCGGAGCCGAAGTCGGGCAAGAACCGGATGCACCTCGACGTGCGCGCGACGCTGGCCGGCACCGGCCTGGACGTGGCGAGGGACGCCCTGCTCGCCCGCGGGGCGACCTTCCTGTGGGAGGCGTCCCAGGGTCCGCACCGCTGGTACACGATGGCCGATCCGGAGGGCAACGAGTTCTGCCTCACCTAGCGCGGTCAGGGCAGCGTATGAACAAGCGCGTGCAGCGGAACCTCCGGGCGCGGGGACCAGTCGCGATCGGGCACCGCGACGAAGCCGAGCCGGCGGTAGAGGCGGTGGGCCGCGGGCATCCACCCGGCGGTCGAGATCACGACGGCGCTGTTGCCGGCCTCCGTCGCGAGGGCGAGGCAGTGCCGCACCAGGGCTTCACCGACGCCACGTCCGCGTGCCTCCGGCGCGACTGCCAGCGTCCGGAACTCACCCTCGTCCGGGCCGCCGAGCTCGCGATAGGCCGAGCCCGCAGGGCACCAGGTCACGGTGCCGAGTAGCGTGCCGTCGGCGTCGACGGCCACCCACAGTTCGGCGCCCTGGTCACGGCCTTCCGCGTCTCGTAGCACGTCGTAATACGGATCATCGGTGGACAGCCCGCCATTGGTGAGGTAGGCCTGCACGGTCAACTCGCCGACGGCGGCGTATTCGGTCGGTTCGGCCCTGCGTATCGAGAACACCTCGCCAGCCTAGGGGCCGTAGGATCTCTCGGCGTGACGCCCAGAAGACAACCGGAGCAGCAGGCGCCTCCCGTGCAGCGCCTGCGCGTGCGCTACGCCAAGCGGGGTCGGGCGCGGTTCGCGTCCCACCGCGACTTCGGACGAGCCTTCGAGCGCGCGCTGCGTCGGGCCGGGGTTCCGATGGCGTTCTCCTCGGGCTTCAGCCCACATCCCCGGATCAGCTACGCCAACGCCTCACCCACCGGAGCGGCGACCGAGGCCGAGTACCTGGAACTGGGTCTGGCCGCGATCCGGGATCCGGACGAGGTGAGGGACGCCCTCAACGCCGCGATGCCGGACGGCCTGGTGATCGTGGAGGTGGTCGAGGCCAGCCCCGGAGCACTCGCCGACCGGCTCACCGCGTCCCGCTGGGAGATCCTGCTCACCGGTGCCGAGCCCGAGGAGTTGGCGTCCGCCGTGGCGGAACTGCTCGCGTCCGACCAGGTCGAAGTGGAGCGCATGACCAAGACCGGCCTGCGCCGTTTCGACGTGCGGGCCGCCGTGGTCACCCTGACCGCCACCGGCGACCGGGTGGAACTCGTCTCCGCGATCACCGAACCGCTGGTGCGGCCCGATGACGTGGTGCAGGCGCTTCAGCTGATCCGGCCGGTGCTGAGGACCGGCGCCCCCGCACTGGTCACCCGCCTCGAGCAGGGCACCTGGGACGGCGAGCGAATCCTGGACCCGCTGGTCGGATGAGCCCGTTGCGACCTCGTGCCTGGTGGGACGAAACGGTCGAGTGTGGAATACTGAAGGTGATCGGAGTCATCCAGGCCCCGATCGACGGTTAGCCCGTAGACCGATGTGACAGGTCGGTCATTGACGCTGGAACCTCACCGCGACGCCAGTCGACCGCGGGGGCGACAGTGCTGCGGCAACCGAGACCAGGCTTCGCTGCCCATGGCAGCCACGTTTGCGGCGCCCCCGCC
>PHEV01000210.1 GCA_002843035.1 Actinobacteria bacterium HGW-Actinobacteria-5 | reverse complement strand
GCCACGCGCACGGTGCTGGTGCGCTTCGTCCGCCTGATCGGCACCACCGAACCCCCGCTGACCGCGCCGGAGCGCGCCCAGTTCCGCGAGCTCGGCGCGGGCGAGGCCCGCGAGGGTCGTGGCCTGGAGGACCTGCTCGCGGCGTACCGGATCGGCACCCGGGTGCTCTACACGGAGGTCGCCCGCGCGCTGGCCGACCTCGACCCGTCCCCCGAGGCCCAACTCGCGCTCGGGGAAGCCGTCTTCACCCTCAGCGATGCGTTGCAGTCGGAGAGCACGGAGGGCTACGCCCACGAGGTGACCACCCACGCCGGCGAGCGCGAGCGCAGGCTGCGCAGGCTGGCTGACGCCCTGTTCGCGGGTGACGAGGACGCCATCCGTGCGGTCGCCCACCAGGTCGGCTGGACCGTGCCTGCGGAGGTCGCCGTGGCGATCCTCCCGGCGGAGCGGATCACTCAGGCACGAGCGGCCCTGGCCGGTCAGGGCTTCGTGCTGGAGCGCGAGGACGTCGCCGTGGCCGTGCTGGACGCGACGTCCGCTCTCCCCCACGCCGTCCACCACCTGGCCCAGGCGCTCGACGGCGCCGGCGCGGCGCTGCGAATCGGTCCATCCGTGCCTCCCACGGACGCCCGGCGCTCCCTGGTGTGCGCGCTGCTCGCTCCCGAGACCGGCGAAGGGCCGGTCCACGCGGTGGACCAGCTCCCGCTCCTGCTCACCCGCGGTGCGCCGGAGGTCGCCGAGACCCTCCGCGAACTGGCCCTCGAGCCGCTCGGCTCGGTGCGTCCGGCCCAACGCGAACGCCTCACCGCGACCCTGGCGTCCTGGCTGAGGCACTGGGGTCAGCGGCAGCAGGTCGCCGCAGAGCTGTCGATCCATCCGCAGACGGTCGCCTACCGGGTCAACCAGCTCCGAGTGCTGTTCGGCGACGCCCTCGACGACCCGCAGACGCGGCTGGAGTTGCAGCTTGCCCTGGTCAGCCACGAGGCGCACGGCAGCGATTGACTGCCGCCGTCACTGCGCCGGCGACAGCACCCGATCCAGGTGAGCCTGCAGCAGCGCCGCGACGTCCACCTGGTCGTGGTCGAAGCTCCACTGGAATTGCAGCCCATCCCACAGGGCCACCCACCACAGCCCCTCCAGCCACGGATCCCTGCCCTCCGCGAGCCCACCGTCCGCGGCCACCGCGGCGAACGCGCTGCCGAACGCGTTGATCGTGTTGCGGAACCGGCGTTCGAAGTAGCCGTGGGCGGGGTGATCGGGGGCCGCGGCCTCCGCGCACAGCGTCACGTACAGCTCGACCAGCCCCGCCTGCTCCGACTGGTTCCTGCGAGCCACCTCGACGGCGCGGCGCAGGCGAGTGACTGGATCGGTGCCGGAGGGCGTGCCCGCCAGCGCGGCGGCGTCGGCGTCCCTGCGCTGCAGCACGGCGAGCAGCAACTCCCGCTTCGACGAGAAGTGGTGCAGCAGCGCCGAAGTGCTCACCTCGGCCAGTTCGGCGATCTCCCGCAGGCTGGCGCCGTGGAAGCCGGCGTGCGCAAAGGCGGACGTGGCCGCCTCGAGGATCTGGTCGCGGCGGCGCCGTCCCGCCGAGTAGCCCGCGGGCGTCCCGATCGGTTCGGACGGTTCGGACGGCGCGATCCGCGCAACCGGGAGTGCCGCATCCACCTCGCCACCGAGGGCGGCCAGGCCGGCCGCGAGGGCGTCGGGAACGCTCACCTCCGGCACGTACAGGGAGATCAGCTGCAGGCCGTCCCACGCAGCCGCAAGACGGGCCGCCTCGGCGGAGGGGTCCGGCTGCGCTCCCGCGCCCGCCAGGACCGTGGCAATGGCGGTGCGCACCCCTGCGTAGCGCGCGGCCAGGGCGGCGTGGACCGGACTGGACGCGCCGACGCCGACGCCGAGCAGCCCGCTGAACAGCTCCACGTAGCCGGGAGTCGCTGCATTGCGCCGGGCCGCGTCGACGAACCACTGCAGGCGCGGTGCGTCCTCACCGCCCTCGGCGATCACGGGCTGGCTGAGCCGGTCAACGACGACCCCGAGCAGATCGGCCTTGCTCGTGAAGTGGCGAAGCAGTCCCGGATGGCTGATCCCCGCGGCCGTGGCGATCTCGCGCAGCGAGGTGGCACGGTAGCCGCGCGCAGCGAACCGGCTCGTGGCCGCCTCGATGATCAGTTCGCGGGTCCGCTCGCTCGACTCTGCCCGACCGCCCACCCTCATGGTCCTCCTCCGACGCCTGATCCTACTGTTACCGATCGTGCCGGTTTCAGTTACCACCCGTTCAGGGTTGAGGTAGCGTGCTGCCAGGCGAGGCGCCTCGCCATCGAGTCAAGGGAGTGCAGTGGCAATGACCGACATCGATCGGACCTACACCGACGCGAGCCTGCCGATCGAGGCCAGGGTGGAGAACCTGCTGGGTCAGATGACCCTGGAAGAGAAGGCCGGCCTGTTCTTCCAGACCATGATCGCGATGAACCCCGACGGCACGCTCAGCGACGGGGACGACGCCTTCGGCCTGCCCGGCACCGAGGAGTACGTCCGCGGCCGGCTGATGAGCCACTTCAACATCCTGGCGGGCGCGCCGACCGCCGAGGCCATGGCCGAATGGCACAACCGGCTCCAGGAGCTGGCCGCGTCCACCCGATTGGGCATTCCGGTGACGCTGTCGACCGATCCCCGCCACTCCTACAGCGACAACCCGCTGGCGGCGCTGCTGGCCGGCGCCTTCTCGATCTGGCCCGAGACCCTGGGGCTGGCCGCGACCAGGGACGAGGCGCTGGTCGAGCAGTTCGGCGACATCGCCCGCAGGGAGTACACCGCCGTCGGGATCCGGGTGGCCCTGCACCCCCAGGTCGATCTGTGCACGGAGCCGCGGTGGGCCCGCCAGCTGCAGACCTTCGGCGAGGACGCCGAACTGACCAGCAGGCTCGGGGCCGCCTACATCCGGGGCTTCCAGGGCGCCGAGCTGGGGCACGAGTCCGTGGCGACCATGACCAAGCACTTCCCCGGCGGCGGGCCGCAGCGCGACGGGGAGGATCCCCACTTCGCCTACGGACGCGAGCAGGTGTATCCGGGCGGGGAGTTCGCCCTGCACCTGAAGCCCTTCGAGGCGGCCTTCGAGGCCGGAACCAGCCAGATCATGCCCTACTACGGCATGCCCGTCGGCACCGAGCACGAGGAGGTCGGCTTCGGCTTCAACAAGAGCGTGATCACCGGCCTGCTGCGCGAGCGGTACGGCTTCGACGGCATCGTGTGCACCGACTGGGGGCTGATCAACGACGCCGAGGTGATGGGCGAGCCGTTCCCCGCGCGCGCCTGGGGTGTGGAGCACCTGGACCCGTCCGAGCGAATGGTGAAGGTCCTGGACGCCGGCGTCGACCAGTTCGGTGGCGAGGCCTGCCCGGAGTTGCTGGTCGAGCTGGTCCGCTCCGGGCGAGTCAGCGAGGAGCGGCTGGACGCCTCGGCGCGTCGACTGCTCCGGGAGAAGTTCGTCCTCGGCCTGTTCGACGAGAAGCGGTACGTGGACGTCGACGTAGCCAGGGCCACGGTGGGTTGCGCCGAGTTCCGTGCCGCCGGCGAGGCCGCGCAACGGGCCTCGATCACGCTGATCACGAACACCGCACAGGCCCTGCCCCTGGCGCGCGGGATCAAGCTGTACGTCGAAGGCATCGAGCCCGGGATCGCTGCCGGCTACGGCGACGTCGTCGACTCCCCCGAGGCCGCCGACGTCGCCGTCCTGCGAATCTCGGCTCCCTTCGAACAGCGGCAGACACGATTCGAGAACTTCTTCCACGCGGGCTCGCTCGACTTCCCCGCCGAGCAGGCCGCGCACCTCAAGGCCGTCGCAGCGGCGGTGCCCACGGTCGTGGACATCTTCCTGGACCGTCCAGCCATCCTCGCCCCGTTCGTCGACGACGTCGCGGCGATCACCGCGAACTGGGGAGCCGGCCCGTCCGCCCTGCTGGACGTGCTGTTCGGAGCCTCAGATCCGAAGGGCTCGCTGCCCTTCGACCTGCCCCGCAGCATGGACGCCGTCCGGGACAGCCGGCCCGACGTGCCCTTCGACACCGCTGACCCGCTGTTCGGGTTCGGTCACGGGTTGCGCTACCGCTGAGCCCGGCGGACGGGCGTCAGGCCCTAATCTGCAGAGTGTGACGCGGGTGGTCGAGATGTTCGCGGTGTCCAAGCAGTACCGACACCGTGGCCCTCTCGTCCTGAACGAGGTCTCGCTCGCCCTCGAGGCCGGCATGCTGACCCGGCTGACACCCGCTTGTCTGAAACCCCCGGTCAGTTGGCATTCAAGCCGAACTCCTTCGTCAGGAGCTTGCGTTTGTACAGAGCCTCGACTGCGATGACTTCGTCCGCGGTGGCGGTGCGCGGCAGGATCTGGAGTACCGAGAACTGCAGATTCTGGTGGCCGGCCGGATTGATCCGGAGTTCCTCCACGAGGAGCTTGTTTCCGCCGTGGACGGTGTCCGCATAGGTGTGCCATCGGCCGAGAAGTCCCTGCTCGCCGTATGCGGAGCC
>PHEV01000209.1 GCA_002843035.1 Actinobacteria bacterium HGW-Actinobacteria-5 | reverse complement strand
CGGCCACAAACCCACCGACCTGGACAGCGTCGCCGACGCCGGCTCCCAAGCCGCCCAGATCGCCAAAGACCTGCTCCACCTGGCCGACACCAAGATCCTGCATGCCCAGGATGCCGCCGTAGCCCACCACCTCGCCGAACTCCTCGACCTGTCCGACATCGAAGTCGACTGGATCACCGACTGGTGCCGCCGCGCCCCCGGACGGGCCGTCTGGAAAGTCGGCGAATGGGTCTACAAAGTCGAAACGATCCTCCACCCCATCGAACGCCAACAGATCGCCTGGACCAACACCCAACTCGAAAAGGCCCGGTGAGCGGCATGCGCTGGACCCTGGGAACCCTCACCCTCATCCTCACCCTTTTCGGGGCAATCCCGATCGGCATCATCACCATCGGCACCGTCGTCGTCACCCCCGCCGTCGCCGAACAGGTCCGGCTCGACCCCTGCTCGGCCTACGACAACATCACCACCCTGTCCGCCACGACGACCGGCACCGCCAGCTTCGGCCTGCCGAAGTGGGGGAGTCCCCGCTACCAGTCGCTGCGCAGCCCCGCCCAGGCCATCCCGGCACGCATCAAGACGCTCTATCTATCGGCCGCCGCCAGGTTCCGGGTGCCGTGGCAGCTGCTCGCCGGGATCGGAATGGCCGAAACCCGCCACGGACGCAACAACCACACCTCGAGCGCCGGGGCTCAGGGGCTGATGCAGTTCATGCCTGGCACGTTCGCCGCCTACGGCGTCGACGGCGACGGAGACGGACGGCGCGACATCTACTCTGATGCAGACTCGATCTACTCCGCCGCCAACTACCTCGTCCACACCGGCGTCCGCACCGGCCAGGCCGGTGTGATCCGGGCCCTGTGGGCCTACAACCGCTCCGTCACCTATCGCAACGACGTCCTGTACTACGCCTGGTCCTACGCCGGCAAAGGTGGCGTCGTGGTCGAGGCCGGCGACCCGGCCGACTGCCTGCCCGTCGACGACACCCTGCCCGGCTTCGACGACACCTGCCCGGCCTCACGCTCCGCCGCTGAACACGGCCTGCACGCCACCGCGCTGCACGGACTGCGGTGCATCAAACAGGCGTTCCCGGCGATCACGTCCATGGGCGGACGACGAGCGGCCTCCTCGCCGACCTGCCGGTTCTCCGACCACTGCACCGGGCTCGCGGTCGACTTCATGATCCCGGGCTGGAACACCCGGGCCGGCAACAGCTACGGGTGGCGGGTCGCGCACTGGGTCCAGGCCCACGCCAAGGCCCTGCGCGTGAAGTACATCATCTTCGACGCCAAGAAATGGGTGCCCTCGGTCAGCCGGGCGTGGCGGCCCTACCGGCACCCCTACGGCAACACCAACCCCACCCTGGCCCACCGCAACCACGTCCACGTCAGCTTCTACAACCACTGAGGACCCCGCCCATGACCATCCTGCAATCCGAGCGACGCCACGACCCCTACCCCTACACCTGGGAACCCCCGGTCGCGATCCTGACCGGCTGGCTCCTGCTCGCCGCGCTCGGCGTGCACCTGGCCCGCGCGCTCGCGAATGGGACCGCCGGTGCCGGCTTCACCTGGCCGGCCGGGCGCGCCCTGTTCACCAGCCTGCCCGCCGTCCTGGCCGGCAACCCCACCGCAGGACTCGCCACCACCACCCCCGGGCCTGCGGCCAGCACGCCGGCGCTGTACGGCTGGCTGATCGTCGTCCAGCTGCTCATCCTGGCCGGCTCCACGACCGCCGTGGTGTGGGCGGCCCGCCGGTGGGGGCCCGGCCGGATGAAGGGCATGGCCAGCCCCACCGAGGCCGAACAGGTCCTCGGCCTGACCCGGCTACGCCGCAACGCCCCCCAGATCCGTCCCGACCTCTACCCGACCACAACGAAGCGAAGGAGACCGTCATGAGCACACCCAAACCCATCCGCTGGCAACCCAGCCCGTCATGCTCGGGGGAGGATCACGCCGCCTGGGTCAAGACCCTCGTTGACTGGTGCCTGTCCCGCACCCCGGAGAGCCTCGAGCGACGCGACGGCGGCTACTGGTACGTCCTCGGCGCCGAACGCGCCGCCGCCGCGAACAGGCTGCCGCGCCAGATCTACGACCAGATCAACGCCACGGCCGAGCACTATGCACCCACCGACGCCGCCCTGGTCGACATGCTCGACACCGGACTGCGCCGCATCGGCCACCGCTTCGACCGCGCCACCGGAACCGTCCAGCTCACCAACCCGATCGCCGACCTGCGCATCCCCAGCATCCCGATGATCCACCTGTTCGACACCGCCGACCTCTACAACACAGACGGGGACGACGACGGGTACGGCTGGCCCGACGACGACTGGGACGACGATCGGCTCGACTGCCCCTACGTGGAGGTCGTCGACTGCGACTGGCGTATCGAAGACGAGTTCTCACCAGCCGGCCTGCTCAGCCTCTACACCGGCACCATCGAAGACGACGAGGACGACGACGAGCCGCCCGACCCGGAGCCCGCACCTAGCCATCCCGAGCCCATCGCACCTCCTGTGGTGCAGGTCGGCGAGGTCGGACAGACCCTCACCGTCTCCGGGCTGGTGATCACCGCGGGCCGGCTGCCGGCGAACCGGTGGAGCTCCAAGCCGCGCGCCCTGCTGGTCCTCGACTGCGGCAGCTGGCGGGCCAAGACGGTCACCACCGCCAGCTGGGCCTACCAGGTCCGCACCGGACAGCAGCTCGACCTGACCGGCACCGTCACCGGACACGCCACCACCAGCCGTGGCATCCCGCTCACCATCCTCACCCGGCCCCGTCCCGCCCCGACCGAGGTCGGGCAGGACCAGTCCGAGGTGACGCGGTGGGAACGGCTCGATCCGGCCCCGACGAAGGCCCGTCCGTATCCGGGACGGCCCACCCACTGGCCCCGCCGCCGCGCCGGCCGCCGAAACCGGAAGGACTCCGCATCATGATTAACGAACAGCCCCCGGTGATCCGGATGAGCGAGCCCGGCGAGATCACCCAGGTCGTGCCGCACCTGCTCGGCTTCCAACCCGAGGAATCCCTGGTGATCCTCGTCCTCGACCAGGGACGCATCCAGGTCACCGCCCGCGTCGACATCGACGTCGCCCAACCACCCGGCGAAGCCGAACAACTCCTCGACCGGATCTGGGCCCGCTTCCCCAAAGCCGACGCCCTGGTCATCGCCTACACCAACCAGCCCAAAGCCGGCCTCGACCTGATCATCCGCTGCGAAACCCACCTGGCCCCGTTCGCCGAAACCGCCGCGATGCTCATCAACGGCGACACCTGGCACACCCCCGACGGCCAGACCGGCCCCGTCGAACACGACGGACCCATCGCCGACCAGCTCGAAGGCCTCGGCCTGCCGGTGCGGGCCAGCCGCGCCGAACTCGACGCCCTGTTCGCCACCGCCACCATCACCCCCGACCTGCTCGCCCAGGTCGAACCGGCCCTGGCCACCCTCCCGGCACGTGCCGACACCCTCGCCCTCGTCGCCCGGGCCGCCCTCCTGATCGACCAGAACCTGCCCGACCCCACCCAGCCCGACCGGACCCTGCCGCTGGCCGAAGCGCTCCAGCTCGCCGTGCTGTCCGACCACCCGGCCGTCCGCGACCTCGCCCTGCTGTCCATGACCAACACCAACGCCGACCAACACCTCCAACTGTGGCGCGGCGTGGTCAACAACAGCCCCCGCATCGTCGCCGAAACCCCGCTCTACCTGGCCGGCATGGCCGCCTGGATCACCGGCGACGGCGCCACCGCCGTCGTCGCCCTCGAACACAGCCAGGCCTGCTCCGCACCCGGACGGCAGAACTCCGCCCTCCTCGACGCCCTCATCGACGACGTCGTCCCACCCTCGGCCTGGCCCGAACTACGCGAACACATCCTCGGTCACGCCGACCCGCACACCCGCCAGGCCATCCAGGCCCGCGAACCCGCCCCGCAGCACCGGTGGGAAACCGTCGACCAGCCTTCGGTCCGACGACCGCCCAACCCGACCGTCCGCGGACGCAAACCACCCGCCCCCGGCATCGCGATCTGACGGCCATGCGCACCAGCTTCGAGCCCGCCACCACCGGCTGGAGGATCGGCACCGCCGCCGAACCCCGCGCCGGCCAACTGTGGTGCCCCTGGGACCGCACCGCCGGCGTCATCGGACCCCAAGGCTCCGGCAAGACCCTCGACGTCCTCACCCCCGCCCTCCTCGGCGCACCCGGCGCCGCGCTGGTCACCCTCACCAAGACCGACGACCTGCTCCTCAGCCTCACCGCCCGCCAGCACCACGACCGGCCGATCGCCGTCCTCGACCCGTTCGGGCTCGCCGACGGCCTGCCCGAACTTATCTGGGACCCGGTACGCGGCTGTGTCGACCCGATCACCGCCGAACGCCGCGCCAAAGCATTCGCCGCCGGCACCATCCACGCCACCACCACCGGCGACTCCGGCGACGCCTCCGCCCGCTTCTATGCCGCCGAAGCCGCCAAAGTGTTGATGGCCTACCTCCACGCCGCCGCCCTCACCGGCGCCACCCTCGACACCGTCCTGCGCTGGG
>PHEV01000024.1 GCA_002843035.1 Actinobacteria bacterium HGW-Actinobacteria-5 | reverse complement strand
CCGATCTCGTCTGCTCCGGCGGTGACGGTGGACAAGCAGGCGGGGACGCCGTCGGGCAACACGGCGGGTTCGACGATCGCCTACAACTTCCTGGTCACGAACACGGGCAACGTGACCCTCACCGACATCGCGGTCTCGGACCCGAAGGTCGGGACGGTGTCCTGCCCGGTCGCGACCCTGGCGCCAGGGGAGACGACGACCTGCTCGGCGACCTACTCCCTGCTGCAGGCTGACGTGGATGCCGGCCGGGTCGTGAACACGGCGACTGCGTCGGGTACCCCACCGACGGGTTCGGCCGTCACCGGGACGGACTCGGTGACGACCCCGATCTCGTCCGCTCCGGCGATCGCGGTGGACAAGCAGGCGGGGACGCCGTCGGGGAACACGGCGGGCTCGACCGTCGCCTACACCTTCATCGTGCAGAACACGGGCAACGTGACCCTGCACGCGGTGGGGGTCTCCGACCCGAAGGTGGGCACGGTGACCTGCCCGACCACGACGCTCGCGCCGGGTGCGGCCACCACGTGCCACGCGACCTACACGCTGACCCAGGCGGACGTGGACGCCGGCGTGGTGAACAACACCGCCACGGCCACCGGAAATCCGCCGACGGGCGCCGCCGTGACCGGGACCGACTCCACCACCACGACGATCACGCCCGCGCCGTCGCTGAGCCTGGACAAGCAGGCCGGCACGCCCACGGGTGAGACCGCCGGGTCGACGATCACCTACACCTTCGTCGCGCAGAACACCGGCAACGTCACCCTGAACCTGCTGCAGGTCGACGACCCGCTGGTCGGCGTGCTCTGCGAGGACACCACCCTCGCTCCCGGACAGACGACGACCTGCTCCTCCACGTACACGATGACGCAGGAGGACATCGACTCGGGTTCGGTCGCGAACACCGCCGTCGCCTCGGCCGTGCCTCCGGGCGGCGGCAGCGTGACGACCGCGACCGACAGCACAGACACCGCGATCGCGGCCGGCCCCGGCATCACCCTGGACAAGCAGGCCGGCACGCCGTCAGGGAACACGGCGGGATCGACGATCGCCTACACGTTCATCGTGACCAACACCGGCAACGTCACCCTCGACCCGGTGAGCGTGTCCGACCCGAAGGTCGGCACGGTGACCTGCCCGGACTCGAGCCTGGCGCCCGCGACCTCGATGACCTGCACGGCGACCTACACGATCACCCAGGCGGACGTGGACGCCGGTGCGGTGAACAACCTGGCCACGGCGTCCGGTACCCCGCCGACGGGCCTTCCGGTGGCCGGCACGCACACCACCCACACCGTGATCACCTCCGCGCCTGCGATCACCGTCGACAAGCAGGTGGACACGCTGTCGGGGAACATCGCCGGCTCGACGATCGCCTACACGTTCCTCGTGGCGAACACCGGCAATGTCACGCTGCGCTCGGTCGGCATCGCGGATCCGACCGTCGGCGCGCCGTCCTGTCCCGCGACGGAACTCGCGCCCGGGGCGTCGATGACCTGCACGGCGACCTACACGCTCACCCAGGCGGACGTGGACGCCGGGCACGTGGCCAACACCGCGACCGCGTCCGGCACGCCGCCGGTCGGTGCCGCCGTCAGCGGCCACGACTCCACGGACGTCGCTGTCGACTCCGTGCCGGCGATCACCCTGGACAAGCAGGCCTCTGCGCCGACCGGCCACACCGCGGGCTCGACCATCGCCTACTCCTTCGTCCTGCGCAACACCGGCAACGTGACCCTGTCGCCCGTGTCCGTCACCGACCCGAAGGTCGGCACGGTGTCCTGCCCGGTGACCAGCCTCGCGCCGGGGGAGACGACCACCTGTCAGGCCACCTACACCCTGCTGCAGTCCGATGTGGACGCCGGGCACGTGGCGAACACGGCGACCGCGTCCGGCACCTCGCCGACCGGCGGCACCGCGACGGCGACGGATTCGACCGACACCACGCTGCCCCGTACTCCGATGCTCAGCCTGGACAAGCAGGCCGGCACTCCGACCGGCAACACCGTCGGGTCGACGATCACCTACACGTTCGTGGTGACGAACACCGGCAACGTCACCCTGAGCTCGGTGGACGTCGCCGACCTGAAGGTGGGCACGGTGTCCTGCCCCGCCGGTTCGCTGGCGCCGGGAGCCTCGCTGTCCTGCACGGCGACCTACGTGCTCACGCAAACCGACGTCGATGCCGGGCATGTGGCGAACAGCGCGACGGTGAGCGCGACGCCGCCCAGTGGAGTAACCCCGCCCAGTGCGAACGACACCACCGACACCCCGATCACCGCGGCTCCGGCGCTCACCCTCGACAAGCAGGCCGGCACCCCGTCCGGGTATCAGGCCGGCGCGACGATCGACTACACGTTCCTCGTGACCAACACCGGCAACGTCACCCTGACCTCGGTCGGGGTGAGCGACCCGAAGGTCGGGACGGTGACCTGCCCCGACACCAGCCTCGCGCCGGACGCGTCCACCACCTGCACCGCGACCTACACGCTGACCCAGGCCGACGTGGACTCCGGCCAGGTCCTGAACGCGGCCACGGCCTCCGGTACCCCACCGACCGGCCCCGCACGGACCGCGACCGACTCGGTGACGACACCGATCACGGCCAGTCCTTCGATCACCATCGACAAGGAAGCCGGCACGCCCTCCGGAACCACACTCGGCTCGACCATCGCCTACACGTTCCTGGTGGAGAACTCCGGCAACGTGACGCTGCACGGGATCAAGGTCACCGACCCGAAGGTCGGAACGGTGACCTGCCCGGTGACCGAGCTGGCGCCCGGCGCCACGACCACCTGCCACGCGGTGTACGTGCTGACCCAGAATGACGTGGATGCAGGGCACGTGGCGAACACGGCGACGGCGTCCGGGATCTCGCCGGCCGGCGCTACCGTGACCGGGACGGACGGCACCGACTCCTCCGTGCCTTCGGCCCCCGGGCTGACGCTGGCCAAGCAGGCGGGCGCGCCGAGCGGCACCGCCGCGGGCTCGACGATCGACTACACCTTCGTGGTGCAGAACACCGGCAACGTGACGCTGACCTCGGTGGGCGTCACCGATCCGAAGGTGGGCGCGGTGACCTGCCCGGTGTCGAGCCTGTCGCCGGGGGCATCGACGACCTGCCATGCGACCTACACGCTGACCCAGGCCGACGTGGATGCCGGCCAGGTGGCGAACACCGCCTCGGCCTCCGGAACCCCGCCGACCGGTGCCGCCCTCACCTCGACCGCCTCCGTGACCACGCCGCTGAGCCGGACGCCCGGGATCAGCCTGGACAAGCGGGCCGGTACGCCCTCGGGCACCGGGGCCGGCTCGACGATCGACTACACCTTCGTGGTGCAGAACACGGGGAACGTGACGCTGGCCTCGGTGGGCGTGGACGACTCGAAGGTCGGCGCCCTGACCTGCCCGGCTGACCCGCTGGCGCCGGGCGAGTCCCTGACCTGCACCGCGACCTACACGCTGACCCAGGCCGATGTGGATGCCGGGCACGTGGCGAACAGCGCGACGGCGACCGGCACCCCGCCGGACTCCCTGACCCCGCCGTCCGCCACTGACCAGACCGACACCCCGATCGCCGCCGGCCCGTCGATCAGCGTCGACAAGCAGGCCGGTACCCCCTCGGGCAACACTGCGGGTTCGACGATCGACTACACCTTCGTGGTGACCAACACCGGCAACGTCACGCTGGCCTCGGTGAGCGTCAACGACCCGATCGTGGGTGCCGTGACCTGTCCGGCGACGACGCTGGCGCCGAACGCCTCGACGACCTGCACGGCGACCTACCCGCTCACCCAGGCCGACGTGGACGCCGGGCGGGTCGTGAACGTCGCGACGGTGTCGGGTCGTCCGCCCTCTGGCCCGCTGGTGACCGGCATCGACGCGGTGACGACGCCGATCAGCCCGGAGCCGGCGGTCACGCTGGACAAGGCGGCCGGGACGCCGTCCGGGAACACCGCCGGTTCCTCGATCAGCTACACGTTCGTGGTGACCAACACCGGCAACGTGACGCTGACCACTCTCGCGGTGTCCGACCCGCTGCTCGGCACCGTGTCCTGCCCGACCGCGACGCTGGCACCGAGTGCTTCGACGACCTGCACGGCCACGTACGCGCTGAAGCAGTCCGACGTGGACGCCGGGCACGTCGCGAACAGCGCGACCGTGTCCGGGATCTCGCCCACCGGGGCAGCGGTGGAGTCCAGCGACTCCACGGACACCCCGATCAGCTCGGATCCGGCGCTGACCCTGGACAAGCAGGCGGGCGCCCCCAGCGGGAACACCGCGGGTTCGACGATCGGCTACTCGTTCGTGCTGGTGAACACCGGCAACGTGACGCTCACCCAGGTGCAGGTGAGCGACCCCAAGCTCGGCCCGGTGACCTGCCCGGTGGCCACGCTGGCGCCCGGCGCCTCGACGACCTGCACGGCGATCTACACGCTGACCCAGGCCGATGTGGACGCCGGAGTGGTGGACAACACCGCGAGCGCGTCAGGCACGCCGCCCACGGGTGCGGCCGAGATCGCCACGGACTCCACCTCGACGCCGATCACGGCCCTGCCGAGGCTGACCCTGGACAAGCGGGCGGGCACCCCCTCCGGGATCACCGCCGGCTCGACGATCGACTACACCTTCGTCGTGCAGAACATCGGCAACGTGACGCTGTCCGACGTCTCGGTCAGCGACCTGAAGACCGGCCCGGTGTCCTGCCCGGCGGGCCCGCTCGCGCCCGGCGCCTCCGCGACCTGCACGGCCACCTACACCCTGCTGCAGTCGGACGTGGATGCCGGGCACGTGGCCAACACGGCGACCGCATCGGCCACACCCCCGACGGGCGCGGCGGTCACCGGCACCGATTCGACGGACACCCCGATCACCTCCGCCCCGGTGCTCACCCTCGACAAGCAGGCCGGGACGCCGTCCGGGGACACCGTGGGCTCGACGATGGTCTACCAGTTCGCGATCTCCAACTCCGGGAACGTCACCCTGACCTCGGTCTCCGTCGCGGACTCCAGGGTGGGCACGGTCTCCTGCCCGGACACCACCCTCGATCCCGGGGACACGATGTTCTGCTCGGCGACCTACACGCTGACCCAGGCTGACGTGGACTCCGGCCAGGTGGTGAACACCGCGACAGCGAGCGCGACGCCGCCCACCGGCGCGGTGCTGACCGCGACCGACTCCACCACCACGCCGATCGTCCCCGCTCCGGCGATCACGCTGGACAAGCAGGCGGGCACGCCGTCCGGCAACACGGCAGGCTCGACGATCGACTACACCTTCGTCGTGGCCAACACCGGCAACGTGACGCTGACCACGGTGGCCGTGAACGATCCGACGGCGGGCCCGGTGACCTGCCCGGTGACGAGCCTGCTCCCCGGCGCGACGGTGACCTGCACGGCGACCTACCCGCTGACCCAGGCCGATGTGGACGCCGGGCACGTGGCGAACACCGCGACCGCGTCCGGCACGCCTCCGAGCGGGGACCCGGTGACCGCGACCGACAGCACCGACACCTCGATCGTTCCTGCGCCGTCGCTGACGGTCGACAAGCACGCGGGGACGCCGTCGGGCGACACTGCGGGTTCGACGATCGACTACACCTTCACGGTGCAGAACACCGGGAACGTCACGCTCTCGGCGATCTCGGTCGACGATCCGTTGGTCGGCTCGGTGACCTGCCCGGCAGGGGCGCTGGCGCCAGGCGCCTCCGTGACCTGCTCGGCGACCTACCCGCTGACCCAGGCCGATGTGGACGCCGGGCACGTGGCGAACACCGCGACCGCGTCCGGCACCCCGCCGACCGGCCCGGCCGTCACGGGCACCGACAGCACGGACTCCCCGATCTCCGCCGGACCGGCGCTGACGCTGGTCAAGCAGGCGGGGACGCCGTCGGGGAACACGGTGGGTTCGACGATCGACTACAGCTTCGTGGTGACGAACACGGGCAATGTGACGCTGACCTCGGTCGGGGTGAGTGATCCGAAGGTGGGCGCGGTGGCCTGCCCTGCGACCACCCTCGCGCCGAACGCGTCCACCACCTGCACGGCGACCTATGCCCTCACCCAGGCTGACCTGGACGCCGGTCAGGTGGTCAACACGGCAACCGCGGCCGGCACTCCGCCGGTCGGTGCGCCCGTGTCCGGTACCGACACGGTGACGACCACGATCGTCCAGGCCCCCGCGGTCAGCCTGCTGAAGCAGGCGGGAGCGCCGTCGGGGAACACGGCGGGTTCGACGATCGTCTACAGCTTCGTGGTGACGAACACCGGCAACGTCACGCTCGACCCGGTGAGTGTCGACGACCCGCTGGCGGGTCCGGTGACCTGCCCGGTGACGACGCTGGCGCCGACCGCGTCGACGACGTGTACCGCGACCTACACCCTCACCCAGGCTGACGTGGACTCCGGCCAGGTCGACAACACGGCCACCACGACCGGCACCCCGCCGGCAGGCCCCGGCGTGACGTCGACCAGCTCGACCTCGACCCCGATCACCGCCACGCCGGGCATCGCCCTGGTGAAGTCCGGCACCGCCCGTGGCGATCGCTCCGGTGACGAGGTCGACTACAGCTTCGTGGTGACCAACACGGGCAACGTCACGCTCGACCCGGTCAGCGTCGACGACCCGCTGGTGGGTGCGGTGACCTGCCCGGCAGGACCGCTGGTCCCGAATGCGTCGACCACCTGCACCGGCAGCTACACCCTGACCCAGGCGGACGTCGATGCCGGGCACGTGCCGAACACGGCGACGGCTTCCGGCACCCCGCCCGTGGGGGCAGCGGTGACCGCCGAGGGCAGCTATGACCTGCCGATCGCGCCCGGTCCGTACCTCAGCCTGGTCAAGCAGGCGACACCGCCGGCCACGGTTGCTGTCGGGTCGATCGTCGAGTACACGTTCACGGTGACCAACACCGGCAACGTCACGCTCGACCCGATCAGTGTCGACGACCCGCTGGCCGCCCCGGTGGACTGCCCGGTCACCAGCCTGGCCGGTGGCGCCTCGACGACGTGCACGGCGACCTACGCCCTCACCCAGGACGACATCGACGCCGGAGCGGTCACCAACACGGCGACCGCTTCGGGCACCCCGCCGACCGGCGTCGCGGTGACCGGCACAGACAGTGTGACGACCCCGCTCGCGCAGGTGCCCGCGATCAACCTGACCAAGACCGCGAGCGTCACCTCGGGCCTGATGGTCGGCGACATGGTCGAGTACACCTTCCTGGTGACCAACACGGGCAACGTCACCCTCGCCGGGATTGGCGTCACCGACCCGATGCTCGGCGCGGTCACCTGCCCGGTCACCACGCTGGCCCCGGGGGAGTCGACGACCTGCACCGCGCCGGCGTACACGGTGACGAGGGCGGACTCGCGTCGCGGCCGGATCACCAACACCGCCACGGCCGCCGCGTCCTTCTGTGGAACCGGGGACTGCGTCGTGGTCGACTCCGTCGCCACAGCGGTCGCCGCCACGAGGCCCTCGATCGTCGACGACAGCGGCGGTGGTAGCGGTGGTAGCGGCGGCAGCCTGGCCTACACCGGCTTCGGCGGCACAACGGCGGCGCTGTTCGGCGCCGGTATCCTCGCCACAGGCGTGCTCCTGCTGGTCGCGGGACGGCGCCGCCGCCAGAAGGATTGAGCAGGCCCCGGGCGGCTGCCCGGATCGAAGAACCAAGGAGATCATGAACCTCAAGCACCTCAGCGCAGCCGCGCTCGCCCTTGCCCTGGCGACCTCGTTCGCCGGCTGCACGGCCGCCACGAACCCGACGCCGTCTTCGACGGTGGTCTCGGTGGACCCGAGTCGGGTGTCGCCGACCGACCTGCCCACGCCCCCGACGGTGAAGAATCCCCAGGGCGACATCAAGGACCTCACCCTCGGCGAGTGCAAGACGGACAAGGGTGAGCAGACGGTGACCGGCACGCTCACCTCGAGCCTCGCGGACTCCGCGGACTTCCTGATCACGGTCAGCTGGACCACCGCGTCCGGAGACGTGATGGGCCGCGGCTACCAGGTGATCCAGGATCTGAAGCCGGGCGCCACCGCGGACGTCGCGATCACCGCCAAGGTTGCCGCCGGCGCCACCCAGTGCGTGAAGGGCGTGGAGTACGGCACGATCAAGGCCTGAGCCACTCCGCGCGGCCACACGCCCCGCGACTGGACGGGTCGAGCCCGATCCCACCGGGGAGTCGGGCGCACCCGCGAGACCGGGTTCTGCGGTGCGGAAGCCACCGCCGCACGGGCTGCGTCGGGTGTCCGACCCGGCGGGTAAGGTGATGCGGTGATCCTGAGCGGCCTCGTCGACCTGGTCGGCAGTGAACCGGTCCTGGCCGAGGCCATCGGTGACTCGCGCAGCGGCAGGCTGCCGGCGTTCGACCTCACCCTGGCCGATGCGGCCCGGCCGTTGTTCCTGGCCGCGCTGGCCGGACAGAGCCGGCGGCCACTGCTGGTGGTCACCTCGACCTACCGCGAGGCGGAGTCCATGACCGCCGCGCTCGCCTCGTTGCTCGGCGAGGAAGCGGTGGCCTACTACCCGGCCTGGGAGACGCTGCCGCACGAGCGGCTCAGCCCCCGCTCCGACACCGTGGGGCGCCGGCTGGCCGTGTTGCGTCGCCTCGCAGGGAACGACCCGCTGCCCGCCCCCAGGGTGGTCGTCGCGCCGATCCGGTCCGTGCTCCAGCCTCAGGTGAAGGGGCTCGGCGAACTGCTTCCGGTGCGGTTGGTCGCGGGGGAGGACTACGACCTCGAGCAGGTCGCCCAGGGCCTGGTCGACGCCGCCTACCTCCGGGTCGACCTGGTCGAGCGGCGCGGCGAGTTCTGCGTCCGGGGCGGCATCATCGACCTGTTCCCGCCCACCCTCGAGCACCCCGTGCGGATCGACTTCTTCGGCGACACGATCGAGGAGATCCGCCCGTTCGCCGTGGCCGACCAGCGCTCGCTGGAGTCGACGCTCGACGAGGTGGTCGCCTCGCCCTGTCGCGAGCTGCTGATCACCGCGGAGGTACGTGAGCGGGCCGCCGAGCTCGCCGCCGTGCACCTGAACGCCCCCGGAAACCTGGGCGAGCTGTTCGAGCGGATCGCGAACGGCCACGCGGTCGAGGGCATGGAGTCGCTGGCGCCGGTGCTGGTCGACGGCCTCGAACTACTCGTCGACGTGCTCCCGGCCGACACCCAGGTGCTGCTGTCGGATCCCGAGCGGATCCGGTCCCGTGCGCACGAACTCGTGGTCACCAGCGAGGAGTTCCTGCGCGCCTCGTGGGCCGCGGCTGCCGAGGGCGGCCGCGCGCCGATCGACCTGGGCGCGTCCGCCTACCGCAGCCTTGCCGACGTTCGTGCCCGCGCCCTCGAGCGAGGCCTGCTGTGGTGGAGCCTTTCGGCGTTCAGCGCCGGCGATCCGGGCCCCGCCGAGGCCCGCGCCACACTCCCCGAGCCCGCCGATGCGCCCGGCACCGCCGACGTCATCCCGGACGCGATCCTCGACCTGCTCGAACCGCCGTCTCCGGCGTCCGTGGCGATGGCCGGCGACAGCATGGTCACGGGGGTGCCGGGCCGGGTCGTGGAGGCCAGTGAGGCCGCGGTGTGGCGCGGCGACACCGAGGCCGCCGTGGCCGCCATCCGGGCGTCCGTGGCCGCGGGGTGGCACACCGTGGTGGTGGCCGAGTCCAGCGGCCTCGTCGCGCGCATGGCCGAGATCCTGTCGGCGGCCGACATCCCTGCGGTGCGCCCGCAGGCGCTCACGGAGGCGCCGGCACCCGGTCTGGCCACCGTGGTGCGCGCCGAACTGCGGCACGGCTTCAGCCTGCCCACGATCGGGCTGGACGTGTTCACGGCTGGCGACCTGTCCGGCCAGCGGGAGGCCGACAAGGCGTCCCGCAAGATGCCTGCCCGGCGCAAGAACCAGATCGATCCGCTCGAACTCGCCGCCGGCGACCCGGTCGTTCACGAAACCCACGGTGTCGGGCGCTATGTCGAGATGGTGCGGCGCACGGTCGCTGGAGCGACCCGGGAGTACCTGGTGCTCGACTACGCCCCCTCGCGGCGCGGCCAGCCCGGCGACCGGCTCTACGTGCCGATGGACCAACTGCACCTGGTCACCCGCTACGTCGGGGGTGAGAGCCCCACCCTGGACAAGCTCGGCGGCGGCGACTGGGCACGGCGGAAGTCCCGGGCGCGCAAGGCCGTGCGCGAGATCGCGGCCGAGTTGATCAAGCTGTACGCGGCCCGGCAGGCGTCCAAGGGGTACGCGTTCGGCGCGGACACGGTCTGGCAGGGCGAGCTGGAAGACGCCTTCGCCTACGTCGAGACCCCCGACCAGCTGGCCGCGGTCACCGAGGTGAAGCACGACATGGAGCAGCTCGTCCCGATGGACCGGCTGATCTGCGGTGACGTCGGCTACGGCAAGACCGAGATCGCCGTGCGGGCAGCGTTCAAGGCGGTGATGGACGGCAAGCAGGTGGCCGTGCTGGTGCCCACCACGCTGCTGGTGCAACAGCACCACGCCACCTTCGCCGACCGGTACGCGGGCTTCCCGGTCACGGTGGCCGCGCTCAGCCGGTTCTCCACCGATGCCGAGAAGAAGAAGGTGATCGCCGGGCTTGCCGACGGCAGCGTCGACGTGGTCGTCGGCACGCACGGTCTGCTCAGCGGCGACGTCGCGTTCAAGGACCTGGGCCTGGTCATCATCGACGAGGAGCAGCGCTTCGGCGTCGAGCACAAGGAGGCGCTGAAGAAGCTGCGCCTGAACGTGGACGTGCTCGCCATGTCGGCCACCCCGATCCCGCGGACGCTGGAGATGGCGATCACCGGCATCCGCGAGATGAGCGTGATCGCGACGCCGCCGGAGGAGCGGCACCCGGTCCTCACCTTCGCCGGGCCGTACGACGCCAATCAGGTGCGGGCAGCGATCCGCCGCGAACTCGCCCGCGAGGGCCAGGTGTTCTTCATCCACAACCGGGTGCAGTCGATCGAGAGCACGGCGAAGCGGATCGCCGAACTGGTGCCCGAGGCCCGGGTGGCGGTCGCGCACGGGCAGATGCACGAGCGGGCGCTCGAGCAGGTGATGGTCGACTTCTGGGAGCGACGCGCCGACGTGCTGGTCTGCACCACGATCGTCGAGGCCGGCCTGGACATCTCCACGGCGAACACGCTGCTGATCGAGCGGGCCGACCTGATGGGGTTGTCCCAGCTCCACCAGTTGCGCGGACGGGTCGGTCGCGGCCGCGAGCGCGGCTACGCCTACTTCCTCTACCCGCCGGAGAAGCCGCTCACCGAGACCGCGCACGATCGGCTGGCCACCATGGCCGCCCACACCGACCTCGGCGCGGGCATGGCGATCGCGATGAAGGACCTGGAGATCCGCGGCGCGGGCAACCTGCTCGGCGGGGAACAGTCCGGGCACATCGCCGAGGTGGGCTTCGACCTGTATATCCGCCTGGTCGGCGAGGCCGTCGCGGACTACCGCGGCGAGGATTCCGAGCCGGAGCCGGAGATGAGGATCGAGCTGCCGGTGGACGCCCACCTGCCTGACGACTACGTCGAGTCCGAGCGGCTGCGGCTGGAGATGTACAAGCGGCTGGCCGCGGTCACGTCGGAGGCAGACATCGCCGCCGTCCGCGAGGAGCTCGTCGACCGGTACGGCGTTCCGCCCGCTCCGGTCGAGGCGCTGCTGGCTGTGGCGTCCTTCCGGCTCCGGGCCCGGCGCTACGGCGTCCACGAGGTGGTCTCGCAGGGCAACCTGATCCGGTTCGCCCCCGCGGACCTGCCCGACTCCGCCCAGCTGCGCCTGGCCCGGCTGTACCCGGGTGCGCAGGTGCGCAGGGCGCAGGGCCTGATCCTGGTGCCGCGCCCGACGACGCGTCCGATCGGCGGCCAGCCGGTCACGGACGCCCCGCTGCTCGCCTGGGCGGCCACGGTACTGGCCGACATCTTCCCTGCCCCCGCCAGCGGGTAGGATCGCGGATCGGAAGCCCTGGTGCGATGAACGGACGGAACATGAGATCGGTGAAGCTCGCTGCCCTGGCCGCGACCGGAGTGCTGGCCCTGGCGGGCTGCGCGACCGGGAACCCCCAGGCGGCGGCCTACGTCGACGGCCACGCGATCCCTCAGGCCGAGGTGGACTCGGTCGCCCACGCGGTGACCACAGCCGGCGCCGCCGAGAGCGGGACGATCGCCCAGGGACTCGTGGTGCAGATCCTGATCCAGAACGAGATCGCGAAGACGGTGGCGAGCGACACCAAGTTCACGGTGACCGATGCCCAGCGCGAGCAGTTGCTCACGAGCAGCCCGGCGCTGACCGCCATCGCGAAGGATCCGGCTGCCGCGGGCTTCGTCAACGACTACACCGAGACCTACCTCCTGCTCCAGACCGACGCGGGCAAGCAGGCGTTCAACGACCGGTTCGTGAAGACCGACATCGTGGTGAACCCGCGCTTCGGCACGTGGGATCCGAAGCAGCCCGGCCTGGTGGACGGCACCGCAGGCGGCTCGATCTCGGAGCTGGCCCCGCTCAAGCAGGGGTGAGCGAGCTCGAGCGGCTCGTGGCGGTGATGCACCGCCTCCGCTCCGGCTGCCCCTGGGACGCGGAGCAGACCCACGCCTCGCTGGTCCGCTACCTCGTCGAGGAGACCCTCGAGGTCGTCGAGGCGATCGAGGCGGGCGATGACGACCACCTCAGCGAGGAATTGGGCGACCTGCTGCTGCAAGTCGTGTTCCACGCCGAGATCGCGGCCGAGACCGGCCGGTTCGACATCGAGGACGTGGCCCGGCGGATCGCCGACAAGCTGGTGGCCCGGCACCCCTACGTGTTCTCCGACGCCGCGGTCCCCGACGACCTGGTCGGCTCATGGGAGCGGGCGAAGGCAGCGGAGAAGGCCCGCTCCTCGGCGCTGGACGGCATCCCCGAGCGACTGTCCGCGCTGACCAGGGCCCACAAGGTGATCGTGCGGGCGCGAAGCCACGGGATGGAGCCCGCCTCGCTCGGCGTCCCCGATTCCGCGGTGGCTGCGGACGACCTCGGCACCGAGTTCCTGCGCCTGGTCGGACGCGCGGAGGAACTCGGCCTCGACCCCGAGCAGCAGGCCCGGGCCGCGCTGCGGGGTCTCGAGGCCCGCGTGCGCGAGGCCGAGGCCGGGCGCTGAGCGCCGTCCCCGTGAACGAAATGGGGACGGTTCCTTTATCGTCCACTGCCTCGCCGCCCGTCCGCTCTTCCAACAACACCTGAGCGGCAACCCGGCGAGCCCGCTGCCGGTAGGGTATTGCTGGATGACCACCACACCGTCGGAAAGGCATGAGAAGTGGCAAGTATCGAATTCGTTGACGCCCGTCAGATCCTTGATTCGCGCGGCAACCCGACCGTCGAGGTCCAGGTCGTGCTCGATGACGGCGCCGAGGGTCGCGCCGCCGTCCCGTCCGGTGCGTCCACCGGAGCATTCGAGGCTGTCGAGTTGCGTGACGGCGATGCCGCGCACTACGGCGGCAAGGGTGTATTGAAGGCCGTCGAGAACGTGATCGAGCAGATCGCCCCCGAGGTGATCGGCATGGAGGCCGACGAGCAGCGCCTGCTCGACCAGGCCATGATCGAGCTGGACGGCACCGACAACAAGAACAAGCTCGGCGCCAACGCCATCCTGGGTGTCTCGATGGCCGTCGCGCACGCGGCCGCGGAGTCCGCGGGGTTGCCGCTGTACCGCTACCTCGGTGGCCCGACCGCCAACGTGCTCCCGGTGCCGATGATGAACATCCTCAACGGTGGCACCCACGCCGACTCCAACGTCGACATCCAGGAGTTCATGATCGCCCCGATCGGTGCGGCGACCTTCGCCGACGCCCTCGAGATGGGTGCCGGTGTCTACCACGCCCTGAAGTCGGTGCTGAAGAGCCGTGGCCTGTCGACCGGTCTGGGCGACGAGGGTGGTTTCGCTCCGAACCTGGAGAGCAACCGGGCAGCGCTCGACCTGATCCTCGAGGCGATCAAGAAGGCCGGCTTCGAGCCGGGCAAGGACGTCGCCCTGGCCCTCGACGTGGCTGCGTCCGCGTTCGTGACCGAGGGTGGCTACACCTTCGAGGGCGGCACCAAGACCGCCGACGAGATGATCGCCTACTACGAGGAGCTCATCGACGCGTACCCGCTGGTCTCGATCGAGGACCCGCTGGATGAGGAGGACTGGGAGGGCTGGGCCAAGTTCACCGCTCAGGTCGGCCACAAGATCCAGGTCGTCGGGGACGACCTGTTCGTGACCAACCCGGTTCGGCTCGCCCGCGGCATCAAGGAGAACTCCGCCAACGCGCTCCTGGTCAAGGTGAACCAGATCGGCTCGCTGACCGAGACCATCGACGCCGTCACGATGGCGCACCGCAGCGGCTACTCCACGATGATGAGCCACCGTTCCGGCGAGACCGAGGACACCACGATCGCCGACCTCGCGGTCGCGCTCGGCTGTGGCCAGATCAAGTCCGGGGCACCGGCCCGCAGCGAGCGGGTGGCCAAGTACAACCAGCTCCTGCGCATCGAGGAGGACCTGGACGACGCGGCCCGCTACGCCGGGGCGTCCGCCTTCCCGCGGTTCAAGGCCTGAGCACAGCACGACACCGGGACGCCGGCGGGAGATCCCGCCGGCGTCCCGGTGTGTCCGAACCCCGCGGCTCCCAGCGCGTCCGCTGCGGCCGGTCCTCGGGCCGCACCTATCCTTGACGACGATGAGGGCCGAGGACGATGGCACGCGCGACGCGTAGCCCACGCAGCACGAGCACCGGCCCGGGACGCACCAACCGGCGGTCCCGGGCGTCCGCCCGTACCTCCAGCCCGGCCACCCCGGTTCCGGCGGAGATCGCCGAAGAAGAGCGCGCGAGTGTCCCGGTCTGGCAGCGCGGGCTGCACCTGACCCGCCGGGCACTCGTGATGGTGGTCGTGGTCGTCGCGCTGGCGATCTCGTTCGGCACCTCGCTGCGGGTCTACCTCACCCAGCAGCACGACCTCGCCGTCGCCGAGCAGGAGATTCGCGAGCGGTCCGCGCAGATCGCCGACCTCCAGTCCGAGCTGGACCGGTGGAACGACCCTGACTACATCAGGGCCCAGGCCCGCGAGCGGCTCGGCTGGGTGATGCCGGGAGAGACCGGTTACCGCGTGGTCGGCGAGGACGGCAAGCCGCTCGGCGGCGGAGTGGTGATCTCCTCCGAGCAGACGCTGGCCGCCGGTGAGCACGACCCGGTCTGGTGGGACCGGCTGTGGGGCTCGGTCCAGACCGCGGACGCGCCCACCCGCAAGGTCACCACTCCCTGACCTGATCACCGAACGCCTCCGTTTCCGTCGAACGCCTGCGCCTGGGCAGGCGTTCGACGGAGAAGGGCGTGCCAGAATGGCGGCCGTGCTGGAACCATTGACCCCTGGCGACGCCGAGGCCGTCGCCGCCCAGTTGGGACGTGAGGCCAGGGGGGTGGCCGGCGTCGCCTGGCGGTGCCCGTGTGGCCGGCCGGGCGTGGTGGCCACCGAGCCTCGGCTGCCGGACGGGACGCCGTTCCCCACCACCTACTACCTGACCTGCCCGCGAGCGACGTCCGCCTGCTCCACGCTCGAGGCGCAGGGCCTGATGACCGAGATGAACTCCCGGCTCGGCGCCGATCCCGCGCTCGCCGCCGGCTACGCCGCTGCCCACAATGCCTACCTCGCCGACCGGGCGCGGCTGGGTAGCGTCGCGGAGATCGAGGGCGTCAGCGCGGGCGGCATGCCGAGCCGGGTGAAGTGCCTGCACGTGCTCGCCGCCCACGCGCTGGCCGCGGGGCCCGGAGTGAACCCGCTGGGGGACGAGACCCTGGCCCGACTCGGCGAGTTCTGGAGCCGACCGTGTCTGGAGGACCATGGCTGAGCAGCTGTACGCGGCCGTTGACTGCGGCACGAACTCGGTGCGGCTGCTGGTCTGCCGGCGCAGCGGGGGACGTCTCATCGAGCTCGACCGGCGCCTCCACCTCACCCGACTCGGGCAGGGCGTGGACGCGACCGGCCGGTTCCATCCGGATGCGCTGGCCCGGACGCTGGCTGCGATGGCGGACTTCGGCGCCGAGCTCGACGAGCGGGGCGTCCGGCACCGCCGGGTGGTGGCCACCTCTGCGGCCCGCGACGCCGCGAACTCCGCGGAGTTCTTTGCCGGCGTCAGGGCGCGGCTCGGCGTGGAAGCGGAGGTCATCCCGGGCGAGGAGGAGGCCCGGTTGTCCTACGCGGGCGCGCTGAGCGCCCTTCCCGAGGTCGCGCAGCCGGTGCTGGTGATGGACATCGGCGGTGGCTCCACCGAGCTGGTGCCGGGCAGCGAGGTGGGTGCGACGCGCGCGGTCTCCCTCGACATCGGGTCGGTCCGGCTGCGGGAGCGGTTCCTGCACTCCGATCCGCCGGCGCCCGCAGAGATCGGCGCGGCCCGCGACCACGTGGACGTACTGCTGGACTCGTGCGGGATCGACTTCGCGTCCGTGGCCAGCTGGGTGGGCGTCGGCGGGACGGTGACGAGCCTTTCCGCGCTGGCGCAGGGCCTGCCCAGCTACGACCGTGCGCTCGTGCACGGCTCGGTGCTGGCCCGGGCCGACCTCGCCGCGCTCACCGGACGCCTGCTCGAACTGCCGGTCGCGCAGGTCGCGAAGCTGCCGACCATGGTGCCGGGTCGGGCGGACGTGATCGGCGCCGGCGGGTTGATCTGCGCCACGGTGGCGCGGCGGGTGTCCGCCGGGCTCGTGGTGAGCGAGGCGGACATCCTCGACGGGATCGTCCTCGGCCTGGCCGGCTGACCGGTTGAGCCCCTCTTGTGAGCGTTTCACATGGCGAGTTGTGTTATCGCTACCCCAGCTAGGGCTACGCTAGGTAACGACTTCATAACGGTAGGTGGGACGCGATTGTGAAGGCTAACATGTGAGCCTTAACATTTCGCTACGGCCAAGGGCGGCCGTCCCGAATCGGAGGCTTCCAGCACCGCCGTACCGGGTAGCGAACAAGGAGGTTTGTCAATGAAGAAGACCGTGGGTCTTTTCGCAGCCGGCGCCCTGGTCGTGGCGCTGTCGGCCTGCAGTACCGGGGCGACGCCCGCCGGGTCCGGGGGCGCAGCCGGTGGGGCGCCCAACAAGGCACTCGACCAGATCGTCGTGGGCTTCGCCCAGGTCGGCGCGGAGAGCGGTTGGCGCACCGCCAACACCAAGGACATCCAGGACTCCTTCAAGGAGGCCGGGATCCAGCTGAAGTTCTCCGACGCCCAGCAGAAGCAGGAGAACCAGATCAGTGCGATCCGCTCCTACATCCAGCAGAACGTCGACTACATCGCCTTCTCCCCGGTTGTCCAGACCGGCTGGGACGCAGTCCTCGGTGAGGCCAAGGCCGCGGGCATCCCGGTCATCCTGACCGACCGTGCGGTGGACTCCAAGGACACCTCGCTCTACATCACCTTCCTCGGCTCCGACTTCGTCAAGGAGGGCAAGGAGGCCGGCGACTGGCTCGTCCAGCAGTACCAGGGCAAGTCCGACCCGGTGAACATCGTCCAGCTCGAGGGCACGACCGGCTCGGCGCCGGCGATCGATCGCGGCACCGGCTTCGCCGACGCGATCAAGGCCAACCCGAACATGAAGGTCGTCGCGAGCCAGACCGGTGACTTCACCCGCGCCGGTGGCAAGCAGGTCATGGAGGCCATGCTGAAGTCCCAGCCCAAGATCGATGTCGTGTTCGCCCAGAACGACGACATGGGCCTGGGCGCCATCGAGGCGATCGAGGCCGCGGGCAAGGTGCCGGGCAAGGACATCAAGATCATCACCGTTGACGCCGTGCATGACGGCATGCAGGCCCTCGCCGACGGCAAGATCAACTACATCGTCGAGTGCTCGCCCCTGCTGGGCAAGCAGCTGATCGACATCGTCAAGAAGCTGAACGCCGGCGAGAGCGTCCCGCAGCGGATCGTGACCGACGAGACCACGTTCACCCAGGATCAGGCGAAGGAGGCCCTGCCCAACCGCAAGTACTGAGCCCTGGCGCAGTATTTGATGCCCGCCCCACGGTGGGTGCGTTGCTCCTCGCGCACCCACCCGGGGCGTGGCCCATGATGGGACCACCTCCGACCGAGATGAGTAACGATGCCTGACCTGACCCCCGCGCCGGACGCTGGCGCGAGCCCCGCGCCGGTGGTGGATATGACCGGCATCTCGATCTCGTTCCCCGGCGTGAAGGCGCTGGACGGGGTCGACTTCCGGATGTTCCCCGGCGAGGTGCACTCGCTGATGGGGGAGAACGGCGCGGGCAAGTCCACCCTGATCAAGGCCCTGACGGGCGTCTACAGCGTCGACAGCGGGGTGATCCGCCTGGCCGGGAAGCAGGTCACGTTCTCCGGGCCGGCGCAGGCCCAGGCCGCGGGCATCAGCACCGTGTACCAGGAGGTGAACCTGCTGGGCAATCTCACCGTCGCCGAGAACGTGATGCTCGGACGCGAGCCGCGGCGCCTGGGCGGCATCGACTGGCGGGCCATGCGGCGCCGCTCCGCCGAGATCCTGCAGGGCCTGCACCTGGACATCGACCCGGGTTCGCTGCTCAACTCCCACTCCCTGGCCATCCAGCAACTCGTCGCGATCGCCCGCGCGATTGACGTCCAGGCGAAGGTGCTGATCCTGGACGAGCCGACCTCGAGCCTGGACGGGGAGGAGGTCGCCGAGCTGTTCCGGGTGATCCGCTCGCTCAAGGACCGCGGCGTCGCCATCCTGTTCGTGAGCCACTTCCTCGACCAGGTCTACGAGATCAGCGACCGCCTCACCGTGCTGCGCAACGGCCAGCTGGTCGGGGAATACCTCACCCACGAGTTGCTCCGGATCGACCTCGTCCAGGCAATGATCGGCAAGGAGCTCTCCGCCCTGGAGGACCTGGGCAGTCGCATCCACTCGGCGGAGAAGGAAGCGACCTCCGCGGCGCGGCCTGCCACCTTCCTGGCCGCGAAGGCGATCTCCCGCAAGGGCGCGATCGCCCCGGTCGATCTCACCATCGGAGCCGGAGAGGTGGTCGGGCTCGCCGGCCTGCTCGGCTCCGGACGCACCGAGCTCGCCCGGCTGATCGGGGGTGTGGATCACACCGACTCCGGCCAGCTGAAGGTGAACGGCGTGCCGATCCGCCTGCGCACGCCGCGGCAGGCGATCAAGCACCAGATCGCGTACTCCTCGGAGAACCGGCGGGCCGAGGGCATCGTCGATGAACTCTCGGTGCGCGACAACATCGTCCTCGCCCTGCAGGCCGACCGCGGCTGGTTCCGGCCGATCCCGCGCAAGCGGCAGGACGAACTCGCGGCCAGCTACATCGAGGCCCTGAACATCAAGACCCCCAACGCGGACGCGCTGGTGCGCAACCTCTCCGGCGGCAACCAGCAGAAGGTGCTGCTGGCCCGTTGGCTGGCGATCGCACCCCGGCTACTGATCCTGGACGAGCCCACCCGGGGCATCGATGTGGGCGCGAAGGCCGAGATCCAGAAGCTCGTCTACAGTCTCGCCGAGAACGGCATGAGCGTGCTGTTCATCTCCGCCGAGCTGGAGGAGGTGCTGCGGCTGGCCAACCGGATCGTGGTGCTGCGCGACCGGCGGAAGGTGGCCGACCTGCCCAACGACGGGCTCTCCGTCGACGATCTGCTGGCCGTGATCGCCGAGGGATCGGTGGACCCTGAACTCGAGAGCGGAGTGGCATCGTGAAGAACGCAGTGGGCAGGGCCGTCGCGCACCGCCTGTTCTGGCCGCTGGTCATGCTGGTCGTCCTGCTGGCGATCAACGTGGTTGCGGTCCCCGGGTTCCTCTCGATCACGGTCAACAACGAGGGCCACCTGTTCGGCAGCGTGATCGACATCCTGCGCAACGGCGCCCCGACGCTGATGATCGCGGTGGGGATGACCCTGGTCATCGCCACCCGCGGAATCGACCTCTCGGTGGGCAGTCTCTGCGCGATCGCCGGGGCGATGGCCTGCTCGATCATCCTCGGCTCACCCACCCCCAACGCCGTCGGCACGGTCACCGTGGCCGTACTCGTCGCGCTCGCGCTGGCCCTCGTGCTGGGCCTGTGGAACGGGTTCCTGGTCTCGGTGCTCGGCATCCAGCCGATCATCGCCACGCTGATCCTGATGACCGCCGGACGCGGCATCGCGATGCTGATCACCGAAGGGCAGATCCTCACCGTGCAGAGCGATCCGTTCAAGTTCCTCGGCTCGGGCTTCATCGTGGGCATCCCGGTCGCCACCATCGTGGCCGCGGTGATCCTCGCGCTCGTCGCGCTGCTCACCCGGAGGACGGCTCTCGGCCTGCTGATCGAGAGCGTCGGGATCAACCCGGAGGCGAGCCGGCAGGCCGGCGTCCGGGCACGCGGGCTGCTGTTCACCGTCTACGCCCTCTCCGCGGTGCTCGCAGCGATCGCCGGGCTGATCCTGACCTCCAACCAGACCGCTGCGGATGCGAACAACACCGGTCTGTTCATCGAGCTGGACGCGATCCTGGCGGTCGTCATCGGCGGCACCTCGCTGAACGGCGGACGGTACTCGCTGACCGGCACCCTCGTCGGCGCCCTGGTCATCCAGACCCTGGTCACCACCGTTTACACCGTCGGCATCCCGCCGATCGCGACGATGGTGTTCAAGGCCGCCGTGGTCACCGCGGTCTGCCTGCTGCAGTCGCCGACCACAGCCGCGGCCCTCGCGAGATGGCGGACGAGATCCGCGTCCCGGGCCGCATCGCCGCGTCCGGGTGAGGCGGTGGTGAGCCGATGACCACGATGTCCGTGCCCGCGAGCCGGCTCGGCCGCGCCTGGGCCCGCACCGTCGACGTCTTCACGAGCCCCAAGTCGGGCCCGGTGCTGGTCACTGCGGTGCTGTTCCTGCTGATGTTCACCGCCGGTGGCGTGCGTTATCGCGGCTTCTTCTCCGCGGCGACGATCCTGAACCTGCTGGTCAGCTACTCGTACCTGATCGTGCTCGCGGTGGGCATGAGCTTCGTGATCATCAGCGGCGGCATCGACCTGTCCGTCGGCGCAGTGCTCGCCCTGTCGACGATCATCGCGGCCAAGCTGCTGCAGCTGGGCTGGAACCCGATCCTGGTGATGGTGCTGATCCTGGTGGCGACCTCGACGCTGGGATTGCTGGTGGGGTTGATGATCCACGTGTTCGAGGTGCAGCCCTTCATAGCCACGCTGGCGGCGATGTTCCTGGCCCGGGGCCTGTGCTACATCATCGCCAAGGAGTCGATCAGCATCACCGACCCGGTCTTCGCGTGGATGGCCAAGACGCGGATCGTGCTCGGCTACCGGATGAGCGTCACCCCGAGCGTGATCATCGCCCTGGTCGTGCTCGCGATCGCGGTCTGGGTACTGCAGTACACCCGGTTCGGCAGGACCACCTACGCGATCGGGGGCGGCGAGCAGTCCGGCATGCTGATGGGCCTGCCCACCTCGCGGACGAAGGTGCTGGTCTACGTGGTGAGCGGCTTCTGCTCGGGCCTGGCCGGCATCCTGTACTCGTTCTACACGCTGTCTGGTTACGCGCTCACCGGTGTGGGCACCGAGCTGGACGCGATCGCAGCGGTCGTGATCGGCGGCACGCTGCTCACGGGTGGCTACGGGTTCGTCCTGGGGTCGGCGCTGGGGGTGCTGGTGCTGGGCCTGATCCAGACCATCATCACCTTCGAGGGCACGCTGAGCTCATGGTGGACGAAGATCTTCATCGGTGCGCTGCTGCTGGTGTTCATCATCCTGCAGAAGGTGCTCACGTCACGGCGCACCTGAGCCTGTCGTGTCAGTAACATCAAGCCCCGGGAGGACGTCCGCCGGACGCAAGCCCGGGACGGCAGGCACCGTGACGACCGAAGAGGAACGGACCAAGGCGGCCACGATCTTCGACGTGGCGCGCCTCGCCGGGGTGTCCCATCAGACGGTCTCCCGGGTGCTGAACGACCTGCCCAACGTGCGCCCGGCCACCCGCGAGCGGGTGGAGCGGGCGATCAAGCAGCTGCGCTACATTCCGTCCCCTGCCGCGCGGGCGCTGGTCACCCGGCGCTCCCGCACGATCGGGCTGATCACCACCGGTTTGCCGGAGTTCGGGCCGTCGACGACGGCGGTGCACTTCAACGAGGCCGCGCGCGAGGAGCGCTACGCGGTGATCATGGCCAGTCTGCTGCAGGCGGACGCCGCGGCGCTGCGTCAGGCTGCCGAGACCCTGGTCCGGCAGAACGTGGAGGCGATCGTCCTGATCACGTCCAACCGGTCCACTCTCGGGCTGCTGCAGAGCATGGACCTGGGCGTCCCGTTCCTGGGAGTGGTCTCCCAGGGGAGCGGCCTGCACCGGGTGTCGCTGGACCAGTACCAGGGCGCGCGGCGAGCCGTCCGGCACCTGATCGACCTCGGCCACACCGGAATCCGGCACGTGGCCGGCCCGATCGAGTCGATGGACGCGCTGGAGCGGATCCGCGGCTGGCGCGACGCCCTCGGCGAGCACAACCTGGTCGCCCACGAGCCGGTGCTCGGTGACTGGTCCTCCGCCAGCGGCTACGCGGCGGGGCAGCGGCTGCTCGGCGAGGACTTCACAGCGGTGTTCTGCGGCAATGACCAGATGGCGCTGGGACTGATCCATGCGCTCACCGAGGCGGGCCGGTCGGTGCCGGGCGAGGTCAGCGTGATCGGCTTCGACGACATCCCCGAAGCCGCGCACTTCACGCCGCCCCTGACCACCATGCACCAGGACTTCGCCCAGCTCGGTCGCGACGCCATGGAGGTGATGCTGGCCGTGCTCACCGACGAGGAGGCGCCGAACCCGCTGTTGCGCGTGCCGCAACTCGTCGTGCGGGCCAGCACCGCCCCGCCCCCGCTCCGCTGAGCACGGCCGGAGCCACGCCCAGGCGGCGGCTGCCCGGTGGCTCGAGGATGGACCGGGAGCCTGGACGCGGCGAGGGTCCCGTTCGCGGAGCGAGGCCCACGATGTCGCCCTAGACTCGCGCCGAGGCCCCCATGGCCCAACTGGCAGAGGCAGGCGGCTTAAACCCGCCACAGTATGGGTTCGAATCCCATTGGGGGCACCCTGGGTCGGCTGGCGGCTTCCTTGCGGCTGAACTCATCGGCCGCGTCCGCGGTGGTCTACGGTGTGGGGAAACCGAGCAGGGAGAGCGGCGTGGACCACAGTGACCGACGCCGGGCGGTTGAGCCCGGGGAAGCCGGTTCGCCGCGGGTTGAGGTCGACGGCCACGTCTGGCGGATCCGCTCGCTCGGCGTCGCGCGTCAGGTCCTGCGGGCGCGCGAGGGGACAACGCAGGCGGGCTTCACGGCGGAGTGGATCCCCAAGGGCTACCTCAAGCACCATCCGATCCTGATCTCGGACGGCCCCCGGCACGACGAACAGCGCCGCAAGGTCGCCCGGTTCTTCGCTCCCGCGGTGGTCGCCGACCGCTACGCGGAAGCCATGGCGGCCAGCGCCGACGCCCTGCTGGCCACGGCGGAGCAGCAGGGCACGTTCCGGCTCGACGACCTGGCGCTGCACTACACCGTCGAGGTCACTGCGCAGGTGGTCGGGCTCACCGAGTCCGCCATCCCGGGAATGGCTGCCCGGCTGGTCTCCTTCTTCCGGCAACCGCCGTTCGACATCACCAAACCGGATCTGGGTCGCTCCCGCCGCCAGTGGGCGCAGGCCGCGGTGAACGGTCTGCTGCCGGTGCTGCGGTTCTATGCCGCCGACGTCCGGCCTGCGATCGGCGCGCGTCGCGCCCAGCCACGTGACGACGTGATCAGCCACCTGATCGCGGAGGGGTACACCAATGCGGACATCCTGGTCGAGTGCATCACGTACGGGACCGCAGGCATGGTCACCACGCGCGAGTTCATCGCCATGGCCTGCTGGCACCTGCTGCGCTACCCGAGCCTTCGCGAGCGGTACGTGGCCGCCGGACCGACCGAGCGGATCGCGATCCTCAACGAGATCATCCGGCTCGAGCCCGTGGTCGGGCATCTCTACCGTCGCGTCCAGGCGAGTCTCGAGCTCGTCGAAGGCGACGCCACCTGGGCGCTCGCGGCCGGCGATCTCGTCGACATCTGCGTCCGCCCGGCAAACGCCGACCCGGACGCCGTGGGCGAGCGGCCGCTGGATCTGTGCCCGGGGCGATCCCTGCCCGCCGGGATCAATCCGGCCGCGTTGAGCTTCGGGGACGGTGCGCATCGATGCCCCGGGCAGCCACTGGCGATGCTCGAGGCCGACGCGCTGCTCACTCGCCTGCTGGCCCGCGATCCGACGATCGTCGCGGAACCGACCATCGAGTGGGACGACCTCATCGCCGGATACGCGCTGCGTGGACTCGAGCTGCGGATATGAGCCTGTCGCTTCCCGCGGCGATCCTCATCTAGCGTGGCGCAATGAACGTCCCGGACGCACCCACGAGTCGCCCCGATCCCGCGGCGCCTGCCACCACCCCCGGCCTGGATCGCGACTTCGACCGGGCCGCGCACCGCTACGACCTGCTCACCCGACTGAACCCCGGCTACCACCGGCACCTCGCCGCGGCGGCACGGCAACTCGCTGACCGGCTCGGCACCGGCCATGCCGTGCTCGACCTCGGCTGCGGGTCCGGTTCGTCCACCTCCGCCCTGCTGGGGGCCCTTCCGGACGCGACGGTGTTCGCCATCGACGCCTCGGCCCGCATGCTCGATCACGCCCGGGCCAAGCCCTGGCCGCAGACGGTGCGCCTCCTTCACGCCGCGGCCGAGCAGCTTCCAGACCTCGGGCTTCCCCGGGCGGACGGGGCGCTCGCCGCCTATCTGTTCCGCAACATCCCCGCCGGCGGGCGCGATCACGTGTTGCGGCTGGTCCACGAACAACTCCGACCCGGCGGGTGGCTGGTCATCCAGGAGTACTCGGTGGCGGGGCGTCGCCTCCGAGCGCTGGTCTGGACCCTGGTGTGCTGGATGGTGGTGATCCCGCTGGCGTTCGTCCTTCGCGGCTCACCGAGGCTCTACACCTACCTGTGGCGTAGCGTGATCGACTTCGACAGCACCGAGCGCTTCGCCGCCCGGCTGGTGGAGGCGGGGTTCATCGACGTGGCCCGCAAGGACGTCCGGGGCTGGCAGCGCGGCATCCTGCACACGTTCGTGGCGCGCCGACCGGTCGCGGACTGATCAGGCGGCGGCGATCGCCGCAGCCGCCGCGGCGATGGAGTGCCCCAGGGGCTGAAAGGCTTCCGGCGCCGCGGCTTGGTGGCTCCCACCCACCCAGAGTCCGAGTCCCGGCAGACCGGCGAGGGCCGCGGCCACGGGCTGGAGGCGGACCGCATCGGCACGGCGGTGCAGGGTAGTCACGGCGTGGCGTGCCTCGGTCTCGATCGCGGCCTCGCCCCAGGCGGCGACAGGCACCTGTGCGCCCAGGTACACGGTCCGCAGGCCCGCGCGGCGCGCGGCGGTCGCGAAGGCGAGCAGTCCGATCTCGTGGTCGACGCCCGGCGGGGCACCGATCAGGACGGTCGTTCCCTTCACGGACGTGGCCGCCTGGTCGTAGGCCGTGGCGAGCCGGCGCATGACGATCGTCGCCACGAGGTGTTCCGCGGCCACCGTGATCTCTCCACGGGCCCAGGCGTTGCCGAGGCTCGACATCGTGGGCATCAGCCACTCGTCGACGATCCGCTCGAACGAGTCGTGCGTGAGCTGGGCATCGAGGATGCGCTCCACCGTCTCGGCGTCCAGCCGCCTTGCGGCGGAGAGCAGGTCCTGCCGGGCGCGGGCCCCGTCGTGCTCGGCCCCGTTGCGCCGGGCGATCTCGGCTGCGGCTCTGCGCGGCGCCCACCCCTCGCGGACCAGGTCGCTCATCCGCCGGATCGCCCCGATCGCCGCCTCGTCGTAGAGCCGGTACCCCGACGCACTCCGGGTCGGCTCGACCAGCCCGTAGCGGCGCTCCCAGGCCCGCAGGGTGTGCTCGGGCACCCCCGTGAGCTCTGCGACCTTCTTGATCGTGACCATGACCAGGTGATCGTACGTCGCGGGGCCACCGCAGCAGGAGAGGCACGGCCTACGTATTTTGTCCAATGTTTGACGCTCTGCGCTTTCGACGGCATGCGCGGCGTGTCACACTCTTGTTCAAGGTTGATCGAATAGAGGAGGCCGGAGATGCCGGATCGAGTGCGTCAGGTGTTGGTCACGGCGAGTGCTGTGTTCATGGTGGTCGGCACGCTGTTCGGGATCGGCCTGATCGGAACCCGGGTGGAGGAGTCCGCGGGCGGCAGCCTGTCCGCCACTGCCACCCTGCTTGCTCCCGCGGTGCGCGCGTTCTCGATCTGGTCGGTGATCTACGCCGGCCTGATCGCCTACGTCGTCTGGCAGTGGCTGCCGTCGAACGCATCCTCCCCACGCGCCCGCCGGATCGGCTGGCTGTCTGCGTTGTCCATGGTGCTGAACGGAGCCTGGCTGCTGGTCACCCAGGCCGGGTGGCTGTGGGTGAGCGTTGTGGTCATCCTCGGGTTGGCTGCGACGCTCGGGGAACTGATGCGCCGGCTGGGTCCGCCGGTTCGGGCCGGGTCGGTCGAGAAGGTCATCGTGGACGGCACCTTCGGGTTGTACCTGGGCTGGGTCTCGATCGCCACCGCAGCGAACATCACCGCCACGCTGGTCGCTTCCGGCGTCAATCCCCCCCTCGAGGTCGCAGAACTGTGGGCGGTCGGAGTTCTCGCGGTCGCTGCGGTGATCGGGGTGTTGCTCGCCCGGCTCCTGGACGCCCGCCTGGGCGTGGCCCTGGCGATGGCCTGGGGCCTGTTCTGGATCGCCGTCGGGCGCATCGCCGGCGAGCCGTCCTCGGTCCTCACCGGTGCGGCCGCGGCCGTCGCCGCCGCAGTTGTGCTGACCGTGACGGGGTTGATCTGGCTCCGGCGGGTTGGACAGCCTGGCCTCGTCCACGTCCACCACTGAGGTAACCGTGCAGAAGACGTCCGAGAGCTACGACCCGAACCGAACGATGAGCAGAGGTGGGAGCGTGGTGGCTGCACAGGAGGAAGACCTGGTGGTGCTCCTCGATGACCACGACCGCCCGTGCGGGACGGCGTCGCGGATGAGCGTGCACACCGATCGCACCCCCCGCCACCTCGCCTTCTCGTGCTACCTGTTCGACGAGCACGGCCGGGTACTGCTGACCCGGCGCGCGCTGGGCAAGGTCACCTGGCCCGGCGTCTGGACGAACTCGTGCTGCGGTCACCCACGACCGGGGGAGTCGATGGAGGACGCCGTGCGTCGCAGGGTGGGCCAGGAACTCGGCGCGGCCGTCGGCGGGCTCCAGCTCGTGCTGCCGGACTTCGGGTACCGCGCGGTCGACGCGTCCGGAATCGTGGAGAACGAGGCGTGCCCGGTCTGGGTGGGCCGTCTCGCCGAGACGGTGCGTCCGGACCCGGCCGAGGTGTGTGAGACGGCCTGGATCCGCTGGGACGACCTGAGCCGGATCGCCGACACGGCGCCGGCCCTGTTGAGCCCGTGGTGCGCGCTCCAGGTTCCGCTGCTCGATGCGGCGATCGGAAAGGCGGGAGCGGCATGACCCTGATCCACTCATCCGCCCGGCACCGGCCCGGGCTCCAGGCCCCCGCGCCCGGCGACGATGCCACGGTGGCGGCGGTCGAGGACCGGATCACCCAGACGATCGAGTCGCTGCGGACGATGTGGGCCGACCTGGCCTCCGCCGTCGTCCCCAGGGAGGGCGTGCTGCACACCGACTCGGTGATCGAGCTGCTCGAGGGCATGGTGCACTCGGGTGGCAAGCGCTTCCGTCCACGGATGGCGCACTGGGGCTGGGTGGCCGCCGGCGGCCAGCGGACGGGCATCGGCCACGCCGACCTGGTCACGGTCGGCGCTGCCCTGGAGCTGCTGCACGTGTTCGCGCTGATCCACGACGACGTGATGGACGGCTCCGAGACCCGGCGGGGGCACGCGTCGGTGCACGCCAGCGCCCGCGAGCAGCACCTGCGGCTGCACGGCATCGGCGACCCGCAGCGCTACGGGGAGAACATCGCGATCCTCGCCGGCGACCTCTCCCACAGCGAATCCGGCCTCCTGGTGGCCACGCTGCCGCGGCCGTTGCAGGAGGTGTGGCGGACGCTGTGCGTCGAGCTGATGATGGGGCAGGGTCGCGATCTGGTGGGGGCGGCGAACGGGCGCCGCGACCTCGCGCACGCACGTGAGGTCGCCCGGGCGAAGTCGGGTGCGTACACGGTGTGGCGCCCGCTCCAGCTCGGTGCGGTGGCGGCCGGAGCCGACTCGGGAACGTTGGCTGCGCTGGAGCGGTACGGGGTGGCCGTCGGGGAGGCGTTCGCATTGCGCGACGACATCCTGGGCGTGATCGGCGACTCCGCGACGACGGGGAAGCCGGTCGGCGACGACATCGTCGCCGGCAAGCCGACCGTGCTGATGGCGCTGGCCGAGCAGCGGTTCTCGCCACGGTGGCGGCGCCTGCTGCGGCGGGCTGCCGACGGCCACGCGTCCGGACGCCTGGTGGGCGCCCTGCAGAAGGAACTCGTCACGTCCGGCGTGATCGCGGACGTCGAGACGATGATCCGGGAGGCTGTCTCGGCCGCCGTCCTCGCCCTGGAAGATCCGGCGATCGACCGCGCCGCGGTTCCGGGACTCGAAGCCCTCGCCCGGCGGGTCGCCTGGCGGGACGCATGAACACGACAGCGCGCTCCGCTCCCGCGCTGCGCGCTGCCTGCCAACACCGCGGGGGTGCCGGATGAGCCGCGTCGCGGTCCTTGGCGCCGGCCTCGCAGGGTTGTCGGCGGCGTCGCAGCTGGTCGCCGACGGGCACGATGTGGTCGTCCTGGAGCGGGACGGCGGACCGGGCGGCCGGGCGGGCACGCTGGTCCAGGCCGGCTTCACTTTCGACACTGGCCCGACCGTGCTGACCATGCCGGACCTGCTCGACCGGGCGTTCTCCCGGATCGGCGCGAACCGGGAGGAACTGCTCCCGCTGCGCCGCCTCGACCCGGCCTACCGGGCGCTGTACGCCGACGGGTCGCAGCTGCTGGTGCGCGCGAACGCCTCCGACCAGGTGGCGGAGATCCGGCGCAGGGGGCTGGCCTCGGACGCGGTGGCCCTGCCCGGGTTCGTGGCGTGGCTGGAGGAGCTCTACGCGCTCGAGATGCCGAACTTCATCGAGCGCAACTTCGACTCCCCGCTCGACCTGCTGGCCAGCCCGAAGGCGGCTGCGCGCCTGCTCGGCCTGGGCGGCTTCTCCAGCCTGGAGAAGGCGGTCCGGCGGTGGTTCCGCGACGACCGGCTGGTGCGGCTGTTCACCTTCCAGGCGATGTACGCGGGCCTCGCGCCCGCGGAGGCGCTGGCGATCTACGCGGTGATCACCTACATGGACTGTATCCGGGGGGTCTACTTTCCCGAGGGCGGCATGCGGGCGGTCCCGACCGCGCTCGCTGGTGCGCTCTCCGCAGCCGGAGCCGACCTGCGCTACGACTGCCCGGTGACAGGGCTGATCCAGGACAGCTCGGGCAAGCTCGCCGGCGTCGTCGCCGGCGGTGAGCGGATCGCCGTGGACGCGGTCGTGGTCACCCTCGATCTGCCCACCGCCTACCGGCAGTTGCTGCCCGACCTCGCCCCACCGCGCGGCCTCGCGAAGGCGGCCTGGTCGCCGTCCGCCCTGGTCTGGCACGTGGGCGTGCGCGGAACGCCGCGACCGGGGGTCGCGCACCACAACATCCACTTCGCCGAGGCCTGGGAGAGCTCCTTCGAGGAGCTGGTCACGCGCAAGCAGCTGATGAGCGACCCGTCCCGCCTGGTCACCGTCCACAGCCTCGACGACCCCGCCGCCGCTCCCGAGGGGCACAGCACGCTGTACGTGCTCGAGCCGGTGCCGCACCTCGGCGCCGACATCGACTGGACGGCCGAGCGGGGCCCGGCGCGGGAGCGGCTGCACCACTTCCTTGCGAGGAACGGCTACCCCGACGACATCGTCACCGAGCGGCTGGTCACCCCGATGGACTGGGCGGCCCAGGGCATGGCGATGGGCACCCCGTTCAGCCTCGCGCACACCTTCTTCCAGACCGGGCCGTTCCGTCCGTCCAACGTCGAGCCCCGGCTGCCAGGGGTGTTCTTCGCCGGGTCGGGCACCACGCCGGGGGTGGGCGTGCCGATGGTGCTGGTCAGCGGCGAACTGGCCGCGCAGCGGGTCGGCGCGTACCTGGGAGGCCGGTCGTGAGCGGCACCGATCTCGACGCCGGCTACGCCGAATGCGCGCGGCTGACCCGCGCCTACGGCACCACCTACTACTGGGGAACGGCCCTGCTGCCGGCGCCGCAGCGCAGGCACGTGTATGCGGTGTACGCACTGTGCCGGCTGGCCGACGACATCGTCGACGCCGACGGCGCCACCACCGGCGACGTGGCGGCGACCACGTCGGTGCTCGCCAGGTTCCGTGCCGGATTCGACGCCGCCATCGCAGGGGATCCCCCGGACGCCGTCCTTGCCGCCATCGCCCACACCGTCCATGAGGCCGGGATCGACACCGAGTGCTTCGACCGGTTCTTCGGCGCGATGGAGATGGACCTGAGCGTCACCGACTACGCCACCTGGGAGGACCTGTGCGGCTACATGGAGGGCTCGGCCGCCGTGATCGGCGAGATGATGCTGCCCATTCTCGAGCCGCTCACTGCGCAGGCCTTCGAGCCGGCGCGCGCACTGGGACTGGCGTTCCAGCTGACCAACTTCCTGCGGGACGTCGGCGAGGACCTCGGTCGCGGGCGGGTCTACCTGCCCACCGACGACCTGGCCCGCTTCGGGGCCGACCCGTGGCGGCGCACGGTCGACCAGCCCTGGCGGGAGGCGATGGCCTTCGAGATCGGCCGCAACCGCGAGTTGTACGCGCTGGCCCGCACCGGGGTGCCGATGCTGCCGCCGGCCTCGGCTCGGTGCGTCGGGACGGCGCTCGACCTGTACTCGCAGATCCTGGACCGGATCGAGGCGCGCGGCTACGACGTGTTCTCCGGCCGGGCCCGGGTGCCGACCTGGCGCAAGGCCGTGACCACGGCCGGGGCACTACTGCTCGGCCCGCGGAGGGCCGCCTGATGTCGGGAGTGGCGCGATGACGTCCGCCTACCTGCTGGTGCTGGCGGGCTGCCTGCTGCTCACCCTGCCGCTGGAGTTCTGGCTGCGGGCGCGGGTGTACCGGCGTCCGCTGCGGCTGGTGCTGGCCCTGGCCCCGACGGTGGTCGTGTTCTTCGTCTGGGACGCGATCGCGATCGCACGCGGCCACTGGAGCTACAGCCCGACCCAGACCACCGGCTGGATTCTGCCCGGCGGCGTGCCGGTGGAGGAGTTGGTGTTCTTCGTGGTCATCCCGATCTGCGGCCTGCTCACCTACGAGGCGGTCGGCACCGTGCTGGAACGTCGACGCCGCGCGGTGAAGCCGGCGCAGCGACAGGGGGCCGAACATGGCTGAGTACACGATGGCGACGCTGGCCGCGGTGCTGGTCGTGGTGGCGATCGAGCTGTTCTGGGCGCGGACGGGCATCTTCCGCAGCCTCCAGTACTGGCTGGCGATGGCGATCATCTTCTTCTTCCAGGTCTTCGTGGACGGCTGGCTGACCCGGCTCGACGATCCGGTGGTGCGCTACACCCCCGGGATGTTCCTCGGCATCCGGTTCCCGTTCAGCATCCCGATCGAGGACTTCGGGTTCGGGTTCGCCCTGGTCACCGCGGTGATCATCACCTGGAAGGCTCTGGGACGACGGGAGGTGCGCGAATGAGGAGCTGGCTCCCGGGACGGGATCCGCGTGCCGTGCGGCACCCCGCAGAGCCGGCCGGGCGGCCGGCCGGCGCAGCCGTCGCGGCGGCGGGGACGCCGACCGTGGCCGTCGTAGGCGGCGGCGTCGCGG
>PHEV01000208.1 GCA_002843035.1 Actinobacteria bacterium HGW-Actinobacteria-5 | reverse complement strand
CTTCGCGAAGGTCGAAGCTGGACCCCGTACGTTGACGCAAGGTGGGAGCAGGGCCGTGGCAGACATCGAGCAGTTCGAACAGGCGCTCAGGCGGTTGGGGGTGCGACGCGCGGACGAGCTGGCCGCCGGCTGGGCCGGCCACGGCTTCACCCCGGACGAGATGGTGGCCTGGCTGCACGCGGGCGTCGGGGTGGACGAGCCCCACATCGCCGCCGCCATGGTTGCGGCGGAGTGGTCTCCGGCCCAGGCGGCCCGCCGCGTGGTGGCCGGTGAGCAGTTGACGTTCCTTGAGGCCGTCCGGGCCCACCCCAACGGCGCGACCTACGCCCGCGAGCTGCGCTGGATGGCCGGCTGACCCTCGCCCTCAGCTGGCGCGCTGCCTGGTCGCAAGACCCAGGTCGATGCGTCCGATGCTGCGCAAGGCCGGCACCTGGCTGACCAGCCCGACGGCAAGGATCGCGGCCGCAGTGATCACGAAGGTGGCCGGCCTGATCCGCAGGTCGAACTGGAACAGGTCGGAGGAGAACGACGACATGAAGGCCGCCGCAGTGGCGTAGCCCAGCGCCAGACCCGGGACCAGCCCGACCACGATCAGGATCAGGTTCTCCGCCGTGACCAGCCGAGACACCCTCGGTCGTGACATTCCCAGCGTGCGCAGGGACGCCAACTCCACCGCCCGCTCGGAGACATTGGTCGTCATCGTGACGAAGATCAGCGCGAACGCCATGACCGCGCCCAGGGCCAGCATCACGCCGGCGAAGACGTAGAACAGGCCCATGAACTTCTGGGCGAGGTCGTAGAGCTCCTGGGCGTCCAGCGCGACCGCCACACCTTCCACGCCGGTGAGCCGGGTGATCACGGCTGCACGATCCGCGCCCGGCTCGAAACGCACCAGGGCGCTACTCACCGTCATCGTGGGGCCGCTCTGCCCGGTGAGCGCGGACACGGTCGCAAGGGACGCGTAGCCGAACGCTCCCAGGGGCTCCTCGGTGAAGCCCGCCACCCTCAGCCGCGCGGTGTGCCCGCTGCCGGCGTCCACCTCGATCGTGTCACCGACGGCCACATCGAGGATGGGCCGCAGCGGCGTGGCGAGCAGGACGCCGCCACTGGCGGGCAGGGTCAGGGCGGTTCCGCCGGAGCTGGCGAAGGTGTGCATGGTCGTGTCCGGCCTCAGGCCGGTCAGGGTGGTCGCGTACCGGTGCCCGCCGTTGATCAGCGTCACCGGGGTGGACAGCTCGGGTTCGACGGCGCTGACCCCATCGACGTCGAGCCGGCTCAGGTCGTCGACCGGACGAGGCTGCATCAGCTGCACGGTGGCGTCCTGGTGCTGCACGGTGAGGAACTGCTGCCCGAGCAGGATCTGGACCGTGTCGATCATCCCCCACGAGACCAGCACCAGCATCGCGGCAAGGGCGACCCCGATCACGGTCGAGATCGACCGGCGCGGGTTGCGTCCCAGGTCACGCAGGGCCGCCAGCCAGCGGACGGGGAGTCGCCGCAGCGGCGGAACCAGCCGCTCCGCCCAGCTGAGCCGTCCGCCTCCGGCCGGGACATTGCCCCGCATCGCCTCGGCCGGCTCGATCCGGGCCGCCCGGGCGGAGGGCAGGTACGCGGCGATCCCGCCGGCGATCGGGCCCATCAGCACTCCGATCGCCACCGTCAGTGGACGGACCTCGATCACGGTCACCGGCACGGAGATCGCCGCGGTGTACAGCCGGGTGATGCTGGCCGCGGCCAGGGCGCCGACGACGGCACCCAGCACCGACCCCACGATCCCGACGGCGAGCCCGAAGGAGAGGTAGTGGCGCCGGATCCGCGACCGGGCGAAACCGCTGGCGCGGAGGACGCCGATCTGGCTGCGCTGTTGCGCGATCAGCCGGCTCAGCAGGACGGAGACCCCCAGCCCCGCGGCCAGCAGGAACAGCACAGGGAAGGCCACCGACATCTCGCCGAACCCGGTGATGTCCTCGTTCAGGGTCGCCTCGGACGGCTGCTCGGCCAGGGTCTGGGTGGAGGATGCTCCGAGGCCGAGGGCGAGCTCCCGCAGGCGGGCGTCGGTGTCGGCGGGGGCGTCGGTCGTGTGCACGAACAAGGCCTGCTGCTCGACCTGGCCGGCCGGAAGCTCGTCGACCACCTTCTGCGTGGCGAACAGGACGCCCCACTGGTCGAACGGGACGATCGGCTCCTGCCGGCTGCGCGCCGGCCACAGGTACTCCGGGGAGGCGACGATTCCGGCCACGTGCAGGGTGGCCCATCCGGTCGCTGTCGCGACGTCCACCGTCGCACCCGGCTCGAGGCCGAGGGCCCCGGCCAGGTGCTGTTCGACGAGCGCCTGGTCGGAACGGGTCGGGTCGAGGCCGGTGCCGCTGAGGACCATCACCTTGTCCACGGCAGGATTGCCATCCGAGGGCAGGCCGACAATCCGCGCGTACTGCCGGTGGTCGCCGACCTTCATCGCGGTCTCGCCGACCGTGCGGGCGCTGGCTGCGGCGACCCCGTCCAGGCGGCGCCCCTCGTCCGCGATCTGGCCGGTCGGCCCGCCGGTGGCGATCAGGTCCGCCATGGCGAGCCGGTCGTACAGGCCGCGGTAGGACGCCGTGAGCGACCCGAACGCGTCATAGGAGGCTCCGAACAGCGCGACACCGAGGGCCACCGTCACGGTGAGCGCGATGAACTGGCCGGCGCGGGCCCGGGCATCGCGCCACAGGGTGCGACCCAGGATGCTCACCAGGCCACCTCCTCCGGCGGAACCGGCCGGGGATTCAGCTGGTCGTCCTCGAGCCGTCCCGAGCCGAGGTGCAGGACCCGGTCGGCGGTCGCGGCGATCGCCGAATTGTGGGTGACCAGCAGGACGGTCCGGCCGCCGTCGTGGCAGGCGCGGTGCAGCGCGGCCAGCACCTGGCGTCCGGTGTCGAGGTCGAGGGAGCCGGTGGGCTCGTCGGCGAGCAGCACCGCGGGTTCCTTCACCAGCGCCCTGGCGATCGCGACCCGTTGCTGCTCGCCGCCGGACATCGCGGCGGGGAAGTGGTCCGCGCGGTCGCGCAGCCCGACCTCGGCCAGGACATCACGGGCGCGGGTCCGGGGTGCGCCGACCAGCTCCGCGACCAGGGCGACGTTCTCGAGCGCGGTGAGCGTGGGGATCAGGTTGAAGAACTGGAACACGAAGCCCAGGTGGGTGCGCCGGTACTCGGTCAGGGACTTGTCGTCGGCGCTCGCGAGGTCGTGGCCGGCCACGGTGATGGTGCCCGCGGTGGGGGACTCCACTCCGCCGATCAGGTTCATCAGCGTGGTCTTGCCCGAGCCGGACGGTCCGAGCACCACGACGAACTGGCCGGCCGGCACGCTCAGATCGACACCGCGCAGCGCGTCCACCCTGGCCTCGCCCGAGCCGTACTGCTTGGCGACCGCGTCCAGGTGGATCAGCGGCTCGTCCGGGGAAGGACCGTCCACGACGGCATGAAGGGGATGGTGGCTCACTGGAGTCCTTCCACTGGTGCGAGGAGGGGGTCGACGAAGATCCGGCGATCGGAGAGGAGCTGATCGACCACCAGGTCGAGGTAGCGCTGCTGCGAAGGGGCGGGGTAGGCAACCCGGGTCAGGCGCCGGACCAGGCTCCACAGGGCGGCTCCGGCGAGTCCCTGGGGCAGGTCTGCGGCCATCCGCGTGATCGCCCCGACGTGCCGGTCGATCATCGAGGCGGTGATGGCCAGCAATCGATCGAGGGTGGCCTCGGCGTCGGGTCCGGACAGGGTGGCGAGCACGGCAAGACCGCTGAACAGCTCCACCGTGTCGATCTCGTCGTCGGTCTCGAGTTCGCCGAGGAGGTCGTCCAGGCTCGCCGGGAGCAGCCCGTGCACCGCGAGGAAGACCATCATCGAACGTTCGGCCTCCAGCGCGTGGCGTGCCGGCTCGCTGGGCATCAGTGCGGCGAACCGGTCGTAGAGTGCGGCGACCCGCTCCGGCAGCGGAGTCAGGCGCCGGCCGAGCCGGGCCGACTCCAGCAGGTCGGCGAGTTGATCGCGCTGCCGGCGCAGCCGGGCGATGCGCGCGTCCACGGACGCCAGGGCCTCACGCAGTTCGTCCGCCGCGTTGGGCGAGGCAGGCACGCCCGGATCGGCGACCACATCGCTGATCGCCGCCAGCGGCAGTCCCGACTCGGCCAGCCACCGGATCCGCAGCAGTCGGGCCAGGTGGTAGAGGTTGTACTCGCGCACGCCGCCCCGGGTCGGCGGGACGGGGAGCAGCCCCACGTGGTGGTAGTAGCGGACGGTTCTGACCGTCGTCTCGGCCAGATCGGCCAGTTCCTTGACGCGCACGACCCCAGCCGACCATGTGACGTAACGTCACTGTCAAGGCCACGCTCAGGGATCTCACCTGACCCCACAGAAAGTTCAGCTAGATTAACTTTCGTGAAGAACGGTGCCCTGGCGACCCCCGTCGCCGATGTCGAGGCGGCTGAGCCGCATCGACGCCGGTGGTCCTGGCTGTGGGGACCGGCCTTCGTCGCCGCGATCGCCTACGTCGACCCGGGCAACGTCGCCGCGAATCTGACCGCGGGCGCCCGCTACGGCTACCTGCTGGTCTGGGTGCTGGTGATGGCCAACGGCATGGCCGT